>NZ_CP124620.1:321818-643636 GCF_030128875.1 Stenotrophomonas sp. BIO128-Bstrain | reverse complement strand
CTGTTCCAACGGCGCGCCGAACATGAAGAGCGCGAGCATGTTGAAGAACAGATGGCCGAAGCTGCCATGCAGAAAGCCATAGGTCAGCAGCTGCCAGGGCTGGAAGTTGCCGCCGGGCGAGAACGGATCGAAGCCGCCGCCCAGGGGCTGCAGCATGAAGGGCTCGAACGTGGCATTGCCGAGCAGGAACGGCTGCTGCAGCAGGAACAGCACGGCGTTGGCGATCAGCAACGCTTTGGTGACGGTAGGCAGGCGGGGAAACATGGGGGCATCCTTTGGAACTGCCTCCATCATAGCCGCAGCACCCCGCTGCGATCTGCGCGCCAGCGCCCGCGTTCAACCCGCAGGCAGCGTCAGCCCGGCCCCCACAGGGCGGCATCCAGATCGTTGGCACCGGCCACCGGCATTCCCTTGACCCGGCCGCGCTCCACCACCACGCCCTCGGCACGCAACCGCTGGCTCTGCTCCTTCCAGCCGGCCGAGCCTTCCCGCATCGCGATGCGGCCGTCCGAGCGCAGCACCCGGTGCCACGGCAGAGCTGGATCGTCATTCATGCCGAGCACGCGTGCGGTCAGCCGCGCCCTGCCCGGCAGCCCGGCCTTGGCGGCGACCTGGCCGTAGCCCATCACCTGCCCGCGCGGAATCGCATGGATCACCGCCAGGATCCGCGCCCGTGCCTGTGCGGCCGCGTCATCGCCCATGGCAGCGGCGTTCACGCGCGGACCCGGCTGACCAGCAGCACGCCGAGCAGGACCAGGGCCGTGCCGAGGATCTGCCACGTTCCCATGGGTTCGTCGAGCAGCCATAGACTCATCACGATGGTGGAGACCGGACCGAGCATACCGACCTGCGCGGCCAGCGACGAGCCGATCCGCTTCACCGCCAGCATGATCGCCATCACGGGCAGCACCGTGCAGACCGTCGCATTGATCAGCGACAGCCAGTACACCGGCGGGGGTGCCTGGCCCAGGGCGGACATCGGGTGCAGCACCGCGAAGTGCAGCACGCACAGCACGCAGGCTACGCAGCTGGCGTAGGCGGTCAGGCGGATCGCGCCGATCCGGGCCACCACCTGGCCGCTGCCGAACAGATACAGCGCATAGCTCAGCGCGCTGGCGAACACCAGCGCACTGCCCAGCACGATGCGCCCGCCTTCCAGCTGCAGGTCATGGCCGAACGCCAGCAGTACGCCGAGGTAGCTGAGCACCAGCGCGGCCACCTGCCAGCGGCCGGGGCGCTTTTTCAGCAGGACCAGGCTGATCAGCAGCACCAGGGTCGGGTTCAGATACAGGATCAGCCGTTCCAGGGTGACGCTGATGTACTGCAGGCCTTGGAAGTCCAGCAGGCTGGACAGGTAGTAGCCGGTGAAGCCCAGCCACACCACCCGCCCGCGGTCGCCCCAGGACAACGCCGGCGCGCGCCGTGCCGACCATACCGCCAGCACCGCGAACAACGGAAAGGCCATCAGCATCCGCAGTGCCAGCAGCGTGGTGGCATCCACCCCGTGCCGGTACGCAAGTTTGACGATGACCGCCTTGCCCGAGGCGGCAATGGCCCCGATCGCGGCCAAGGCGATGCCGCCGGCGGCGGTGCGACTGGAGGACGTGGGGAGCGAGGAAGCGGGTGACGACATCAGGACGGCGAACAGCCGCACGGAGGCGGCTGGGCAGCAGGTGGGGCGGCCATTGTCGCATGCTGGCGGCGGGTGTTCTGTCCCGGTAGACCCTGCAGGAACGGCGCTCCGAGCCTGTTTCAACGGCGGAAAGGGCTCGGCCGACCGACAGACCCGGCGCCTGCGGAAGGCTGTGCCGCTTCGTGCGCGGTTGCCACGCATGGCGTGGCACTACCCGGATCCCGGGCGCGGCTTCGGCGGCGACACGCCGCTGGCGCGCTTTCAGCGCATCAGTACGACTTCTTCTGCAGAGGTCGGATGGATGGCCACGGTGTCGTCGAACTGGGCCTTGGTCACGCCCATCTTCACCGCCAGCGCAAATCCCTGCAGGATTTCATCGGCGGATTCGCCCAGCAGGTGCACACCGACCACGCGCTCCTCCTCGCCCACGCAGACCAGCTTGAACACGCTGCGCTGGGTGCCGTCGGCCAGCGCCTGCAGCATCGGGCGGAAGTTGCTGCGGTACACGCGCACGTCGCCGTACTTCGCACACGCCTCCTCTTCACTCAGCCCCACGGCGCCGAGCGCCGGATGCGAGAACACCACGCTGGCCACGTTCTCATAGTCCATCTTCGCCTGGGGCTGGCCACCGAACAGGCGGTCCATCAGCTTGCGCGCCGCGGCGATCGCCACCGGGGTCAGGCCGACCTTGCCGGCGATGTCACCCACCGCGTGCACGCTGGGTACCGCGGTGGTCTGCCACGCATCGACCTCGACCTCGCCCTTGTCGCCCACCACCACGCCGATCGCCTCCAGCCCGAGATCGGCACTGTTGCCGCGCCGGCCGGTGGCAAAGAACACGGCATCGAATTGGCCATCCGCGGGTCCATCGTGCCCGAACGCCACAACGGCATCGCCGTCACGGCGCAGCTCGCGCAGGCGGTAGCCGAAGTGGACCTGCACGCCTTGATGGCGCAGATTCTCGGCAAGTTGCCCGGTGAGTTCCGCATCGAAGCGCTCCAGCAGGCGCTCGCCACGGACCAGCAGGGTCACGCGGCTGCCAAGGGCCTGCAGCAGCCCGGCCAGCTCGACCGCGATGTAGCCGCCACCGACGATCGCGACGCGTTCGGGCGCGCTGCACAGGTTGAAGAAATCATCGGAGACCAGGCCAAGCTCGGCGCCGGGAATGTCCGGGCGCTGCGGATGCGCACCGGTGGCGATCAGGATGTGCCCGGCGCTGATGCGTACACCATCGCTGCATTCCACGGTGTGCGCGTCGACCAGCCGACCACGGCGCGGCACGCGCACCACCTTGTTCTCGTCCAGGCGCTTGAGATAGCTGGCATGGATGTTGGCGATATAGGCCTGGCGGTGTACCACCAGTTCTTTCCAATCCAGCGAGGGGCGTACCGGGACATCGAATCCCATCGCCGCGGCAAGGCCGATGCGTGCAGACAGATCGGCGGCCAGCCACATCGCCTTCTTGGGGACACAGCCGACGTTGACACAGGTGCCACCGAGTTCGCCCGGCTCCAGCATCGCCACCCGCTGCCCATGCTGCGCAGCGCGGAAAGCCGCGGCCAGGCCGCCGGAACCACCGCCCAGCACGATCAGGTCATAGTCGTATTGCGTCGTCATTGGCATCGCTCAACTCGGTAAGGGGCAGGATCGATCGCCGGCGCGCGGGCAGTTGATCAGCTCTGCCATCAACCGCCGGTGCCGACGCTCATGCGCATTCCCAGCATGCCATGACCGGCCGCGATCCAGACGTGAGGGGCTGGGCGCGACGGGGTCAGGTCCGGCGCAGCGGCGGCCACTGCAGATAGGTCATCGCGCGCCAGATCCACTCCAGCGGCCCGAAGCGGAAGCAGCGCAGCCACACATGGCTGATGCCGACCTGCAGCGCGAACAGCGCCAGCGCAAAGGGGATCTGCCACAGCCGGGGCATCGCCTCGAACGCGCCCAGTCCGTATCCATAGAACACCCAGGTGCAGACCAGCGACTGCCCGATGTAGTGGGTCAACGCCATCCGCCCCATCGGCGCCAGCAACTGCAGCCGCGCGCGCCAGTGCACGATCCAGGCCAGGTACCCCAGGCACATCAGCAGCCCGGCCAATGCACTCACGGCGTAGGCCACGCCACCGGCAAGATCCAGCGTGCCTGGTGCCTGGTACGGATGCCAGATTGCACTGCCCAGCATCAACACCAGGCCGACCGGCAGGGCGATCCAGCGCAGCCGCGCATACAGCCGCGCGAACCGTTCCGGCTCGGCCAGCGCGCCGCTACGGGCGAACCAACTGCCGATCAGGAACATGCCCAGCACTTCCGGACCGATCACGAAGATGCCCGAGAGCATCGCGCCGAGGTCGCGCAGGCGTTGGCCGACGGCCTCGCCCCACGTGCCGTGCGCGTACGCCTGCCGTTGCAGTTCGATCGTGCGCTGGGCCTGGGCGATGGCCTCGCGCAGCGGGTCCTGCGCGTGCTCCATGCTGGCCATCCAACTCATCAGTGCACCCAGCACCAGCACCAGCCCGGCCGCGCCCAGGTAGCTGATCGCGCCCATCGCCGGCAGCCAACTGCGCGGCGCTTCGCGGCAGGCGAGCAACAGCAGCGAGATCAACGCGTAGATCACCAGGATGTCGCCGGACCACACCAGCAGCGCATGGCACAGGCCGATCAGCAGCAGGGCGGCGCTGCGGCGCAGATAGAACGGTGCGAACGCGCGGCCAGCCGTTTCGGCGCGCTGCGCCATGACGGAAAAGCCGGCGCCGAACAGCAGCGAGAACAGGGTGAAGAACTTGCCCTGGACCAGCACGTAGATCGCCGCGTCGGCCCAGTAGTCCGCGCCCTGCCAGTGCGGATCGATGCCGGTGAAGGACAGGTCCAGCGGACCGCTGAACGCCTCCATGTTCATCAGCAGGATGCCCAGCAACGCGAACCCGCGCAGGATATCGATGACGGCGATGCGCTCATGCGCGCCCACCGGCTGCAAAGGAGAAGAAGCTGCGTTCACAGGCAATCCGCTGACCAGGTCCGTCATTATGCCGTGCGCACGGCGGCCTGCCGCGGAAACGAAAACGGCCCGCCGAAGCGGGCCGTTGGATCAACGAGGGGGCGCAGCACTCAGTGCTGGTGGCCGCCGTCGCCGTGCACGTGGCCGTGCTCGATTTCTTCCTTGCTGGCTTCGCGCACGTCGACGATCTCGACGTTGAAGTGCAGGTCCTTGCCGGCCATCGGGTGGTTCAGGTCGACGTCGACCACGCTCATGCCGACCTTCTCCACGGTCACCGCGCGCGGGCCGAAGTTGGTCTGCAGCACGACCTGCTGGCCCGGGACCAGCTTGCTGGTACCGAAGTGCTTCTTGGGCACGCGCTGGGTCAGGCCTTCGCGGCGCTCGCCGTAGGCGTCGGTCGCCTTGACGTCCACCTCGAAGGTGGCGCCGGCTTCCTTGTCCATCATGGCGTTTTCCAGGCCGGGGATGATGTTGCCGTGGCCGATCAGGATCGCCAGCGGATCACGGTCCCTGGAGCTCTCGATCGGCTCCTGGCCCTGCTCGGCGACGGTGTAATGGAAACGGACGACGCGGTCTTTTTCGATCTTCATGCGCAACTCTGGTCTGGAGACTGCCGAGGGCAGACGGGTGAGGCGGGTTGTGGCCTGCCGGTTACGCCGCCATCATGACGGCCTTCTAAGGTCGCGCATTATCCGGACAACATGCACATGACGCCAGTTTCGCGCCTGACCCGCCTGCCCGGCCACGTGGCCCTGCTGGCGATCATCGCCCTGCTGAGCGCCTGCGGCGGCGGCAAGACCACCCGCCCGGCCCCGCCGCCCGCCTCGGCCCAGGTCTGGCCCAACGTCACCCCCAACGATCCGCAGGCTGCCAACTCGGTGCTGATGCGCGCGATCGGACTGGTCGGCACGCCCTACCGCTATGGCGGCAACACCCCCGAATCCGGTTTCGACTGCAGCGGCCTGGTCGCGTATGTGTACCGGGAAATGCTCGACCTGCGCCTGCCGCGGACCTCGCGCGATCTGGCCGCGGTGCAGGGGCCGAAGATCGACCCCAAACGACTGGCACCGGGCGACCTGGTGTTTTTCGGCGACAGGGGCAACGTCTTCCATGTCGGGATCTATGTGGGTGAAGGGCGCTTCGTGCATGCCCCGAGCACCGGGGGCACGGTCCGGCTGGACTCGCTCGGCGGCCCCTATTGGAAGGACCACTACACCGGCGCGAAACGCGTCCTTAACTAAGCTGAACAGGGGTAAGGTACAAATTTGTGACGCGAATCACATAGTTGTAAACGAAAAATTAACGGAATTTGTACCTAATCACTGCGCTTACACGGCATCATCACCCATCGTTTTTATTCAGTGACCGCCGCGTGACGACAGACGACCTGACTTGCAAAGGCCAGACCGCCGCAACCCGGCGACGTGCCCGACCCGCTTTCCTCGCTGCAGCGCTCTGCCTGGCCAGCCTTCCGGCCTGGGCGCAGTCCGCACCGACGATCGCCCCCGAAGCTTCTGCAACCCCTGTCACTGTTGCCCCCGATTCCTCCGCGCCGGCCAAGCCCAAGGCTGATGCGCCGGCCCGCAGCAAGGCCGATGCCGCTGCCAGCGCCACCCTCGCCGCCCTGCTTCCGCACCTGGCGGCCAACGACACCATCCCCCTCATGGACCGTTCGGCGATGTTCGCCGGCGATCTGAGTCGCCTGCTCGCCAATTACGATGCCAGCACCGGCGCGATTACCGTGGCCGGCGACGCCGCCGAAAACGGCAAGGTCCAGTCGCTGCTGCGCCGTGCGATGACCCTGCTGGGCACCCCGTACCGTTGGGGCGGCACCTCGCCGGACAGCGGTTTCGACTGCAGTGGCCTGGTCGGCTATGTGTTCCGTACCGCACTGGGCGTCGAGCTGCCGCGTGTCTCGCGCGAAATGGCCCATGACGGCGCCGCCCAGCTGATCAACGATCGCAACGCCCTGGCCGCTGGCGACCTGGTGTTCTTCGGCCGCAAGGGCCGTGTGGACCATGTCGGCATCTATGTGGGTGAAGGCCGCTTCCTGCACGCCCCGAGCACTGGCAAGGACGTCCGTGTGGACAGCCTGGTCAGCGGCTACTGGGGTGGCAAGTTCATGCAGGCCCGCCGCGTCGACCTCTGACCCGCCCTGCGGGACCACCGGATCGAAGGCCGCTGCCCTGCAGCGGCCTTTTTCGTTGGGCCGCGGCAGTGGCCGCTGATCGCCCCAACCCGCGTTCCCTTCTCTGTCACGGTCTTTTTCCCGACCGGCGACGCGCCCGGCGCACACGTGCTGCGGCGGGGGACGGACCCGGACGTGGGGCGGCACGTCCGTGGCAACCGATCAGGCAGCAGACACCGCCCGCGATTCCTGTCGACAAGGTGACGCATGGCGGCTGTCCCCGATTTTCCTGCCCGGTGTGTGATCTGGTTTGGGCAACCCCTCGCGCTTGAACGGGCGACGCTGGCTGCGGCCGGCTGGCAGGTCCGCAGCGTGGCCCCCGAACAATGCGCCGGGATCGGCATGCGCGGCAGCGACCAGGTGGTCGGCCTGCTGGACCTGCGCACGGTGGTGCCGGCCAACCTGGCCCACCTGCAGCAATTGCTGGTCGATCACCGCCACATGAGCCTGCTGGCGCTGTTGCCTGCTGCGCCGCTGCGCTCCTCGCCGGTGCTCGATGCGCTGCTGGCGGCGTGCGTGGATACCTATGTCGCCCCGATCGACCTGCCGCGCGTCGTGCAGCGGCTGCAGCAGCTGGCCGGCGCCGAATCCCTGCCCGCCGCCCATGGCCCGCAGTCCCTGATCGGCGACAGCGCGGTGCTGCAGGTCACCCGTGCGGCCATCCGCAAGTACGCGCCGGTGGACCTGCCGGTGCTCATCACCGGCGAGACCGGGACCGGCAAGGAACTCGCCGCCCAGGCGCTGCATGCGCTGTCGGCACGGCATGCGCGCCCGTTCCTGGCAGTGAACTGCGGGGCCATTCCGGCTGCGCTGGTCCAGTCCGAACTGTTCGGCCATGAACGCGGCGCCTTCACCGGCGCGGCGACGCGGCGCCTGGGCCTGTTCGAATCGGCCAGTGGCGGCACCGTGTTCCTGGACGAGATCGGCGACCTGCCGCTGGATGCGCAGACCAACCTGCTGCGGGTGCTGCAGGAAGGCACGGTCGAACGCGTCGGCAGCAACCGGCCGCTGGAGGTCGATGTACGCGTGCTCGCGGCCACGCACGTGGATCTGGAGAAGGCGGTCGAACAAGGCCATTTCCGTCGCGACCTGTTCTATCGGCTCAATGTGCTGCGCCTGCCGTTGCCGCCGCTTCGTGAGCGCGGCAGTGATATCGCACTGCTCGCCCACCATTTCCTCAGCAGCTTCCGGCATCGCCATGTCACCCGCGCGCGCGGCTTCACGGCCGAGGCGGTGCAGGCGCTCGAACGCTTCGGCTGGCCGGGCAACGTGCGCGAGCTGCTCAATCGGGTCCAGCGTGCGGCGATCGTCAGCGATGCCGAGCTGATCACGGCGGCGGACCTGGAGTTGAGTCAGCCGCTTCTGGCCAGCACCGAACGCGGCCTGCACGGCGCAAAGCAGGTCGCCGAACGCGAAACGCTGCTGCATGCACTGCGCCAGCACGATTTCAACGTCACCGCCTGCGCCCGTCACATGCAGGTCTCGCGGGTGACGGTCTACCGGTTGTGCCGCAAGCACCAGCTCGCGCTGCCCGAACTGCGCTGAGCCGCAGGGTGCAGCGTGTGAGCGGTCGCGCTCACAGGCTGTACGGCACTTTGAAGGCCAGGGTGAAGTCCGGCGCATCCGGGGTCAGGCCGATACCCAGCAGGCTGACCAGGGTCGTTTTCTGGTTGAGCGCATAGGTGATGCCCAGGTTGAGCGTGCCTGCATTGGCGTCGCTGCCGATCACCTTCAACCACTGCCCGTTCTTGTAGCGCGTGGAGGCACGCGCACTCAGCTTGTCACTGAAGGAAATGCTCAGGCTGGTGCGCTCATTGAACGCGAACGCCACGCCGGCGCCGAAGTAATAGGAGCCTCCAAGCTTCACGTCGCCCGGGTTGGTGGTGTCCGGGTTGGCATCAATGTCATCGAAGCTGCGCGGGAAGGAATGGATGTAACCGATGTTGGCGAACAGGATCGCCGGGTCGGCGGTCTTCACGGCCGACAGGCCGACGTTGGCCTGCCACACGCCGTTGCCGGTCGGTTGCTGCTCGGGCACGGCAAAGCGGATGAAGTCATCGTCATCGCGCTCGAGCACCTTCCAGTCCAGCCCGTACGGCGCCCGCCCGGTCGGCGCGGTCGCGCCCACGGTGAGCACGGTCTCGGGCAGCCGCCCGCGTTCGGCGAACAGCCGGTAGTTGGCGCTCAGGCCAACGTCGCCGATGCCGTTTCCCGTGGTCTCTTCCTGCGCGATGGCCGCGGCCGAGCCACCGGCACCGCCCTTCTGGAACACCGTCTTGCGCGCCAGGTACGGCACGTCCAGGTTCAAGGTCAGGCGCGGGCTGATGCCCCAGCGCGCGGCCACGTTGTAGGTCAGCGTGTCCGACTCCACGTTCTCGATGGCGATGTTGCCGAGGAAGATCGCATCCAGCGCCAGGAAGCCGTTGAGGCTGAGCTGCTTGCGGTCGTAGCGGGCGTAGGAAAGGCTGTTTTCAATCGTGAAGCGGCGGCTGAAGAGTGCGGCCTGCTGCTGTTTGACATCATCCACGCTGCGCCGCGACTCCTGCTTGGCCTGCTGCGCTTCGGCCGCCGAGCTGGCATAGCCATCGGCACTGGCCGGTGCGGCCGGGGTGCCCGCCGGCAGGGCCTGCTGCGGGGGAGGCGCGCTGGAGGCCACCGGCGCGGTCTTGCCGGTCAGCCGTGCCTGCATGGCCTGCACCTGCATGTCCAGTTCGCGCAGGCGACGTACTTCCTGCGCGTAGTTGGCCTTGAGGCTTTCCAGCTGCGCCATCAGTGCCTTGACGTCGGCCTCGTCAACCGGCGCAGGCTGTTGCGCCTGTGCCTGGGCGGACGCAGCCGCCATCAGTGCCAGCGCCGCCAGCGCCAGCGGTGTTGCGCGGATCATCGTGTGCATTGCCTTGGCCCACTGTTGTGTTGACGCTCCCCCTGCCGTGCCGATGGATCACTGGCCCGGCCCCATACCTACCCCGCGTACCAGCGTCATCGCCTGCGCCACGTTCTGGTTGAGCGGCACGTTGTTGGCCATTGACTGCCTGACAAGGTCGATCTGCAGCCGGTTGGTGACCGATTGCCCATCACTGCCCAGCGCGATGCTCTGCCCGACGCTGCCGTTGCGGATCCATTGCTGGACCGCGCCGACACCCTCGATCTGCAACTGCACCTTGGCCGTGTTGCCTTCCAGTTGAGCCAGCGCACTGACCCCGCCCTGGTGCACGCTGGCCAGGTTCACGCCTTCGCCGGTGGGCGTTGGCGCGGTGCCATCGCGCACGGTCAGCTGGGTGGCGTTGCTGGCCAGGTTGCCGTCACCGGCGACCTGGATGCTCTGGCTCAGGCCGGCCACGTTCTGCAGGCCGCTGGCGTCCACGCTGCGCCCGGGTGTCACGGGCAGTGGCGCATCCGCGGCGGTGACACTCACGCTGGGCGCGAAGCTGATCTTCGGCGCGTTGCCGCCGTGGCTGAAGTCCATGCCCAGCTTCAGCGCGCTCTGTGCCGACTGCCCACCGGCGGTCTGCCATTGCGAGACCATGGTGACCCCGAACCACGCCACGGTGTTGCCACCAACGGTGTAGCGGCCACGCATGAGGTTCAATTCCGGATCGGGGATTTCGCTCAATCCCTTGCCGGGCCGGCTGTCGTCGGCATGTGCCGGTGCGATGCCCAGCAGGGCAAGCAGCACGATGCCGGGCGTCCAGGTTGCGATGTTCATGTTGCCTCCTTAAAACAGATCGGCATGGGTGAATCCGAAATCGACGAGTTCCGCGTCGGTGATCGGTCCCTGCCTGGCGTACAGCGAACGGGCACTCGGCCGTTCACGGGCTGCAGCAGCACCGTGTTGCGATCGAAGTCACTGCCGATCACGACAAACACGGCGCGCGACGGCCACGCCTGGAGAAATTCGCTGACGGGAATGCTGCGGTTGCCCAGGATCGGGTCGGCCACATCCACCACATCGCCACGGACCTGCTTGAGGACCACGAAATGGCGGAAGCCCCGCACATCCATCAGCACCAGCCCGGGCACGCGCAGTGAGCGCAGGCGCTCTTCATTGACGCGGTAGCCGCGTCCACGCATGCCCATCGATTCGACATAACGCTTGATGTCCAGCAGCGAAAACCCACGCTGGTGCACCAGTTGTGGATCCGAGACCCCCATCATCCCTTCGATCACCGTGCCCTCATCCGCCTCCAGGTGGTAGGCGTAGCGCAGGATCGTGGCCAGCGCAGCGGCGCCACAGCTGTAATCGGTGTGTTGCCGTACGACATTGCGGAAGCGCCGTTCCTGCATGCTTTCCACGCGCTGGGTGAGCACTGCCCCGTTGGGCAGCACACCACTGAAGCCGATGTCGCCGGCCCGCACCAGCCCGATGGGCATCATCAGCATCGACAGTGCCCAGGCCAGCATCCAGGTGCGCATACGTGTGGACATGGTCTACTCCGGCTCAGGAAGGAGCCCCTGCCCCAAGGGGGAGAAGGGACAGGGGCTCCCGGGGAGCCCGGTCATTGGCGGATGACCGGGTTTGTTGCGCTCAACGCGTACTGCCTGCGAAAACGGACAACCTTCTTACTGTTCCGGACCGCCGCCGCCACCGCCGCCGGTGGAGGGCTGCGCAACCGCCAGGGCCAGGCTGTTGGCCTGCAGGTTGCCGGTACCGGAGGCCACGTTCACCCCGATGTTGCCGGAGGCGCCGGAGAACGCACTGCCGGACAACGCCGCGGTGTTGGTCGCATCCACGTTCACCCAGCGGGTGGTGGAGACGGTGCCGCTCAGGCTCGCGTAGAGATCGGCCACGCCCAGTTCGACGAACTGGCTGGTGCCGCGCTCATCGGTATCGAAGGCAATGCCGCCCACGCCCGGACGATTCGGGTTGGCGGTGGCATTCTGGATATCGCTATCCAGATCGATGTGGCCGTTCGCGCTGCCGCTCGGGTGATCCAGCGCGCCGCTCCAGCTGTCCAGGTAGTAGTTGTCTTTCTGGTAGGCACTACCCGTGCCGCTGTAACGACCCGCACCCACTGCCAACGTGGCGCCGGCGACGCGACCGCTCAGGTTCACGTCCACGGTGTCGGTCATCGACTGCAGGTAGCCGGCGTTGCTGACGGTGTTGCCGGAGGACACCTGGTTGGAGCTGATGCTCGAGGTCGCATAGGCGCTGGTGGCGACCGATGCGGCGAGCGCGTTCTTCTGCTCGTTGTTGTTGCCGGAAGCGACGTTGGCGCCGATGTTGCCCGACGCACCGCTGAAGGCATTGCCACCCAGGCCCGCAGCGTTGGTCACGCCGGAGTTGATCGTGGTGTTGCCACCGCCGAACTGGTTGACGAAGACTTCCGCATCGGCCATGCCGAAGCTGAAGGAGGCATCGGCGGCGGACAGCGAGGCGGCGTTGTCCTGCGCGTTGTTGTCACCGGCGGCGACGTTGAAGCCCAGGTTGCCGGAGGCATCGGCACCGACGTCGTCGGCGATCGAGGCGCTGTTGGTCACCAGGCTGTTGCCGGCCAGATTGTTGGTGACCGACTGGCGGTTGTCGATGACGGCGATGGCGGCCGAATCGATGTCGATCGAGCCGGTGATTTCCGGATCGCCCGAGAAGCTGATATCCGAGCTCAGGCGCAGGTCCTTTTCAATGTTGACGTCGACGCCGTGGTTGTTCTTTTCCTGGCGCTCGTCAGCCTGGATGTTGCTGGTCTTGTTGACGTTCTCGGTGACGTTGCGGTTGCTGGTCACGTTGCGGTTGCTGGTGACGTTGGTGTTGCTCGTCACGTTGTCGTTGATGGTGGTGTTGGTGGTGCTGTTGTTGTTGCGGGTGTTGTTCCAGGTCCGGTTCCAGGTGCGCGAATCGGTATCGGTGTTGGTGGTGGTATTGGTTTCGGTGTTGGTATCGGTGTTGGTGTTGGTGCGCGTTTCAGCCACGTTGTGCAGGTGGTTGATGTTGGCGCTCTGGTTCTGGTTGTCGCGGTCATTGCCCCAGCCATTGGCGCCGGCGGAGGCGGATGCAGCGGCGACGGCGATGGCCAGTACGGTCCGTTTCATGTTGGTGTTCATGGTGCCCTCTCTCTCATCACAGACAATCGGGTGGATGTGACTACTCACGGGGTGGACTGCACCGAAATGCTCAGTTGGTTTGCGGTGGCGTTGCCGGATCCCGCGATCTGATTGAGTTGCAGGACGCCGTCGAATCCCTGCAGTGCGGAGGCTTCGACCGCCACCCTGCGAGTTCCGGCCGACCGACCGCTGTTGACGGCCCCCTGCCCCCCTGCTGACGCGAGCGCGCCCGACGCGGCCAAGGCCTCGTCGTTCGTTTCGCGTATGCCCTGTTGCGCCAGCGTGGCGGTGACGACGTTGAGCGTCGCGTTACCATTGCCGCTGGCCTGGTTGATCGATGCGACGCCGCTGGCGCCGTTCAGTGCCTGGCCGCCGATCGTGGCGCTGGCGTCCATGGCGGTGTCGCTGATGCTGAGGTTGTTGGACTGCTGCTGGCGCGCATCGACATTGATGTGGGCGTTGCGGCCGTTGGCGATGCCCATCAGGTTGGCCTGCTGGTTGAGATCACCGGCGGCCATGTTGACGGTCATGGCGCCATCGGCGCCGGCCAGGGTGCGGCCGTCGATGCGGCTCTGGTTGAGATAGGACAGCATCGCGGCGTAGTCGTTGCCCTGCTGGGCATGCGCGGCCAACGGCGCGAGCATCAGGCCCGTGAGCAGTGCGGTGCGCAGGACGGTGTTCATTTGCCGGGCCCGCCCGCAGGCTGGCCGAGCGGGAACTGGGCCAGCGCACCGCGCACCTGGTCGCCAATGCCGCGGGTCGCGTTGCCGACCGCGCCCATGGGTCCGCCGATGGTGTTGCTGAACTGGCCGCTGGACAGCATGCCGCTGTCGGTGACCTTGCCGAGCGTGCCGTTGACGGTATGCCCGGTGACGCGCTCGATGGTGGTGGCGTTGCGCGGAATGCCGGCACCGGTGTTGGAGCCGAGCGAGGCGTAATCGTCATCGCTGAGTTCATCCATGCCGGTGGAGGTGCCGAGAGCGTGGCCGATTTCGCGGCGCGGCGAGGGGTCTGCGATGAGGGCCATGCCCGGAGGTGCGGGGCGATAGGCCGGTCGTGCGGAGACGTCACGCAGGAGGACGATTTCGCCGGGCTGGGCCTTGACGCCCTGGCGTGCGCCAGAGGCGTTGGCGGCGGCCGGCACGGCGAGTGCAGCGGCGAGCAGCCACAGGGTGGTGTGTCGTGTGCGGTGTGCGGCAACGCTGTCCATGGCGACCTCCGATGACATGCGGAGGGGTGGAGCAGCATTCGTGCCAAGTTCTGGACGCCCGTGCATCCTAGCTTTCCGTGCGGTTCGGGTTAGTCGCACGCAACATTGCTGTTACAGGGGCGTTGGCATTTGGGCGAATGAATGGGTCGGTGCGGTGATCACGCGTTGCTGACAGGTAGACGCGGTGCGGGTGTATCACGGGTGTTACACCGGGTGATACAGGGGTTTACGGTGCGGATTCAGGGTGGTTGCCTGGCGCGCGCAACGCTTCAACTGTTCACTGGCGGGGGCGGCCGGTGTGTCGAGCGCTGGGCCTCGCTACGCTTGTCGGCGAATGTCCCCCGGTGCCGGCCTGCGGCCGTCCCCTCCTCCTTGATTTCGCCCACAAGCGCAGCGAGGCCCATCGTATCCAGCCACTGGCGCCCCCCTCAGCAAGCACATGTTTGCAGTACGCCTACCACCGCGCACGAGCCCCGAAGCGGCCGGTAGGCTCCTGGGCAAAATCAAGGAGGAGGCCGTCGCCGCCAGGCGGCGGCCGGGGGACATTTGCCGAGGGGCCTGCCGGTCGCTTCGGGGCGTAACGCTCGCGGACACCCAAAGCGGAAAAAAAAGGTTCTTCTCCCATCTGAGGGGAGAAGGCGCACGGCCGACCAGCTAGATTTGTAGTTGTCGAGAAAACAAACCGAGGCCGGCCGTGGCCAAGCTGGATTGTATGCCGTTGCTGGGAGGCTGGGCGGGGTATCGCCTGGATGGATGGCGCCGCGAGGCACGTGGCGGAGCCACGTGGCTGGTGCTTTCGCTGTTGCCTGATTCACGCCGCCGACGACGCTGCAGTGGCTGCGGCAAGTGGGTCGTGGCCATCCACGACCAGACGCTCCGGCGCATCCGTGACTTGCCCGTGTTCGACGAGCCGGTGGAGTTGGAAGTCCAGCGGCAGCGGCTGGCCTGCCCTCGCTGCGGGCCGAAACTGGAGCACTTGGATTGGCTGGAGCGGCATGCCCGGGTAACGCAACGGCTTGCGCAGAGCGTGGCACGCATGTGCGCCACCACCTCGATCCATGCCACCGCAAAGTGGCATGGTCTGGACTGGAAGACGGTCAAAGCGCTTGATTTCAGGCATCTGATGCAGACGCTGGGCCCAGTGGACCTATCGGACGTACGCGTGATCGCGATGGACGAGTTTGCGATCCAGAAGGGGCATCGCTACGCCACCGTGGTCGTCGAGCCATCGCGCAAGCGCGTGCTCTGGGTCGGCCGAGGACGCAGCCGCGCTGACATCCGTCCCTTCTTTGAACTACTCGGCAGGGTCGGTTGCGAACGCATCCAAGCCGTAGCAATGGACATGAATTCGGCCTTTGATGTGGAGGTCAAAGCCCAGTGCCCCAATGCTGAAGTGGTCTACGACCTCTTCCATGTCGTGGCCAAGTACGGGCGCGAAGTCATTGATCGGGTGCGGGTGGACGAGGCCAATCGCCTACGCACCGACAAGCCCGCGCGACGGGTGGTGAAGACCTCGCGCTGGCTCCTGCTGCGCAACCGGCAAAACGTCCCGGCCGAGCAGCGCGTCCAACTCGAGGAGCTGCTGGCCGCCAACAAAGCCCTGCTGACCACTTATCTGCTCAAAGACGACCTGAAGCAGCTGTGGCGCTACCGAAGCCAGAGCTGGGCGGAGAAGGCCTGGCGGTCATGGAAGCATCGCGCCCTGCGAAGCGGGCTGGAGCCGCTGCGCATCTTTGTCCGCCGTCTGCAGCCTTATCTCCCGGGCATCCTGGCCCACTGCCGATGGCCGCTCGGGACGAACCTGGTGGAAGGCATCAACAACAAGATCAAGGTCATCAAGCGCGTTGCCTACGGATACCGAGATGACGCGTACTTCTTCCTGAAGATCCGGGCGGCCTTCCCCGGAGTTGGGTGAAGAACCAAAAAAAAGACCGGCTCTCGCCGGTCTTTGGGTGCTGCGTTCGTGCCTGCATCAGGACGTTCGTTCTTCGCCCTCATCCACGCCCAAGTTGGTGGATGGGTTGTCGTAGACCGCGCGGTCGAGCAGGCCGGTTTCCTTGGCAACGATGACCGGGACCAGCATCTGGCCGGTAACGTTGGTCATGGTGCGCATCATGTCCAGGATGCGGTCGATCGCGTAGAGGTAGCCGATGGTTTCCAGTGGCAGGTTGGCCGCGCTCAGCACGACGGTGGCCATGACCACGGCGGTGCCGGGGACGCCGGCGGTGCCGAAGCTGCCCAGGACCGAGGCGATCAGCACGACGATGTACTGCTCGGGGGTGAGCGGGACGCCGGTGTACTGGGCGATGAAGACGGCGCACAGGGCGGGATAGATCGCGCCGCAGCCGTCCATCTTGATGCTGGCACCCAGGGGGACGGCGAAGGAGGCGTAGTCCTTGTTGACGCCAAGGTTGTGGGTGATCGAGCGCATCGCGGCCGGCATGGCCGCGAAGCTGGAGGAGCTGACGAAGGCCACCTGCATGCCGGGGGCGGCGCCGCGGAAGAATTTCAGCGGGTTCAGGCCGTGCATGAGCAGGAGGCTGCCGTAGACCACCACGATGTGCAGCGCGCAGGCGATGTACAGGGCCAGGACGAAGTTGCCGAGCGGCAGCAGTTTCTCGAAGCCATAGCTGCCGACCAGGCCGGCGATCAGGCCGAAGGTGCCCAGCGGGGTGATCTCCAGCACGAAGCGGGTCACCTGGATCATGATGTCGCTCATCTGGCCGGTCAGCTTGCGTGCTTCGCTGACCTTGTCGCCCAGCTTGACCATGGCGAAGCCGAGCAGGCCGGCGAAGAAGATCACCGGCAGGATCGAACCGCGGCCGGCGGCCAGGACGGTTTCACCGGCGGCGTTGACGCGGGTGCCGATGCCGGTCAACGCGTAGAACACGTTGGAGGGCACGACATCCATCAGCACCTTGATCACGCTGGGTACTTCGCGCGGGGTGTAGCTGTGGTCCATGCTCAGGCTGAGCGCGCCGCTGCCCGGCTGCATGAGGGTGCCCACGCCCAGCCCCACGCACACGGCCAGGGCCGCGGTGATGATGAACCACAGGAAGGTGCGCCCGCCGAGTGCCGCCACGGACTTCTGCCCGTGCAGCGAGGAAATGGCGTTGATCACGGCGAAGAACACCAGCGGCACCGCGATCATCTTGATCAGGGTGACGTAGAGATCGCCGAGGGGGCCGAACCAGGTTTCGGCCGCCGGGCCGAGCAGCCAGCCGGCCAGTGCGCCCAGCACGAAGCCGCCGAGGACCCGTTGCCAGAAGGGGATCCGCAGCCAGGCAGAGACCAGCTTCATGTGCGTTCCAGAGATGATTTGACAGCTAGGCACCTTAGCCCAAGCCGGGCCGCGGAACGAGGCGTGGACGGAAAATCAGCGTGTCATCGGCGTGCCTTGCGGCGTTCTGCATAATGAACGCCCGTTTCACATGTGAGATTCATTCATCCATGTTCCGTTTCACGCCCCTGGTGGCTGCCGTCACCACCCTGCTGCTCGGCGCCTGCGCCAGTACCGCTCCCTCCTCCAGCGCCTCTGCCGGCGCGGTCCAGGTCGATGTGCCGGCCATTGCCCACCCTGCTGGGGAGACGCCGCAGTGGTGGTACCGCAGCGGCGCGGCACGGGCGGCCAGCACCGGTGCGATGGACGGCAAGGCCAAGAACGTCATCCTGTTCCTGGGCGACGGCATGAGCCTGACCACGGTGGCGGCGGCGCGCATCTTCGAGGGGCAGCGCAACGGGCACCCGGGCGAGGAGAACCTGCTGTCCTGGGAGCGCTTCCCGGCGACGGCGTTCAGCAAGACCTACAACACCGATTCGCAGACGCCGGATTCGGCGGGCACCATGACCGCGATCACCACCGGCGTGAAGACCCACATGGGCGCGATCGGCGTCAGCGCGGGCACCCGCAATGACTGCGCCGACAGCCTCGACAAGGGCCTGCTGACCTGGCTGCAGCTGGCCGACAGTGCCGGCATGGCGACCGGCGTGGTCTCTACCGCCCGCCTGACCCATGCCACCCCGGCAGCGACCTACGCGCACTCGCCGGAGCGCAACTGGGAGAACGACACCGATGTGCCGGAAGAGGCCAAGGCCGCCGGCTGCCGTGACATCGCCCAGCAGCTGCTGTCGACCTCGCGCTTCGGGCGCGGCCCGCTGGTCGCCCTCGGCGGCGGACGCGGTGAGTTCACCACGGTGGAAGAGCGCGATCCCGAGTACGACGACAAGGTCGGCCAGCGCCTGGACGGGCGCAGCCTGGTGACCGAATGGCAGCAGGCGCACCCGCAGGGCGCGTACGTATGGAACGCCAGGCAGCTGCAGGCGGCGGCCAATGCGCCGGCCATCCTGGGCCTGTTCGAGCCGGACCACATGCGCTACGAAGCCGAGCGCAAGGACGACCCGGCCGGTGAGCCGAGCCTGGCCGAGCTGACCAAGGCGGCGATCGCCAATCTGTCGCGCCATCAGGAAGGCTATGTGCTGATGATCGAGGGCGCGCGCATCGATCACGCCAACCACAGCGGCAACGCCTACCGGGCGCTGACCGATACGGTGGCGCTGTCCGATGCGGTGCGCGCCGCGGTCGAGGCCACCTCCGACCAGGACACGTTGATCATCGTCACCGCCGATCACTCCCACACCCTGAACTTCGTCGGTTACCCGGCCCGTGGCAACCCGATCCTGGGCAAGGTCAAGGACAAGGGGGGCGAAGACGGTGCCGGCAAGCTGGACCTGGCCCGCGACGGCCTCGGCCTGCCCTACACCACGCTGACCTACGCCAACGGCCCGGGCTACACCGGTGCCACCAACCAGCAGCCGGTCGGCCCGAAGCGCTACCCGCACAACCCGAGCAGCTTCGATCCGACCACGGGTCGGCCGGACCTGACCGCGGTGGATACCGAGCATCCCGATTACATGCAGGAAGCGCTGGTCCCGGCCAAGAGCGAATCGCATGGCGGCGAAGACGTCGGCATCTGGGCACGTGGCCCGGGCAGCAAGGCGGTCCGCGGCACGATGGAGCAGAACGCGATCTACCACATGATCGTGCAGGCCACCCCGCGCCTGCGCCAGCGCCTGTGCGAAGCCGGCACCTGCGATGCCAAGGGCGTGCCGGTCGAGCTGCCCAAGCCGACCGCGTTCGAGCGCCAGGCGGGCGACAGCAAGTAATGCATCAAATTCGTCGCAATGCAGCGAACAGGGGCCGCCTCGCGCGGCCCCTGCTGCTGGTGGCCGGTCTGTTCGCATCGCCGCTGACCTTGGCCGCCGACACCGGCACCGGCACCGGCGCCGGCACCGGCTGCACCGCCCTGACCCAGGAAGATGGGCTGCAGCCGCTGCCCGGTTGCCAGTGGCTCGATGGGCATCTGGAACTCGACGCGGCGTCCCTGGCGTCGCTGTCCTACGATCGGGACGGGCTGGCAGCGGTGTACGCCGGCGGTGGATTCCACTACGTCCGTGCCGATGGCCGTCAGTTGCCGGTGATCACCTTCGACAACGGCCCGGACTACGTCGTGGAGGGGTTGGTGCGTGGGCGTGTCGGGCAGCGCATCGGTTACTTCGATACCCAGCTGCGCCAAGCCTTTCCGGGCACGTTCGATTTTGGCTGGGCGTTCGATGACGGGGTGGCCCGCGTCTGCGAAGGCTGCCGTCCGGGCACGCCGGACGACCACGGCCACATCGCGATGGTTGGCGGCACCTGGTATCGCATCGATCGGCAGGGGCGCCCGGCGATGGATGCCGGCACACCGTGATTCCCGCGTGGCAACGTCGCCACGCAGCACCGATACTGCCGGTCTGCCTGAGATCGCACTTCCCATGACCTCCCTGCTGCCGCCACCGCCCTCTGTCGTCCACCCTGTGCTGGTCGGCTTCAGCGGTGGGCTCGATTCCACCGTCCTGCTGCACTGGCTGGCCACCTCGCCGGCACAGCGGACGGCCGGCCTGCGCGCCGTGCATATCCATCACGGCCTGCAGGAACAGGCTGACGCCTGGACCGTGCACTGCACGCAGCTCTGTGCGCGCTGGAACATCCCGCTGCGGGTGATCCGCGTGCAGGTGCCGCGTCACCAGGGACAAGGCCTGGAAGCCGCCGCGCGGCATGCGCGCCGTGAGGCGTTCGCTTCGCAGCTGCTGCCTGGTGAACACCTGGCCCTGGCCCATCACCGCGATGACCAGGCCGAGACCTTCCTGATGCGTGCGCTGCGCGGCTCCGGCGTGGATGGGTTGGCCTCCATGCAGGTCACCAGCGCGTTTGGCGCCGGCACCGTGTGGCGGCCCTTGCTGGAGGTTCCGCGCAGTGCGTTGCGCGCACATGCGCAGGCCGAGGGGCTGGAGTGGATCGAAGATCCCAGCAATGCCAGCGATGACGCCGATCGCAACTTCCTGCGGCTGCACGTGCTGCCGCAACTGCGCCAGCGCTGGCCGCAGGCCGATGCGGCATTTGCCCGGAGTGCCGCCTTGTGCGCGCAGTCCCAGCACCTGCTCGACAGTGCCGACCGCGACGCATTGGAACGCTGCAGCGTCGGCCCCGGCGTGATCGACTGCGCGCGGCTGCTGCGCCAGCCGCTCGAGCGCCGCGCACGGTTGCTGCGGCACTGGGTGCGCGGCAGTGGCCTGCCGCCGCTGCCGGCAGCGGGCGTGGAGGCGGTCGAACGCGAGCTGCTCCCGGCTGCCCACCACGCCGATGCGCAGTTCGCCTGGCAGGGGGCACGCATCCGCCGCTGGCGCGGCCAACTGCACCTGCTCTCGGCCAGCCTGGCCTTGCCGGCCGACTGGAGCGTGCACTGGGATGGCCGCGCGCCGCTGGCATTGCCAGACGGTGGCGAGCTGGTCCTGCTTGGCACGGACGCCGGTTTCGATAGCCCGGTGCAGATCCGCGCACGCCGCGGCGGCGAGCGCATCCAGCTGCCCGGGCGCACGCATTCCCATGCGCTCAAAGACCTGCTGCAGCAGCAGGGCCTGCCGCCGTGGCAGCGTCGCCAGCTGCCGCTGCTGTTCGACGAGGACACATTGCTGGCCGCCGGTGACCGGGTTATCGGTGCGGCCCTGCAACCGTGGCTGCTGGCCCATCACGCGCAGTTGCAGTGGACACCCGGCGCGGCGTGAATTGACCCCGCCCGGCCAGCAGCCCACACTTGGCACATGGCAAAGAAGTCCCCCAATGAAACCTCCCCGGTCGCCCACTTCGAGCAGTCGCTGGAAGAGCTGGAGCAGCTGGTGGAGAAGATGGAAACCGGCGAAATGAGCCTGGAGCAATCGCTCAGCGCCTACGAACGTGGCGTCGGCCTGTACCGCCAGTGCCAGCAGGCGCTGGAACAGGCCGAACTGCGCGTGCGCCTGCTCAGCGATCCGGCCCAGCCCGACACCGCGGTGCCATTCGACCCGCCCAGCCATGACGGTTGAGGCCACGTTCGCGCGTTGGCGCGACCGGATCGAAAGCCAGCTCGACGCCAGCCTGCCCTCCCCGTCCGATGCCCCGCGTGGACTGCACCAGGCGATGCGCTATGCGGTGCTCGGGGGCGGCAAGCGCATGCGCCCGCTGCTGGTGTATGCAAGCGGCCGGATTTTCGGCGCCGACGAGAACGCGCTGGACGCGCCGGCGATGGCGGTCGAGCTGATCCACGCGTATTCGCTGGTGCATGACGATCTGCCGGCGATGGACGATGACGCCCTGCGTCGCGGCCGCCCGACCACGCACATCGCCTTTGATGAAGCCACCGCGATCCTCGCCGGTGATGCCCTGCAGACGCGCGCGTTCGGCCTGATCGCCGATGCGCCGCTGCCCGCGTCACTGCGCGTGGCCTGCCTGCAGACGCTGGCCCACGCCTCCGGTGCCGCCGGCATGTGCGGCGGCCAGGCGCTGGATATCGACGCCACCGGTCATCAACAGCCGCTGCAGGATCTTGAGCGCATGCACGCGCTCAAGACCGGCGCACTGATCCGCGCGGCGGTGCGCATGGGCGCGCTGTGTGGCCAGGCACCCGCCGCCGATCTGGCAACGCTGGATACGGTCGCCTCGGCGCTCGGTCTGGCATTCCAGGTGCGCGATGACATCCTCGATGTCGAAGCCAGTTCCGAACAGCTCGGCAAGACCGCCGGCAAGGACGAGGCACAGGCCAAGTCGACCTTCCCGGCACTGCTCGGCATGGACGGGGCGAAGGCGCATCTGCGCACGCTGAGCGAGCAGATGTTCGATGGCCTGGCCGGATATGGCGAGCCGGCAGATGCACTGCGTGCGCTGGCGAAGCTGGCGGTTGAGCGGGACCACTGAGCGACCGTGCCGGCAGCCACGCATGGCGTGGTTGCACAACGCCAGGACACAGAAAAACGCCCGGGAATCCCGGGCGTTTTTCGTTCCAGCGCTGCGGATCGATTACTTGATCAGGCGCAGGGCGAACGGATAACGGTAGGCTTCGCCGTTGTTGGCCTTGACTGCTGCGATGATGCAGAAGATCACGTTGAGCAGGCCGACGATCGGCGCCAGCAGGCCGCCGATGATGACGATGGTCAGCACGATGCAGATCAGCATCGCGATGGTGATGGTGATCTGGAAGTTCAGCGCTTCCTTGGCCTGGTCGGTGACGAAGCGCTTGCTGCTGTCGTCCTTGTTGATCAGCCAGATGATCAGCGGGCCGAGGAACCAGGTGAAGATGCCCAGCAGGTGGGCCACCAGCGCCATGGTGCGCTGATCGGCCGGTGCCGGGGCGCTCACCGGCGGCGGCGGGGTGGTGACGTTGTCGAAATCGCTCACGTGAAACTCCTTGTTCGAGGTAATGGGTATTGCACGCGGCAGGCTCCCCGCCTGCCAGGGCAGCCCCAATAGAATACGTCAATCGTTACCCGCAACGGTCATTCGTCCTACAAGGATCGAACCGGTGTGCACGTGCGAGCGGGTGTCGATGTCGGCACCCACCGCTTCGATGCTGGCGAACATCTCTTTGAGGTTGCCGGCGATGGTAATGCCGTCCACCGGGTAGCTGATCTCGCCGTTCTCCACGCGGAACCCGCCGGCGCCGCGCGAGTAATCACCGGTCACGCTGTTGACGCCCTGCCCCATCAGTTCGGTGACCAGCAGGCCATTGCCCATCTGCCGGGCGATCGAGACCAGATCGTCCGCGTTGGCGGTGACCTTGAGGTTGTGCACGCCACCGGCGTTGGCGGTGGTCGGCAGGCCCAGCTTGCGCGCCGAATAGCTGCCCAGGATGTAACGCTCCAGCACGCCATCGCGGATCAGCGCCGAATTGCGCGTGGCCACGCCATCGCCGTCGAAGGCGGCCGAACGCAGCCCGCGGCGCAGCAGCGGCAGTTCTTCAATGCCGAACCACGCCGGGAACAGCCGGGTGCCAACGCTGTCGAGCAGGAAGCTGGCGCGGCGGTACAGCGCCCCGCCGGAGACGGCGCCGAGCAGATGCCCGATGAGCGAGCGGGCCACCTCCGGCGAATACAGCACCGGCATCTGCGCGGTGGTCATCGAGCGCGGCTCCAGGCGGGCGACGGTGCGTTCGGCGGCGCGGCGGCCGATCGAGGCGGCATCATCCAGGTCTTCCCGGGCCAGGGCGCTGCTGTACCAGCCATCGCGCTGCATGCCATCGCCCTGGCCCGCGATCAGCGCGCAGCCGATCGAGTGGTGGCTGCTGCGCTCGCGGCCGATGAAGCCATGCGAGTTGGCATACACCGACAGGCTCTGCGCGGTCGCGGCGGAGGCACCGTCGGAATTGCTGATGCGGGTGTCGGCCTCACGGCCGGCCGCTTCGCAGGCCAGCGCCAGGTCCAGCGCCGCATCGGCGCTGAGCTCCCAGGGGTGCCAGCCGTCCAGATCCGGGAACTCGCGGGCCATCAGCGCCGCCTCGGCCAGCCCGGCGGCTTCGTCGTCCTCGGTGTGACGGGCGATCGCGCAGGCCTGGGCCACGGTCGACTCCAGGCTGCTCTCGCGCAGGTCGGCGGTGCTGGCACTGCCCTTGCGCTGGCCGAAGTAGACGGTCACGGCGATGCCGCGGTCACGGGTGGACTCGACCGTTTCGACCTCGCCCAGGCGCACGTTCACATCCAGCCCGCGCTCATCGCTGCAGCTGACCTCGGCCTGGGTGGCGCCCAGGGCCTTGGCCCGCTCCAGCAGGCGCTGGGAGATGTCGGCCAGCTGCTCCAGGCGCTGCAGGCTGTCGTCGGCCGGGGAGACTTCAGGGGAGATCACGTTCAATGCTTTATCCTGTACAGGTGAGTGCCCGGCGCGACGCCGGCACAGTTTACGGATGTGGAAATAAGAAGATGCGCGGACGCGACGAAGAAACCGGTGAATTCCTTGATATCAGCCGCAGCCAGAACCGCCGGGCTGCGCTGGACGTGCTGGCCCTGGGCGAGAAGCTGGTCTCGCTGACCCCGGCCCAGCTGGCGCGCCTGCCGGTGCCCGAAGACCTGCTGCCGCACATCGCCGAGGCCAAGCGCATCACCGCTCATATCGCCCACAAGCGCCAGCTGGCGTTCCTGGCCAAGCACATGCGCCGCGAAGACGACGCCGTGCTGGATGCGATCCGCAACGCGCTGGATGCCAACAGCGAGACCTCGCGCCGTGAAGTGGCCACCATGCACCGCGTTGAAGACTGGCGCGAGCGCCTGCTCAAGGACGGCGACAAGGCGCTGGGTGCGCTGCTGGACGAGTACCCGCATGCCGACCGCCAGGAGCTGCGCACGCTGGTGCGCAACGCCCAGGCCGAGAAGGCCAAGAACAAGCCGCCGCGCGCCTACCGGGAGATCTTCCAGGTGCTGCGTACGCTGCTGCTGCCGGCCGCGCTCGGCCTGGAGGGCGTGAACGCCTCGTCCGACGATGACCTGGACGACGCGGTCGATACCGATACCGACGGCGACGAGAACGCCGAGGACTGAGCCTCGGCGCTCACGCGGCACCGCCAGCACCAGGCTGGCGGCCGCGTCGTCGGGCAGCACGAGGGCACGCATCCCGGCTCAGGCCTGGGTGCCGCCCACGGTGATGCCATCGATCAGCAGGGACGGCTGGCCCACGCCGACCGGCACGCTCTGGCCATCCTTGCCGCAGATGCCCACGCCTTCGTCCAGGGCCAGATCGTTGCCGATCATGCGCACTTTCTGCATGGTTTCCGGGCCATTGCCGATCAGGGTCGCGCCCTTCACCGGCGCGGTGATTTTTCCGTCTTCGATCAGGTAGGCCTCGGTAGCCGAGAACACGTACTTGCCGCTGGTGATGTCGACCTGGCCGCCACCGAAGTTGACCGCGTACAGGCCACGCTTGACCGAGCGGATCATCTCTTCCGGATCGTGCTGGCCGGCGCGCATGTAGGTGTTGGTCATGCGCGGCATGGTCATGTGCGCGAACGACTCACGGCGGCCGTTGCCGGTCGGCGCCACGCCCATCAGGCGCGCGTTGAGCGAGTCCTGCATGTAGCCGACCAGGATGCCGTCTTCGATCAGCGTGGTGCACTGGGTCGGGTGGCCTTCGTCATCGATGTTCAACGAGCCGCGGCGCCCGTCCAGGGTGCCGTCGTCGACGATGGTCACGCCCGGCGCGGCCACGCGCTCGCCGATCCGGCCGGCGTAGACGCTGGTGCCCTTGCGGTTAAAGTCGCCTTCCAGGCCGTGGCCGACCGCTTCGTGCAGCAGCACGCCGGGCCAGCCCGGGCCGAGCACCACGGTCATCACGCCGGCCGGGGCCGGGATCGCCTCCAGGTTCACCAGTGCCTGGCGCAGCGCCTCGCGGGCGAAGCCCTCTGGGCGCCCCTCGGCGAACAGCTCTTCATAGCTGTAGCGGCCGCCGCCGCCGGAGTAACCGGATTCGCGACGGCCGTGCTGCTCGACGATCACCTGCACGTTCAACCGCACCAGCGGGCGGATGTCGGCGGCAAGCACGCCATCGCTGCGTGCGATCAGCACCGTGTCCACACCCCCGGAGAGGCTGACCATCACCTGCTGCACGCGCGGGTCGGCGGCGCGCAGGTAGCGGTCCAGGCGCTTGAGCATCTCGACCTTGGCCTCGTTGCCCATGTCATCGATGGGGTCCAGCGCCGGGTACAGCGCGCGGCCGCTGCCACGCACCAGCGAGCGGGCCGACTGCGCCCCGCCCTCGCGCGAAATCGCGCGGGCCGACTGGGCGGCGGCCAGCAGCGCATCGCTGTGGATGTCATCGGAATAGGCGAAACCGGTCTTTTCACCGGCGATGGCGCGCACGCCCACGCCCTGTTCGATCGAATGCGCACCGTCCTTGACGATGCCATCCTCCACGCTCCAGCTCTCGCGGCGCGCGTGCTGGAAATAGAGATCCCCGAAATCGATGCCCGGCCCCAACAGGGTACCGAACGTGCGTTCCAGACCGCCCGCATCCAGCCCGGCGGGCAGCAGCAGACGGTCGGTGGCCAGCGAAAGTGCGTTGTTGTTCATGCTCTTTGATCTATGGGCGCCGGGCGCAATCGCAACCCGGGCGCGGGAAAGGGGTCAGCGCGCCGGGGGTGCGGCCGGCGCCGGCCTGGGCGCGGTGTCGCGGTCGATCACCTCGACCTTGGGTTCGGCCCAGGGGCCGGTCACGCGGTAGGTCTTGGCGCCGATCTCGCCCAGCGGCTTGGACAGCACCGCGTTGGCCGCCGCGCCCACCGCGGCGCCCACCGGGCCGCCGGCCACGGCGCCAACGACGGTCAGCAGGTTGCCCGCGCGCGGATTGACGTCGATCGTCTGGTCAAAGCGCTGCTGGCGCAGATCGGTCTGGCCGCGGATGGTGATGTTCGCCGCCGGGCCTTCGATCAGCACCTTGTCGGTGGTGGCCATGCCGTCGCCGAAGGCCACGCTGCCTTCGACCTGGTTGAAGGCGAAGCCCTTGGAGAAGAAATCGCGGAAATCGAACATCAACCGGCGCGGCAGCTGGGCCACGCTCAGCAGCCCGAGCACGCGACCGGCGCCCGGCTCCAGCTCCAGCAGCTGGCCGTTGCGGGCATGCACGTCGAGCTGCCCCTGCAGCGCGCCCAGCTGGAAATCCGACGGCCCCCCCTGCCACCCGGCAGTCATGCTCAACTGGCCCTGCCCGCCACGCAGCTGGCCGCCGTAATCCAGGTTCTGCATCAGCCCGCCCAGGTCCTCACTCCTGACCTGCACGTTGAACTGGCTGCGCGCAGCCGCGCCCATGCCCATCCAGCGGCCATTGACGTCGATCTCCTGCTTGGGCGCGCGGAACTGCAGCTGGTCCACGCTCAGGCCGTTGGCCATCGGGCGGGTGCGCAGCACCGCCTGGCCGAGCCTGGCCTTGCCGAACTGCAGGTCCTCGATATCCAGCGACAGCGGCGGCACCTTGGCCGGGTTGGTGTCATTGGCACTGGCCTGGACCCGTGCAGGCAACGCCACGTCCGGCGGCAGCAGGATCGGGGCGCCATCACTGGGCGCCTTGACCGGCGTGGGTAGCGATTGCCAGTGGACGCGGCTGAGCTCGCCGACGATGGTGCCGCCATCGGCATTTGGCACGCTCAGGCTGCCCGCCAGCGAGGGGCCATCCAGGCGCACGTCCACGCTGTTGCCGGTCGGGCGCAGCTGCAGCCGGGTCTGCTCGAACACCCCACCGGCCAGCAACAGCTGGCCGACCTGCACATCCACATGGCGCAGCGGCATCGGGTCCTTGTCATCGCCCCCCTCGGGCGAACGGGCCAGGCCGATCCATTCCAGCGCATCCAATGAGCCGCTGCGGCCGTTGACCACCAGCCCACTGGCGGGGGGATCCCGATCCACATGGTCACTGCCGAGCGTGACCTGTACGCCGGTCTGGTTGTCATGGGTACGGGCAGCCAGCGCCAAACGCTGGCCGAACGCCACGTCCACGCGGCCACTGCCCATCGGCAGCTGCGCGGTCACGGCCGTGGCCAGCGGCGTGGCGGCCGGTTTGTCCAGCGGCGCGGGCAGCTCCAGCGTGGTCCCGACCAGGTCCGAATGCAGCTTGAGCACGGTCGGCGGCTCGACCTTGCTGCCGGCGGCGACCTTGGGCAGGGTCACCCCGATGGTCCAGCGCGAGGTGCCTTGGATATAGGGCTTGAGCCAGTTCAATTCCGGCGCGCGGTCCAGCAGCGCACCCGCGGCCAGCGAAGCGGTCAACTCGGATTCAAAGGCCTGCTGCGGGTCGCGCACGAACTCGCCGGCGCGCAGGCTGAGCAGCCCGTCCTGGCCTTGATGCCGCACGGCAAGCTGTTCCGCATCGAAGCCGCCATGACCGTAACGGGCCTGGCCGCGCATGTTCTCGAAGACCAGGTCGAAACGCTTCTCGGTGAGCGTCGCACCGTTGAGATCGACCGTGCCCTGCAGGTGACCTCCCCCTTCGTCGTGGTGCAGCGGCTGCAGCAGATCGAAGGTGACCGCAGCCGGTCCCTTCGCGGTCAGGTTGTCCAGGGTCTCGCCGTAGGTGGCCTGCAGGGGGCTCTGCTTGAGCATGGCCAGCAGTGCACCGGCATCGCTGCGGCTGGTCGCCTTGACGTACAGATCGGTCACGCCGAAATCCGGGATGCCGGCGTCGAAGTGGTCCACCGCCACACCCGCCAGGTCGCCCTTGCCATGCAGTTCGAAGCCCGGCCCAACGAAGGCGATGTCCGCATCGACCTTGTTCATCGCCGGCCAGTCGTGCTGGAAACGGATGCTGCCAGCGTCGATATGTCCGGTCGCTTCGAAGCGGCCATTGTTCTTGTCGAAGGGCCAGTCTTCCAGATCACCGGTCACCAGGCCCACGCCGCCGCGCACCTGCCCGGAGACCAGCGCGGCGTCCAGCCAATCGGTGGCGGCCTTGCTCATCTTGGAATGGATCCAGAAGCGTTTGGCGGCGGTCATCGGTACATCGTCGATCTTGGCCGCCAGCTCCAGCCACGGGCGCGTGCCGTTGTTCTGGAACCAGATACCGCCGCGTACATCGGCCGCGTAATCGGTGCCCTGCACGCGCAGGGCCGGGGTGCCGATGCGCCAGCCACCGGCTTCATCGCGCCAGCCGACCAGGCGGCCAGCCAGGCGCACGTCGTGGCGCTCGCCGAAGCCGCTGGGCCAATCAAACTGCATGACCCGCTGCGGCTGCAGCTCCAGGGTGAAGCCATCGGCGTCGCCATCGAAACGGCCGCCCACGCCGCTGAGCCCTGGCGAATGCCCGACCGCGGCAAAACGGATGTCTTCCAGGTCGCCTTCGACCGACAGCGGGCCGCCTTGTTCGCCCGCCACCCGCACGCGGGTCATCCGGACCTGCGGCGCGGCGTCATGCAGCCACTCGCGCAGGCCGGGGTCGATCCTGTCGGTCAGCGCCAGGCCGCGCAACAGCGCGGTGGCATCGATGTTGTCGCCGGCCAGCGCGAAATGCTGCCCGCCGGCCAGCAACAGCCCATCCAGTTGCTGGGTGCTGCCTTCCATGCCGATCCGCAGGCGCGGCGCATCGGCGCGCCAGCCACCGTGCACCCAGCGCCAGCGCGCGCGCAGCTCCAGCGTGTCCAGCGCCAGCTGCGGGTGGGTGCCGTCTGCAAGCTTCACGCCGCGGACCTGCACGTTCTGCAGGTCCGCATCCGTGGTGACCATCACCACCCGGTGATCGCGCAGATCCACCCATGCATTGAATTCACCGGTGCCCTGCTGCAGACCGATGCCGCCGAACTGCAGCAGCGAGGACCACGCACGGAAATCGGCCGGATCGGCCGACAGCCACGCCTGCCCATCGCCGCGCTTGCGCTCGAACTCCAGCACCGCTGTAAGCGGCTGGGTGGCGGGATCGGCCCAGGCACGGGCGCCCACGCGAAGGCGCTGGCCGTTGACGCGCAGGCGAAGGTCGATCCGCGGCAGCGAGGCGTTCACGCCCAGCGAGGGCGCATCGACCCGCAGCCGCCCGCCGATCACCTGCAGCTCGCCCAAGCGGCGCAGCGTTTCCAGCGGATCACCCGCAGCCGACTGCGGCAGCCCCTGCACCGACCAGCGGCCGTCATCGGCGCGCTGCAGCACCAGCGCCAAGCCACGCAGGCGCAGCTCGGTCAGCGAGTGACCCGGCAGCAGCCCGGCATACATTGACACCAGCACCTCGGCCTCGCCGATGCGCAGGCCCTGCCCTTCACCGATCCGCAGCCCTTTGAGCTGCAGCAGCGGCCCACGCCGGGTCCAGGCGGTATCCAGCGCATCGAAACGCACCGGCTGGCCGGCACGCGCGCTCAGCCATGCCGCCACCCTGTCCGGATGTCGCTCGGCCAGCGGCAGCAGCTGGCTGGCGGTGCCGACCAGCAGGGCCACGCCCACGAGCAGGACCGCCACCGCATACACGGCATGGCGGCGGATCCGGCGCAGGCGCAGGCGCAGCGGTGTGCTCATCGGAACCTGGGAACGCCGGACCGGCCGCGGTCAGAGCAGCACGACATCGAACTGCTCCTGCAGGTACTGCTCGTCCGCCTGGAAGCGGATGCTCTTGCCCAGGAACTCCTCCAGTTCGGCCACCGCCGAGGACTCCTCGTCGGTGATGCGCGCGACCACCTTCGAGGAGGCAATCACCAGCAGGCGGGCCGCATCGAACTGGCGCACCGCCCGGGTGATCTCGCGGAAGATCTCATAGGTCACCGTCTCGGCGGTCTTGATCGAACCCCGCCCGCTGCACTCCGGGCACGGCTCGGACAGCTGTCGCTCCAGGCTTTCCACGGTGCGCTTGCGCGTCATCTCGACCAGGCCCAGCGGCGAGAAGTCGTAGACGGTGGTCTTGGCATGGTCGCGGGCCAGCGCCTTCTCCAGCGTGCGCAGCACCTGACGGCGATGCTCGGCATCATCCATGTCGATGAAGTCGATGATGATGATGCCGCCCAGGTTGCGCAGCCGCAGTTGGCGCGCCACGGCCTGCGCCGCTTCAAGATTGGTGCGGAACACCGTCTCTTCGAGATTGCGCTGGCCCAGGAACGAACCGGTGTTGACGTCGATCGTGGTCATCGCCTCGGTCTGGTCGATCACCAGATAGCCACCGGACTTGAGCGGCACCTGCTTGTCCAGCGCCCGGCCGATCTCGTCCTCGACCCCGAACATGTCGAAGATCGGGCGATCGCCGCTGTACAGCTCCAGCTTCTCGGCCAGCACCGGCATGTACTTGGCCACGAATGCCTGCAACTGGTTGAAGGTCTCCTTGGAGTCGACCTTGACCTTGTCCACGTCCTTGCGGATCAGGTCGCGCACCGAGCGCAGCGGCAGGCTCAGGTCTTCATAGATCACGCTGCACGGGGCGGCATCGCGGCCACGGCGCTCGACCACGTTCCAGACCCGCGACAGGTAGGCCACGTCCTCGGCGATCGCTTCGGCCGGCTGGCCTTCGGCGTTGGTGCGCACGATATAGCCATAACCGCCGTGCTGGGCCGACAGTTCGGTCACCAGGGTCTTCAGGCGCGCGCGCTCGGCCTCGTCTTCGATCCGGGCCGACACGCCCACCACCTTGGACTGCGGCAGCAGCACCATGTAGCGCGAGGGAATGCTGATCTGCGTGGTCAGCCGGGCCCCCTTGGTCCCGATCGGATCCTTGACCACCTGCACCACGATGTCCTGGCCATCGCGCAGCAGCTCCACGATCGGCACCGAGGACGGCGGCGGCAGGGTGGTGCCTTCGGTATCGGCGCTGGCCACCGGGGCCGGGCGGATCACGTCGTTGGCGTGCAGGAACGCGGCGCGCTCCAGCCCGACCTCCACGAACGCCGCCTGCATGCCGGGCATCACCCGCTGGACCTTGCCTTTGTAGATGTTGCCGACGACGCCACGGCGCCAGCCGCGTTCGATATGCAGCTCCTGCAGCATGCCGTTTTCGATGACGGCGACGCGGGTTTCCCGCGGGGTGACATTGACCAGGATTTCTTCAGACATGGGCGACTCCCTTCAGTTCAAACGCCTGCAGCAACTGCTCGGTCTGTTGCAGGGGCAAACCCATCACACCCGAATAGCTTCCCGCCAGGTGGCGGATATATCGTTCGGCGCCGCCCTGGATCGCATAGGCGCCGGCTTTGTCCATCGGCTCGCCCGTGGCCACGTAGGCGGCGATCCGGTCCTCGTCGATCGCCGCGAACGTCACCTCCGAGACCACCAGTACGCCCTGCTCCCGGCCGGCGGCGACCAGCGCCACGGCGGTCATCACCTGGTGGGTGCGCCCGGCCAGCGCGCGCAGCATCGCGCGCGCATCGTCGGCATCGACCGGTTTGCCGAACACGCGCCCATCCAGCACCACCTCGGTGTCCGAGCCGAGCACCACCGCGTCCGGGTCATGGGCGACCAGCGCCAGCCCGGCACGCGCCTTGTCGGCGGCGACCCGCTGCACGTAATCGGCGGCCGACTCGGCGGGCGCGCGGACTTCGGGCACGTGAAGGTCGAGCGCCTGGAACGGTCGGTCCAGGCGCGCAAGCAGTTCGTTTCGTCGGGGGGATCGAGAGGCGAGATAAAGCATCGAGGAAGCATAACCTGAGGCTACTGTCTGAATCGCAAGCAACACCCTCCAATCGTCATCAACCCCATCAAACCTCACGACGCGTTCATCGCCCCGACACCAACCTCAACGTCTTCACAAGGAGATGTACATGCGCCGCCCGTCCCTGTCCCCGTTGCTGCTCGCCCTGTCCCTTGCCCTGGGAGCTTCGATGACCGCCCACGCCCAGTCCCAGCCCGCCATCGCCGTGCCGGCCGACGGCACCCTGCTCAACATTTCGGCCAATGCCGAGGCCAGGCGCGTGCCGGACGTGGCCACACTGTCGGCCGGTGTCGTCACCCAGGCCGTGGACGGCAACACCGCCATGCGCCAGAACGCCGAGCAGATGACCAAGGTGCTTGCCGCGATCAAGGCCGCCGGCATTGCCGAGCGCGATGTGCAGACCAGCGGCGTCAACCTGAGCCCGCAGTACCGTTACGCCGACAACGAGGCGCCGAAGATCACCGGCTACCAGGCCAGCAATACGGTCAGCCTGAAGGTGCGCGACATCGCCAGGCTCGGCAAAGTGCTTGATGCACTGGCCGCGCAGGGCGCCAACCAGATCAACGGCCCGCAGTTCGAGATCGACCAGCCCGAGCCGGTCTACGACGAAGCCCGCCTGGCCGCACTGAAGAAGGCCCAGGCCCGCGCCGAAACATATGCCAAGTCGCTGGGCCTGCGCGTGCGCCGGATCGTGAGCATCTCCGAAAGCGGTGGCGGCAACTTCCGCCCGGTGATGATGCGTGCGGCGGCCGCGCCGATGGCGGCCGATGTCTCCACGCCGGTGTCGCCGGGCGAATCGACCGTGTCGGTCAACCTGGACGTGGTGTTCGATCTGGGCCGGTAACACGTCGCAGCAGAGCGGACCCACGGTCCGCTCCTGCCTGGCATGACGGCGCCTTAGGGCGCCGTCATGCTGTCCGCGGTCATAGCCCGACTGCACTCTGCGGCGCACCGCCATCGTCGATGGTCCGGTCGTCGAGGCCGATGGCCGGGTGTCGGTGGAATTCTCGTTGCCGCGTTGAGGCGTCCGGAGAGCCCCGCGACGGGGCTCTCCCCATTCATACAACGCCCTCACGCCATCTTTCCCGAATTAAGCAATTTTTCACACTTGCGTCACCTGCCGGAAACCTAGATTGGCGCCGTTGCCACCGTTCTGGTGCCGACTTATTGACATCTAGGTTTTCCCAGTCAGGAGAGAAGCTGTGAAACACCCGACCCAACGCCGCGACGACAGCCGCCGCAATACCCTGGCCCATTCCATTTCCACGATCCTGACCAGCGGCGCGCTGCTGCTGGTAGGGGCCATGGCGTCGTCCTCCGCGTTCGCGCAGGAGCAGGCGACCAACCTTGACCGGATCACCGTCACCGGGTCGAACATCCCCCGCACGAATACCGAAACTCCCTCCCCCGTCCAGGTGGTCACCCGCCAGGAGATCGACCGTACCGGCAAGACCACGGTCGCCGAGTATCTGCAGACCCTGACCGCGGACGGGTCAGGCTCCATTCCCAAGACCTTCGGCAACGGGTTTGCCGGCGGTGGCGCCGGCATCTCGCTGCGCGGCCTGGGCGCCGGCTCCACGCTGGTGCTGTTGAACGGCCGCCGCATGGCGACCTACGGCCTGGCCGATGACGGCCAGAAAGTCTTCACCGACCTGAGCACCATTCCGCTGGATGCGGTCGAGCGCATTGAAGTCCTGAAGGACGGCGCTTCTGCGATCTACGGTTCGGACGCCATCGCCGGCGTGGTCAACATCATCCTGCGCAGCGACTTCAACGGCGCCATTCTGCGCGCCTCCTACGGCCTGTCCGGCGACAGCGACGGCGATGCCAAGAAGGCCACCCTGACCGCCGGCACCGGCGACCTGGCCACCGATGGCTGGAACGCGTTCTTCAGTCTGGACGTGGGCAAGACCGACGCGATCAAGATCAGCGACCGCAAGAACCGCAAGTGGATCGGCACCGGTGATATCCGCCCGTGGGGCTATGGCAACAACGCCCAGTTCCTGGGTGGCGCCGCGCTCTCCGGCGGTACCCGTGGCGGTGTGGGTCCGAACGGTTCGGTGTTCGACGACCGTGCGGTGACGGATGACGACCCGGCCTTCCTCGTCGCGCTGCCGGGCTGCGCCGGTTTGACCACCATCCCCGGCCAGAACGATGTCACCGCCCAGCAGCAGGGCTGCCTGTGGGATCCGGCCCAGCTGTACCGTGACCTGACCCCGGAAGAGAAGTACGTCAACGTATTTGGTCGCGCCAGCTTCGCCTTCGGCGAGGGCGGTGAGATCTACACCGAAATCGGCTACTCCAAGAAGGAAACCACCTTCAGCAACACGCCCTCCGGCGTTTCCGGTGGCTGGGGCTATCCCGGTGGCCCGGTCAACGCCAACAGCGGCGATGGCGCCACCGTGCTCAGCCCGACCCACCCGGACAACCCGATCCCCGGCCAGGCCTCGCGCCTGCGCTACTCGGCCTGGGATGTCGGCCCGCGTGTGACCGAGAACACCAACGAGTTCAACCGCTTCCTGGTGGGCGTCAAGGGCAACTGGGGCGAGTGGAGCTACGACACGGCCTACCTGCATTCGGGCACCGACCTGGTCAACAAGCGTACCGGCTTCCTGAACTACGACGCCGTGCGTTGCGTGCTCGGCAATCCGGCCTGCCCGGCAGGCGTGTGGCGCATCGGCGACAACGCGGGGCTGAACTCCCAGGCCCTGTATGACTACATCTCGCCGGACATCAGCGCCCGCGCCAAGTCCAGCCTGGACATGTTCGACTTCACCGTGTCGCGCAGCCTGGCCGACCTCAAGGGTGGCCCGCTGGGCCTGGCGCTGGGTACCGAATGGCGCAAGACCAGCAACAGCCTGACCCCGCAGACCTTCACCGACCAGGGCCAGATCATCGGCCTGGGCTACTCGGCCTACGACGGTACGCAGAACGTGTACGCCGGCTATGTCGAGCTGTCCGCCCCGGTGCTGGAGCAGTTGGAACTGTCCGGCGCGGTCCGTTACGACAAGTATGAGAGCGGCGAAGGCAAGGCGACGCCGAAGGTCGGGATCAAGTGGACCCCGGCCGACTGGATCGCCGTCCGCGGCAGCTATGCCGAAGGCTTCCGTGCCCCCAACCCGGCCGAGAACGGCGACGGTGGCCTGGCCGCGTTCTCCAACGCTTCCGATCCCGTGCGCTGCCCCGGCGGCAACCCGGCCCCGGGCGCGAACGATGACGATTGCGGCGCACTGCCGGTCGCCATCATCACCCGCCCCAACGCCGATCTGAAGCCGGAAGAGTCCAAGAGCTACTCGGTGGGCCTGGTGCTGCAGCCGACCTCCAGCACCTCGATGACGGTCGACGCGTGGCAGATCAAGCGCACCAACGAAATCGCCCAGGGCAGTACGGCCGAAGCGATTGCCGCGGGCAATGTGCTGCGTGACAACAACCTGCTCAATGGCGTTCCGGGCACCGGCAGCATCCTGGCGGTCAATACGCAGTACATCAATGCGGCATCCACCCGCGTGCGCGGCATCGATACCGACATCCGCCAGACCTTCGACATCGGTCCGGGCCAGCTGGAAATGGACCTGCAGTGGAGCCACGTGCTCAAGTTCGAGCGCACCGATGCCGACGTGACCGTCGACTATGCCGGTACCCACGGCAACTGCGACGTCACCAACTGCATCGGCACCCCGAAGGACCGCATCAACTTCGGTACCACCTGGAAGCAGGGCCCGTGGAGCGTCAGCGGCGTGGCCAACTACATCTCCAAGATGGAGAACACCGACTTCCGCGGTCCGGACGGCTCGTATCAGTTCGCCTATGCCGACGGCACGGACGTCACCAAGATTTCCTCGTTCACCACCTTCGACCTGTCCGGTCGCTGGAACATCACCGAGGCCTTCGAACTGAATGCATCGGTGCAGAACCTGTTCGACCGCATCGCTCCGCTGGATCCGACCACCTACGGTGGCGTGAACTACAACCCGCTGCACTTCAGCGGTGCGATCGGCCGTTACTTCACCGTCGGTGCCAAGTACACCTTCGAATGAGGTAGCCGCACTTGGGGAACAAGGAGCCCGGGCAGTGCCCGGGCTTTTTGTTGCTCGGCCACGCGAGTTGCGCACATCGCAGGCAAAAAAAAGCCCCGCATCGCTGCGAGGCTTTTTTCAAATCTTGGCGCCCGAAGTTGGACTCGAACCAACGACCCCCTGATTAACAGTCAAGTGCTCTAACCGGCTGAGCTATTCGGGCGGGGTGCGCATTGTAGCCCGTTTTTCGCGAGATGTAACCCGTCTGGCGACAACTATTTCACGCACGGTGATACGGATGATTGGCCAGCATGGCCGCAGCGCGGTACAGCTGTTCGGCCACGACCAGGCGCACCAGCATGTGCGGCAGCGTCAACGGCCCGATCGACCATTTCTCGTCGGCCATCGCCGACACCTCGGCGGAGTGGCCTTCCGGCCCGCCGATCAGGAACGCCAGGTCCCTGCCCTGCCCACGCCAATGCTCCAGGCGCTGGGCCAGCTGCTCGGAACTGAGTTGGCGGCCCGGCACATCGAGCGCGACCACATAGGCATTCTTCGGCAGCGCGGCGATCACCCGCTTGCCTTCGTCATCGGTCGCGCGGCGCGCATCGCGGCCCTTGCCACGCAGGCCGGGCTCGATCTCGACCAGCTCGAACGGCAGCCAGTGCGAGAGCCGCTTCTGGTACTCGGCAAACCCCTGCGCGACCCAGGATGGCGCGCGCTCGCCGGTGGCGATCAACCTGGCTTTCATCAGTGTCCTCCGCAGCTACCGCAGGCGGCGCCGCAAAAGACAACGGCGCCATCGGCGCCGTTGTCGTGACCGGGCACGCTGCGATCAGCGTGCGTCGTAGTCGTCGTCCGCATCGTCGAGCAGCTCGATCGGCGGCTGGTCGCCCACCGTCCACAGGCGCTCGAGCGCGTAGAACTCACGCACGCGCGGCAGCATCACGTGGACGATCACGTCGCCCAGGTCGACCAGCACCCATTCGGCTTCGCGCTCGCCTTCCACGCCCAGCGGCATCACACCCAGCTTCTTGGCGAACTTCACCACTTCATCGGCAATCGACTTGACGTGACGGCTGGAGGTGCCCGAGGCGATCACCATGTAATCGGCGACGCTGGAGCGGCCGATGACGTCGATCTCAACGAGATCCTTGGCCTTCAGTTCTTCGGTGGCCCCGCGCACGCACTCGAGCAGCTGCATGACGGAGGGCGCCGGATTGGGCAGTTGGACCTTGATGGTCTGGGGCTGGGCTTGGTTGCTCAAAGCGGGTCAACTCGATAAATGTGGGGCCGATTATACGGGGCGGCGGGGCCGCGCGTATTCACGACGGTGTTGCGCCGTACAGGCGGTGACCGAGGATGTAGTCGGCCACCGGCGCCGGCAGCAGCGCCTGCCAGGGACCGTCGGCCTGGATCTGCGCCCGTACGGCGGTGGCCGATTCCTCGCGCAAGGGGGCCTGCAGACGCAGCAGGCGCCCGGCCGGGGCGGTGAACAGCGCGCGCTCGTGGCTGGCCCAGCGTCCTTCCAGGGCCTTGGCCAGGACCGGGTCGAGCGTGTCGGCCAGCGGGCTGCCCGGGCGGTCGGCCACGATGAAATGCGCCAGCTCGAACAGCGCGCCCCACTCGTGCCAGCTGGGCAGGGCCAACAGGCTGTCGGCCCCCACCAGCCAGGCGATGGGCTGGCGCGGGCCCAGTTCGGCGCGCAGCTCGCGCAGGGTATCCACGGTGTAGGACGGTACGCCGGGCTGGCGCTCGGCGCGGTCCAGCTCGTGCCGGTCCAGCAGCAGGCCCGGTTCGTCGCCGACGGCCAGGGCCAGCATGGCCAGGCGCTGCGCGGCATCGGCGCCAGGGGCGGCGCGGTGCGGCGGATCGGCGGCCGGCAGCAGGCGCACGGCCACCTGCAGCTGGTCGCGCGCGGCGCGGGCAATGGCCAGGTGGCCCAGATGAACCGGGTCGAAGGTTCCGCCGTAATAGATGCGCAGCCCCATGGGCTCAGGCCCGGGCGAGCAGGCGCACGGCACGGGCTTCGGACACGGCGATCAACAGCCGCTCCAGCGCCAGCCAGGCATCGCCATCGGCGCGCCCCTTGGCGATGCGGTCCACCAGCCCGGCCTCGGCCACGAAGCGCTCCCAGCGCTTGACCTCGGGATGGCGCTGCAGGGCGCGCTTGAACGGCGCCTGCCGCGACTCCCAGATGCCGCGGCTCTTCATTTCCGCGGCCAGGTTGCCACCGCGCGCCTGCACCCGCGCCAGACCGGCGGTGGAGAGCAGCTCGCGGATCACGATCGGGGTCAGGGCCGCCACGGCTTCGCCTTCGGCACGCAGCCCGGCGATCATGCGCAGCACTGCAGCAGGCTGGCCGGAGAAGGTGGCTTCCACCAGCCGGAACACGTCGTAGCGGGCGGCATCGGCCACCAGCGACTCCATCGTGTCCACGTCCAGCGTCTGGCCGTCGGCCAGCAAGGCCAGCTTGTCGATTTCCTGGGCGGCGGCCAGCAGATTGCCCTCCACCCGCTCGGCCAGGCGCTGCACGGCCTGCGGATCCGCGCGCAGGCCTTTGCCACGCAGGCGGCGCTCGATCCACTCGGTGAGTTCGTGCGGCTTGATCGCCCACGCCACCGAGATCACCCCGGCACGGCCCACCGCATCGGCCCACTTGGTCTGGTGGGCCTTGCTCCATTCGTTGCAGGTGATCAGCAGGATCACGTCCGGCGCCGGGTTGGCGCAGAACCGGCTGATCACCTCAGCGCCTTCCTTGCCCGGCTTGCCGCTGGGCAGCCGCAGTTCCATCAGGCGCCGGGCACTGAACAGGCTGGGCGCGTTGAAGCTGGCGTCGAGCTGGTTCCAGTCGAAGTCACGGCCATCGGCATCGAACACTTCGCGTTCGTTGACGCCATCGGCGCGTGCCCGCGCACGCACGGCGTCGGCCGCTTCCAGCACGCGCAGTGTTTCCGGCCCGGCGATCAGATACACCGGAGCCAGCGGCTGGCTGGCCGGTTGGCTGGCAAGCTGTTCGGGACGAAGTTCCATCCGGGCAGGCCGATCCGCGGGCGGACCGGGCTCAGTGCCCCTGCGGCACGTCGGCCGGCACCGCCGGCGTGGCCGGGGTGGTGGCCGGCGTCGTGCCGGGCTTGGCCGGGGCACGGCCGTGCTCCAGCTCGGCACGGACCACGCTGTCGATGCGGCGCATGATCGAGGCCGACATTTCACGACGCAGTTCGTCGGCAAGGATCTCGCGCTCGGTGGTGGTACCGGTGGCGTCGGTCGGCGGCGACACGTAATCGCGCGAGAGCTCGATCACCTGCTGCGGCACCAGTTCGCTGCCGTCTTCGCGGCGGAAGATGAAGATGACCGCGTAGCGCAGGCTGTATTCCTGGGCACGGCCCTGGGCATCGATCGCGATCGGCAGATCGCCCCAACGCTCGGACAGCACCTGGAGCTGTGCGGCAGGTTCAGTGCTGTCGCTGTCGGCAATCTGCGCGCCCGAGGCCTGCAGGCCACGACGCAGCAGCTTGACCAGTTCACTGTAGGGCGCGGTGGACACCACCTGCACCGCCGCCGTATCGGCTGGCAGCATCAGCTTGTTGCGCAGATGGAAGCCGCAGCCGGCGAGGGTTGCGGTCAAGACAAGGGCAAGCAGGAATCGGGTCATGGACACAGTCTGTAGGAGCCGGGCGGTCGCGGCAACAAGCAGTGATCGTGCCGGATGCCGCGTGAACAGGACTTGATACCGGGCGGCCTGCATGGCGCGTCCGGACCCTGCCCCTGGAGAACCGTGCCACCGGGCGCGCAGGCACCCGGCGGCACGACAGCATCAGCCCTGCGCAGCGGCCACGATGTTCACGATCTTGCCCGGCACGATGATGATCTTGCGCACGGTCAGACCTTCCAGGAACTTGGCCGCGTTCGGCTCGGCCAGGCCCAGCGCTTCGATCTGATCACGCGGGGCATCGGCAGCGACCTCGATGGTGCCGCGCAGCTTGCCGTTGACCTGCACGGCCAGCGTCACCGCATCGCGCACCAGCGCGGCCGGATCGGCCTGCGGGAATGCCTGGTCTTCCAGCAGTTCCTCGGCGTGGCCCAGCACCTGCCACAGCGCATGGCTGGCATGCGGGGTGATCGGGTTGAGCAGCAGCACGGTGGCGCGCAGCGCTTCCTGGCGGACCGCACGGCCCTGCTCGCTGACGTCATCGAACTTGGCCAGCGCGTTCATCAGTTCCATCACCGCGGCGATGGCGGTGTTGAAGCTGTGGCGGCGGCCGTAGTCGTCGCCGACCTTGCCGATGGTTTCGTGGGTCTTGCGGCGCAGCGCCTTCTGCTCGGCGTTGAGCGCGGCCACGTCCAGCGCCGGGGCGGCACCGTCGGCGGCGTGCTTCTGCACCTGCGCCCACAAACGGCGCAGGAAGCGGGCCATGCCGTCCACGCCGGCTTCGTTCCACTCCAGCGACTGTTCCGGCGGCGCGGCAAACATCGAGAACAGGCGCACGGTGTCGGCACCGTACTTGCCCACCATCACCTGCGGGTCCACGCCGTTGTTCTTGGACTTGGACATCTTCTCGGTGCCACCGATCACCACCGGCTGGCCGTCGGCGATCAGGGTCGCGCCGACGATGCGGCCGCGCTCGTCGCGCTGCACATCCACGTCGGCCGGGTTGATCCAGTCCTTGGAGCCGTCCGGGTTCTGGCGGTAGTAGGTCTCGGCGATCACCATGCCCTGGCACAGCAGGTTCTGCGCCGGTTCGTTGCTGTCCACCATGCGCGCATCACGCAGCAGTTTGTGGAAGAAGCGGAAGTACATCAGGTGCAGGATCGCGTGCTCGATACCGCCGATGTACTGGTCCACCGGCAGCCAGTAGTTGCCGCGCTTGTCCACTGCGTCGCGGGCACCTGGGGAGGTGTAGCGCGCGTAGTACCAGCTCGACTCCATGAAGGTATCGAAGGTGTCGGTCTCGCGCTCGGCCGCGCCGCCGCAGTCCGGGCAGGTGGTCTTGCGCCATTCCGGATCGGCCTTGATCGGCGAACCGGTGCCGACGAAATTGACGTTCTCCGGCAGGACCACGGGCAGCTGCTCTTCCGGCACCGGCAAGGCGCCGCACTTCGGGCAGTAGATCACCGGGATCGGGCAGCCCCAGTAGCGCTGGCGGCTGACGCCCCAGTCGCGCAGGCGGTAGTTCACGCGGCGCTGGCCCTGGGCCTTGCGCTCGAAGCGCTCGGCCAGTGCTTCGAAGGCGCCCTGGAAATCCAGCCCGTCGAACTCTTCGGAGTTGACCAGTTCGGTGTCGCGGGTCTTGTCGCCATACCAGTCCTGCCAGCGCGTGGCGTCGTAAGCGCTTTCTTCCTTGCGCAGCGACTTCAACGCGATGACCTGGCGGATCGGCAGGCCGTACTTGTTGGCGAATTCGTTATCGCGCTGGTCATGGCCCGGAACGGCCATCACCGCGCCGGTGCCGTAGCCCATCAGCACGAAGTTGGCGACCCACACCGGCACCTGGGCGCCGGTGACCGGATGGATGGCGCGCAGGCCGGTATCCATCCCGCGCTTTTCCTGGGTTTCCAGTTCGGCTTCGGAGACGCCGCCCTGCTTCATCTCGGCCAGCAGCGCCGCGAGCGCCGGGTTGGACTTGGCCGCGTGCTGGGCCAGCGGATGCTCACCGGCGATGGACACGAAGGTCACGCCCATCACGGTGTCCGGACGGGTGGTGAACACGCGCAGCGGGTCCAGCGTGCTGCCGTCGGCATCGCGCACGTCGAACTGGATCTCCAGCCCTTCCGAGCGGCCGATCCAGTTGCGCTGCATGGTCTTGACCGAATCGGGCCAGCCCGGCAGTTCATCCAGGCCGTCCAGCAGTTCCTGGGCGTAATCGGTGATGCGCAGGAACCACTGCGGGATCTCGCGCTTTTCCACCAGCGCGCCGGAACGCCAGCCGCGGCCGTCGATGACCTGCTCGTTGGCCAGCACGGTCTGATCGATCGGGTCCCAGTTCACCACCGCGTTGCGGCGGTAGGCCAGGCCCTTGCGCATCAGGCGGGTGAACATGCGCTGCTCGTGCACGTAGTACTCGGGCGTGCAGGTGGCGAACTCGCGCGACCAGTCGATCGCATAGCCCATGGCCTTGAACTGGCCACGCATGTGCTCGATGTTGGCGTAGGTCCACTTGGCCGGCGCGGTCTTGTTCTTGATCGCCGCATTCTCGGCCGGCAGACCGAACGCATCCCAGCCCATCGGCTGCAGCACGTTGTGGCCGGTCATCCGCTTGTAGCGGCTGATCACGTCACCGATCGTGTAATTGCGCACGTGGCCCATGTGCAGCGCACCGGACGGATACGGCAGCATCGAGAGGCAGTAGAACTTCGGCTTGTCCGAGGTCTCGGTGACCTCGAAGGCACGGGTGGCATCCCAGTACTGCTGGGCGGCGGATTCAACCTGCTGCGGATCGTAAACGTTGGGTTCGACGCTGGTCATAAAAACGCTAGTGCGGCGGCAAAGCGGCACAGGGTACCGCAGTGCGGCATAGGGCTCCAATCGAGGTGTCCCACCGCAGCGCCCAAACCCGTCATCTCATTGAATTGACTGGGGATTGGCCGAATACGTCATCGCCCTGCCCTGGCCCCGGCGCGGTGCCGGGGCGCAGCGGCAGGTGAACCGCACTCAGGCACGGCGCGCACCCGGGGCCAGCGGCAGTACCGCCACCAGCCAGACCAGCCACGCACCGAAGGCCACGCGCTGGGCCAGCGGTGCCGGCAGCAGGGCCTGCAGGGCGAACGCCGCCAGCAGCACGCCCAGCCCGCAGGCCAGGTGCAGCGCGCCCACCGCGCGCCACGCCGGCAGCCGCAGCGCGCCGATCCCGGACATCACTGCCCCGGGCACGAAGGCCAGCACCCAGACCATCCACGCGCTGGCGTGGTATTGGCTGGCCGGGTTGTCCAGGTCGCTGGTATCCAGCGGCAGCACGCCCATTGCGGTGAAGCCGACCCCGGCCAGCATCAGCAGCTGGGCGCCAACGCGCATCGACCACGGCGCCGTGCGCGGCACCCGCAGCAGCAGGCGTAGCGCCACCAGGCTGGCCAGCAGGCCGGGCAACGCGAACCCGACGATATTGAAGGCCAGCGCATGCGGCACCCCCATCGCGCCCAGCACCGCCACCGGGTGGCCGATCGGATCGAACAGCGGCAGCGCCGCGCCGAAACCCAGCACCGCGCCCACGAACAACACGGCGGCGGCAATGCCGAGCGCCCCTTCCCAACGTTGGATTCCCTGCATGTTGCTCACCCGGCTGCGTTACAAGGCCCGTATTGTCGCCGCTTACAGGCCGATCCGTCGGCCGGGGTTGCGTCCGGTCGTGGCCGGCACCATACACTTGCTCTCCAGTTTCCCGGTTGATTTGAAACCATGAGCGATCTGCCCCACGTCTTTGACGCCACCACCGAGACCTTCGAGACCGAGGTCCTGCAGAAGTCCCTGCAGACCCCCGTGCTGGTCGATTTCTGGGCCACCTGGTGCGGCCCCTGCAAGACCCTGGGCCCGATGCTGGAAAAGCTGGCGGGCGAATACCACGGTGCCTTCGAGCTGGCCAAGGTCGATGTCGACAAGGAACAGCAGATCGCCGCCGCGTTCCAGATCCGTTCGGTGCCCACCGTGTTCCTGGTCAAGGGCGGGCAGATCGTGGACGGCTTCCCCGGTGCGGTGCCGGAGGGTCAACTGCGCGAGTTCCTGACCCAGCATGGCGTGGTCCCGCTGGAGGCGGCCCCGGACGAGGAAGAAGCCCTCGAGGCGCCCCCGCTGGATCCGCAGGCCCAGGTCGACGTGCTGCGCGCGGCGATCGCCGCCGAGCCGGACAAGGAAGAACTCAAGCTCGACCTCGCCCTGGCCCTGCTGCAGACCGGCGCCACCGCCGAGGCCACCGCGCTGATCGATGCGCTCCCCGCCAATCTATCCACCGATGACCGCGCCGTGCGCGCCCGTGCCCGCCTGGAGTTCGCCAGTGCGCTGCAGGAGGCTCCGGCCGCGGAGGTGCTGGACGCGCGCATTGCGGCCAACGGCGACGACCTGCAGGCCCGCCACCTGCGCGGCGTGCAGCTGCTGCTGTCCGGCCAGGACGCCGCTGCGCTGGAGCAGTTCCTGGACATGCTGCGCCGGGATCGCACCTATGACGACGGGCGTCCGCGCAAACTGCTGATCGATGCCTTCAAGGTAATCGAGGATGAAGATCTGGTCGGCCAGTACCGCCGCCGCATGGCGTCGCTGCTGTTCTGATCGCCGGCGGCCAGCGCCTCTCGGGGCGCTGGCCAGTCGAACCTGCCTATCCCAACTGGCAGCTTTGATGTGTGACGTGAATCACGTTCAGAAACCCTGCACGGCTCCCGGGCAATAATGCCGCCGCGGCCCACTGGAGGCTGCGATCCATCGGGGAGGATGAGGTCTGGGCCATGGCGGCCTACTTGGCTGCGCCCCGCCTTGCAGGGCCGTGAATGACCGTGAGATTGACCCGATTGCCTCGTTTCCCTTTGGCTGCCCGCCTTGTGGTGCTGGTGGCGTTGCTGCTGTCCGCCGCGCCGCTGCTGGCACAGGACTGGACCTACCGGGTGCGTCCCGGCGACACGATCTGGGACCTGAGTGCCCGCTACCTCAAGCCGTCCATCGCCTGGGAACAGCTGCAGTCGCATAACGGCATCGCCGATCCCTACCGCCTGCCCCCCGGCAGCCAGCTGCGCTTCCCGGTGGCCTGGCTGCAGGTGCAGCCCGCGCCGGCACGCGTGCTCGCCGTGCGCGGCCCGGTGCAGAGCCAGGCCGACGGCCAGCCCCGTCGCGATGTGATCGAAGGCGATCTGCTGCGGATCGGCCAGGAGCTGGTCACCGGCGAGGACGCCAGCGTCACCGTGGTGTTCGCCGATGATTCGCGTCTTCAACTGCGCGAGCGCTCGCGCCTGCGCTTCGATCAGCTCTCGCGCTACGGGCACACCGGCATGGTCGATACCCGCCTGCGGCTGGAACAGGGCCGCGCCAGCAACCGGGTGACCCCTGCCAACGGACCGGCCTCGCGTTACATCATCGATGCACCGACCGCGACCAGCAGCGTGCGCGGCACCGTGTTCCGGGTCAGCGCCGGCCAGGACGGCCGTGGCGCGGCGACCGAAGTGCTGGAAGGCCGCGTGCAGGTCGGCAACCGCCGTGGCCAGCGCCTGGTCACCCGCGGCCAGGCCACCCGCAGCCCCTCACTGGACACGCGCCCGGCCGGCCTGGAGGCGTTGCTGCCCGCGCCCGTGATGGCGACCGAGCCCCAGCGGCTCGCCACCCTGCCGGCTGCCGTGGCCTGGCAGCCGGTCAACAACGCTGCCGGATACCGGGTCGAGGTGGTCCGCGCCGATCAACCCGAGGTGCTGCTGTTCGGGCGCGATACCGCTGCCACAACGCTCACCCTGCCCGACCTGCCGCCAGGCGAGCTGCGCCTGCTGGTACGGGCGGTCAGCGCGGCGCAGGTCGAAGGCCTGGACGCCAGGCAGGACTTCCTGGTGCGCGATCAGCCGGTCCCGCCGCTGACCGTGCGCCCGCTGCATGGGCAGACCCTCAACAGCGCGCGCCCGCGCTTCGAGTGGACCCGGGTGGCCGAGGCCGAGCGCACGGTGCTGCAGATCGCCCGCGATCCGCAGTTCCTCACTCTCCTGCTTGAACAGGACACCCGCGCCACCCACCTGCGTCCCATCCTGGATCTGGCCCCGGGGGACTATGTCTGGCGCGTGGCGTCGGTGGATCGCAACGGCGACCGCGGCCGCTTCGGCCAGCCGCTGCCGCTGACCATCACCGACGAGCCGGTCGACCCGGCGCTGCAACCGCCGGAAGCCGCCCAGGGCCAGCTGACCCTGCGCTGGCAGGCGGGCGAACCGGGCCAGCGCTATCGCGTGCAGCTGGACCGCCGCGGCGATTTCAGTGCGCCGCTGCTGGATCGCGAACTGGACCAGCCGGAGGTGTCGATCAAACGCCCCTGGCGCGGCACCCTGCATGTGCGCGTGCAGTACATCGACGACGACGGTTACGTGGGGCCGTTCTCGCCGGCACAGCAGATCGCCCTGCCGTGCCGCACCTGCTACGCCACCGGGGGCAGTGCGCTGCTGTTGTGGCTGCTGCTGTGACGCCGCTGCACCTGCCCTGGCCCCACCGCCTCCTGCTGGCCGCGCTGGTCGGTGCGCTGGCGGTCGCGGCCAGTCACTGGCAATGGTTCTGGAAGCAGGACGAGGCGGTCTACGACGCCTACGTCGGCGGGTGGGAGTACACCCCCGACGCCCGCCTGCTGATCGTGGCGATCGACGACAACAGCCTGCAGCAGCTGGGCCAGTGGCCGTGGCCGCGCGGCACCCACGCGCGCCTGCTGGACCGGCTCACCGACGCCCGCGCCGAGCGCGTGGTGCTGGACCTGATGCTGTCCGAGCCGGACCGGCAGGACAGCGCCCAGGATGCCGAACTGGCCGCGGCGATCCGCCGCAACGGGAACGTGGTGCTGCCGGTACTGGCGGCCCCGGCCAGTGGCCCGCGCATGGCCGAGGAACTGCTGCCGATCCCGCTGATCGCCGCCAACGCGGCCAGCCTGGGGCACAGCGATATCGAAGTCGACGGCGATGGCGTGGCCCGTGGCCTGTACCTCACCGCCGGGATCGGCTCACCGCACTGGCCGGCACTGGGGCTGGCGCTGGCCGACACGCGCGGCCCGCTGCCGGGCCTGCATGACCCCCAGCCCGATCTGGCCTCGCCCTATCAATGGCGGCGCGACCACTATGTGCGCGTGCGCTACGCCGGCCCGCCCGAGCGCTTCCCGCAGGTTTCCTATGCCGACGTACTCAACGGCGAGGTTGATCCGGCCTTGCTGCGCGGGCGCCGGGTGCTGGTCGGAACGACTGCCAGCGGGATCGCGCCGCGCTTGCTGACGCCCACCACCCGCGAGCGCTGGATGAGTGGCAGCGAGTACCAGGCCAACGTCGCTTCGATGCTGCTGGCCGACAAGGTCATCAACCCGCTGCCGTCGGCATGGCAGAGCGCCCTCGCCGGGGTGCTGGTCGCGCTGTGCTGCCTGTTGTTGACGCTGCCGCGGGCATGGCTCATCGGCGTGCTCGCCCTCCCGCTGACGCTGCTGCTCAGCTTCGTGCTGCTGCGCGCGGGCAACCTGTGGTTCGCACCGGCCGCGGCCCTGACCGGCATGCTGGCCGTGCTGCTGGCCTGGACGCTGTGGCGGGTCAGCGCCTGGCGTCGCCAGGCCAACAGCGATGCGCTCACCGGGCTGGGCAACCGGCTGCGCTTCGAGCAGACCCTGCAGGCCGAGCACGACGCCGGTCGGCGCAGCGGGCGGCCGCTGAGCCTGGTGTTGATCGATGTGGATCACTTCAAGCGCCACAACGACGAGTTCGGCCACCAGGCCGGTGACACCGTGCTGCGCCGGATCGCCCAGGAGATCCGTGCGCACGCGCGCCGCCCGCGCGACATGGCCGCGCGCTTCGGCGGCGACGAGTTCGCGTTGATCCTGCCCGACACGACGCCGGAAGGTGCGGTGCAGGTGGTGCAGGACCTGGTCGCACGGGCGCAGGGGCTGGAGATTCCGGCCGGCCGCGGTGCGACCACCCATATCACCCTGAGCGCCGGCGTGTTCACCCGGGTGCCGACGCCGGGCACCGAACCGCGTCACTTCTTCGAAGGAGCCGATGCGGCGCTGTACCAGGCCAAGGCGGCCGGGCGGAACGGCTATGCGGCCGATGACGGCGGCCCGGGCTGAGCCCCGCCAAGCACCATACGCAAGCGAATGGTAGACTCCGATCACTTCCCCAGCGTGACGTGATCCGAATGAAGGCCGCTGTCTTCCGCCACGGCATCAACCTGTGGCCGCCGTTCCTGTTCACCGGCATCCACGTGACCGATGTCAGCCCGGACTACCGCCATGTGCGCGTCGAGCTGCGCATGCGCCCGTGGAACCGCAACTACGTCGGCACCCACTTCGGTGGCAGCCTGTTCGCGATGACCGATCCGTTCTGGATGCTCACCGTGATGCAGAACCTGGGGCGCGATTACTACGTCTGGGACCGCGCCGGCGAGATCGAATTCCTCAAGCCGGGCCGCGGCACGGTGGCGGCCGAGTTCCGTCTGGACGAGCCACTGCTGGACCAGTTGCGCGCAGCCACCGCCGACGGCGGGAAATACCTGCACTGGTTCAGCAATGACATCGTCGATGCCCAGGGCGAGGTCATCGCGCGCGTGCGCAAGCAGGTCTACCTGCGCCTCAAGCCCGGGGCGCGCCAGCGCGCGGGGTGAACGACAGCGCGCTGCTATGCTCGCGCGCCGGCTCCACCCCACGGACGACCATGCGCCTGCCGCTTCTGATCACCCTGCTGCTCACCGCCCTGCCCGCCGTTGGCCAGGAACTGCGGATCCCGCCGGTCGACTACCCGGTGCTGCCGGCCAGTGCCACCTCCGCGGCCGGCTTCGTGCCCGCCGGCTGGCGTATCGAGCAGCAGTTGAGCGGCGACCTCAACGGTGACAGGCGCGATGACCTGGTACTGGTGCTGCGCCAGCAGGACCCGCGCAACATCGTCGAACACGATGGCTTCGGGATCAGCCCGCTGGACAGCAATCCGCGCCTGCTTGCCATCGCCTGGGCCACGCAGGACGGCTACGCGCTCGCCGCGCAGAACCACACGCTGATCACCCGCCATGAGGCGCCGAACCTGTCCGACGTATTCGAGGACGGCGCGGGCGTCTCGATCGTGCGCGGCACCCTGCGCACCACCCTGTTCTTCTTTTCCAATGCCGGCAGCTGGTCCACCGGCTCGGCCAGCTTCACCTTCCGCTGGCAGGATGGCGCCTTCGCGCTGATCGGCTACGACCGCAGTTCGTTGATGCGCAACTCCGGGCAGACCGAAGACCTGAGCATCAATTACTCGACCCGCCGGGTGCGCCACGCCGAGGGCAGCACCGACGCCGATCGCGAAACGGTGCGTTGGGAAACGCTGACCTCACCGCGCCGCTGGACCCTGGAGACGGTGGGCGACGGCAGCAGCTTCGAACCGCTGGCGGACGCCGAGGGGCGCTGAACCGCCGCGCACCGCGCGCGGTTCAATGTGCCGGCGCCTGCATCGGCACCTGCAGGGTCGGCCCGCTCTCGTCCTTCACCACGCGCCGGTCCACCTGCAGCCACAGGCCATCGTCGCTGAGCACCGGGGTCCGGGTGGGCGAACGCAGCGCCTCCGGCAACCTCTCAAGTGCCACGGATGCCTCGCCAGGCTGCTGGCGCAGCCAGCGCTGTGCCGCCACCAGGCGCAGCATCGCGGCGGCGTCCTGCGGGCGGCCCGCGTACTGCTGCATGTCCGGCCCGGGAATATTGGCCAGGCTGCAGCCCAGCGGATTGGCGATGCACGCAAAGCGATCCTGCGCCGGCCCGGGAATCGGGGTAGGCGCATCGCGCGCGGCCACCAGCTCGGCACTGGCAGCGCACGCCCACGCGTAGCGCGGCGCCATGCGCGCCTGGGTACGCGGCACATCCAGCAGCAGGCGATTGCCCTTCGGGTCTCCGCTGGCCAGGCGCAACCCCGCCCCGGCCAGCGCGAACTCACCGCGCATCGCCATGCACAGGCTCTGCTCGCCGGAGGTCATGGGCGTCAGTGCGGCCTCACAGGCCGCAGGCAGCGTCGCATCGGCGGGCAGTTCGACCAGGATGTCGGCCAGCAGCCGCGCGTTGGTCTCCACCACCGCCGCGCCGATCATGCTGGTGATCAGCGTATCGCCCTGCCCCGTCATCCGGCGCCCACTGAGGATGTCCGCACAGGCACCAGCGAGTGCGGCACCACTGTCGCCACGCACGTGGGCAAGCGCATGCGCCGATACCGGGTCGAGCATCGGGTGGAAGACCGGCAGCGGCACCATCGGGTCGGTATCGAACGGCATGAACGGGGAGACAAAGTGCCCATGGCCGGCAATCGCGGCCACGCGCTGGTGAAGCGCATCATGACCGGCATGCGCGGCGGCGAAACGCTCCGGGTCGGCGCGCACCGCCGCAAGGCAGCCCATGCCCCGTCGGCCACACCGCGCCAGCGCGGGCAGCGGCGTAGCGGGGTAGCGTCCTTCCGAGCTGGAGTCCACCGGCCGCTGGCCGGGCGTACCAGTGCGCCAACGCTCCACATCCTGCGCCAGCACCGCCTCGCGTGCGTTGGCATCCAGCCCGTCATAGCGCAGGGTCCACAACGCGGAGAAGCCGTTCCCGCCGTTCGTGGGCACGGGCGCCTGCAGCAGCCGCATCGCCTCGCGCTGTTGTGCCGGCAGCGGCCAGAACCGGGAGGCTGCCCACAGTCCCACCACGGCCAGCACCAGGCTCAGGATCGAGATGCCCACCCATTTCAGTCCATTCCTCAACACAGCATTCTCCCCGTACCCGCGTCCTGCGGGGATCGGCAGCGTAAACCGGGCATCGCCGCCGCTACAATGCGCGGATGTCGCCCGAAGCCCCCCAACTCGTTCCGCGCCCCTCCGTGCAACGCCTGTTCCTGACCGGCCTGCTGACCCTGCTGCCGATCTGGCTGACCTGGGTGGTGGTCAAATTCGTGTTCGTGCTGCTCTCGGGCATCTCCAGCCCGCTGGTGGTGCCGCTGTCGGAGCAGATCGCCGCCTCCTTCCCGCATTACCTGGGCTGGATCAAGGTCGAGTGGATGCAGGACATCATCGCCCTGGCCGCCACGTTGCTGGTCATCCTCTCGGTGGGTGTGCTCAGCCGCCGCGTGATCGGCCAGCGCCTGCTGCGCTGGTTCGGCGCGGTGATCAAGCGCATCCCGTTGGCCAGCATCATCTATGACAGCGCCAAGAAACTGCTGGACATGCTGCAGACCGAACCGGGCAGCACCCAGCGCGTGGTGCTGATCGATTTCCCGCACCGGGACATGAAGTCGGTCGGGCTGGTCACGCGGGTGATGAAGGAAGAAGGCAGTGGGCGCGAGCTGGCCGCGGTGTACGTGCCGACCACCCCCAATCCGACCTCGGGCTATCTGGAAATCGTGCCGGTCGAGCTGCTGACCCCGACCGACTGGACCGTGGACCAGGCGATGAGCTTCATTATCTCCGGCGGTGCGGTCGCGCCGGAAACCATGCCGTTCACCCGCGCCGGCGATCGTTGAGCGTGGCGGCAGCCTCGCGCTGCCGCAGCTGACCGCGCGCCGTACATGACAAAGCTGACCGGGGGCCGATGCTGGCCGTACGCAGGCGAATCGGGCAAGCTCCCTCGTCTGTGCGTTTACGGAAACAGCCGATGCCCCACCCCGCCCGCGCCCTGGCGCTTGCCATCGCCGTACTGATGGCCTTCAGTGCCGCCGCTCCGGCCGAAGCCGCCAAGAAAAAGGCCACCCGGCCCGCCGCGGCCCAGTCCCGGCCCGCCGCCAAGCCCAAGGCCAAGCCGCGTGCACGCCCGGCCGCCGCCCCTGCCCGCCAGCCGCTGGTACGCCAGCAGAGCAAGGCCGCGCAGCTGGACCGGATCTATGATGAGTACTGGGATGCCTCGATGCGGCTCAACCCGCTGCAGGCCACTTTCCAGGGCGACAGCCGCCACAACGATCAACTCCCCAACATCCTCTCGGCCGCGTACCGCCAGCAATCGCATGATTTCACCGTGGAATGGCTGGGCAAGGTCGAGAAGATCGGCCCGGATGGCCTGACCGGCCAGGACCTGCTCAGCTACGAAATCTTCGTGCGCGATGCGCGCATGTCGCTGGCGGCCGAACAGTTCCCGGGCTGGATGCTGCCGGTGAGCCAGTACTACAACCTGGGCAGCATCATGGCCATTCTCGGCTCCGGCTCCGGCGCCCAGCCGTTCAACACGGTGCAGGATTACGACGGCTGGTCGCGCCGTTCGCTGGGCATCTCCGCACTGTTCGAACAGGCCATCGCCAACATGCGCCAAGGCATGGCTGCCGGCGTGGTGCAGCCGCGCGACCTGATGGAAAAAGTGCTGCCGCAGCTGGATGCGGTGATCAAGCCCACCGCCGAGGAAAGCATCTTCTGGGCGCCGGTGCGCAATCTGCCCGAGGATTTCCCCGAGGCTGACAAGGCGCGCATCACGGCCGAGTACAAGCGCATGATCGAGTTGCGCATCATGCCGTCCTACCGCGCCCTGCGCGGCTTCATCGCCACCGAGTACCTGCCCGCCGCGCGCAGCACCGATGGCCTGGCCGGCCTGCCCGGCGGCAAGGCCTGGTATGCGCAGACCATCGTGCAGAGCACGGCCTCCACGCTGACGCCCGAGCAGATCCACGCACTGGCCGAACAGCGCGTGGCCTCGCTGCAGGCACAGATCGCCACGATCATGAAAGACAACCGGATCCGCGGCTCGCAGCAGAAGCTGCTGCGCACGATGCGCACCGACCGCGATTTCCAGTACGCCAACGCCGATGCACTGATCAACCGCTACAAGCAGCTGCAGAGCCAAGTCAATGCGCGCCTGCCGGCCCTGCTCGGCACGCTGCCCAAGGCGCCGATGGAGATCCGCGCGGTGGAGCCCGAGCGTGCCGCCACCGCCGGCGCAGTGAGCTACCAGCAGCCGCTGCCGGACGGCATGCGCCCGGGCGTGCTGTACATCAACACCGGCGACCTGCCGAGCCGCCGCCGCTGGGCCGCACCGATGCAGTTCCTGCACGAAGGCATTCCCGGCCACCACGTGCAGCTGGGCCTGCAGCAGGAGCTGGACAAGCTGCCGCGCTTCCGTCGCCTTGGCGGCGATATCGCCTTCGTGGAAGGCTGGGGCCTGTACGCCGAATCGCTGGGTGAGCAGTTGGGCGTCTATCAGGATCCGTACGAACGCATCGGCTATCTCCAGGCCGCATTGACCCGCGCCGCACGCATGTCCGCCGACACCGGCGTGCACGCGCAGGGCTGGAGCAAGCGCCAGGCCGTGGACTACCTGGTCAAGACTGCGGACATGAGTGCCAGCGATGCCAATGCCGAAGTCGAGCGCTTCATGGCCCTGCCCGGGCAGACCTTGGCCAACGGCCTGGGCGAGCTGAAGATGATGGAGCTGCGCGACAAGGCCAAGGCGGCATTGGGGCCGCGTTTCGATGCACGTCGCTTCCATGAGGAAGTGCTGCGCGACGGTTCGATGCCGCTGGATATCCTGGAGGCCAAGATCGCCCGCTGGATCGCCAGCCAGAACGGTGCGGCAACGCCCGCGCCCTGAGCGCAGAAGGAACCGGACATGCACATCGTGCGGCATCTACGTGGGTGGATCGGCGCGATGTGCATCGCCGGCAGCGGTTCAGTGATGGCCGCGCCGACGCTGACACCGCCGGATCCAGGCATTGATGCCCTGATGCAGCGCTACGACGGCCAGGTGCCGGGCGCCGCGGTACTGGTCCTGCACGATGGCAAACCGGTGTTCCGGCGCGGCTACGGGCTGGCGGTGCTGGAAGATCGCACCGCCGTGACCGCACAGACCAACTTCCGGCTGGCCTCGGTCAGCAAGCAGTTCACCGCCGCAGCGATCCTGCTGCTGGCCGAGGACGGCGCGCTTACTCTGGATGATCCGCTGAAGCGCTGGTTGCCCTCGTTGCCGGCCGCCGCCGATGCGATCACCCTGCGCCAGCTGCTCAGCCACACCAGCGGCCTGCTCGACTACGAAGACCTGATGGCCGCCGACGCGACCGCGCAGGTGCATGACCAGGATGTGCTGCATCTGCTGGAGGCTCAGGACCGGACGTACTTCACACCCGGCACGGCCTACCGCTACAGCAACAGCGGCTACGCGCTGCTGGCGCTGGTGGTCGGCAAGGCCTCCGGCAGCGATTTCGCGACCTTCCTGCGCCAGCGGATTTTCCTGCCGCTGGGCATGCGCGACAGCGTGGCCCATCAGGACGGGGTGGACGATATCGCCCGTCGCGCCTATGGCTACAGCGAGGTCGACGGGCGCTGGCAGCGCACCGACCAGAGCCTGACGAGTGCGGTGCTGGGGGATGGCGGCATCTATTCCTCGGTGGACGATCTGGCCCGGTGGGATGCCGCGCTGTATGACCAGCGGCTGCTGAAAGCGACATCGCTGACGCAGATGTTCTCCCCTGCCACGCCCACCGCCGAACCGGACGTGCCGTTCTACGGCTTCGGTTGGCGCCTCAACGGCGGCGCACACTGGCACAGCGGCGAGAGCATCGGTTTCCGCAACGTGATCCTGCGCTACCCGGCGCAGCGCCTCACCGTGATCGTGCTCAGCAACCGCAACGCACCCGAACCCTATCCGCTGGCGCTGCAGATCGCCCGGCGCTGGCTGGACACCCTGCAATGAACGCTTTGGACACCTCCCCGCTGACCGGCATCCACCACGTGGCCCTGATCGCCTCGGATTACGCCCGCTCCAAGGACTTCTATACCCGCGTGCTCGGTTTGCGGGTGATCGCCGAGAACTACCGCGCGGCGCGCGATTCCTGGAAGCTCGACCTGGCCCTGCCCGACGGCAGCCAGCTGGAGCTGTTCTCGTTCCCGGGGGCGCCGCCGCGCCCCAGCCGCCCCGAGGCCCAGGGCCTGCGCCACCTGGCCTTCCGCGTGCACCTGCTGGAGCCCATGATCGAACGCCTGGCCACGGCCGGGGTGGCCTGCGAGCCGATCCGGGTGGACGAGTACACCGGGCGCCGGTTCACCTTCTTCGCCGATCCCGACAACCTGCCGCTGGAGCTGTACGAGATCCCGGCCGACGCCGGCTGAACCGTGCGCCGGGCACGTTCCGTACCGGAGCGAATGGGTATACAGTCGGCCTTGTACCGGCCGCCTGCGCCGGCGTTCACGGACATCCCTGGGAGGGGAACATGCGCAAGACCTTCAAGACCCTGTTGCTGGCGTTGCCGCTGATGATGGCCGCCCTGTCGGCCAGCGCCGCCGATGGCGCCGTCGGCCGCTGGAAGACCATCGATGACAAGACCGGCAAGGTGAAGTCGATCGTGGAGATCACCCAGGCCACCAACGGCACCCTGACCGGCAAGGTCGTGGACATCCTGCACTCGGACAAGGGCCCCAACCCGGTCTGCGATGGCTGCGAGGGCGCCAACAAGAACAAGCCGGTCAAGGGCATGACCATCCTGTGGAACCTCAAGGCCGATGGCGCCAACGCCTGGTCCGGCGGCACCATCCTGGACCCGGGCAACGGCAAGACCTACAAGTCCAAGATGAAGCTGCAGACCGGCGGCGCCAAGCTGGACGTGTCCGGCTGCGTGGCCTTCATCTGCCGCGCCCAGACCTGGGTGCGCGAGTAAGCCCCGCGCAGGTTCCAGCCCCGGTAACCCGGCTTCGGCCGGGTTACTGCGTTTTGGCATGCGATAATCCCCGGTTCCCCTGGCAACAGCGCTCACCATGACCCGCACCGCTCTCGTCACCACCGCCCTGCCCTACGCCAACGGCCCGCTGCACCTGGGCCACCTGGTCGGCTACATCCAGGCTGACATCTGGGTGCGCGCGCGTCGAATGAGCGGCGGCAAGACCTGGTTCGTCTGCGCCGATGACACCCATGGCACCCCGATCATGCTCGCGGCCGAGAAGGCCGGCGTGACCCCGGAAGCCTTCATCGCCAGCATCCAGGCCAGCCATGAGCGCGATTTCGCCGCGTTCGGCGTCGCGTTCGACCATTACGACTCGACCAACTCGGCGGCCAACAAGGCGCTGACCGAAGCCTTCTACCTCAAGCTCGAGGCGGAAGGCCACATCGCGCGCCGCTCCGTGGCCCAGTTCTACGACCCGGCCAAGGGCATGTTCCTGCCGGACCGCTACATCAAGGGCATCTGCCCGAACTGTGGCACCCCGGACCAGTACGGCGACAACTGCGAAGTCTGCGGCGCCACTTACAGCCCGACCGATCTCAAAGACCCGAAATCGGTGATCTCCGGCGCGACGCCGGAAATCCGCGATTCGGAGCATTTCTTCTTCGAGGTCGGCCGCTTCGAAAGCTTCCTGCGCGAGTGGCTGGCCGGCGACGTCGCCCTGCCGGGCGTGAAGGCCAAGCTGGGTGAGTGGCTCAATGCCGACGGTGGCCTGCGCGCGTGGGACATCTCGCGCGATGCGCCGTACTTCGGCTTCCAGATTCCCGGCCACCCGGGCAAGTACTTCTATGTCTGGCTGGATGCACCGATCGGCTATCTGTCCAGCTTCCAGACGCTGTGCGCGAAGACCGGCGAAGACTTCGAGGCGCACCTGCGCGCGGGCACCAGCACCGAGCTGCACCACTTCATCGGCAAGGACATCGTGAACTTCCACGGCCTGTTCTGGCCGGCGGTGCTGCACGGCACCGGCCACCGCGCCCCGACCCGCCTGCACGTCAACGGCTACCTGACCGTGGATGGCGCGAAGATGTCCAAGTCGCGCGGCACCTTCGTGATGGCGCGCACCTTCCTGGATGCCGGGCTGGAACCCGAAGCGCTGCGCTATTACTTCGCGGCCAAGTCCTCCGGCGGCGTGGACGATCTCGACCTGAACCTGGGCGACTTCATCGCGCGCGTCAACGCGGATCTGGTCGGCAAGTTCGTCAACCTGGCCAGCCGCTGCGCCGGCTTCATCAGCAAGCGCTTCGAGGGCCGCCTGGCCGCTGCGCTGACCGATGCCGCCCAGTACGACCGCTTCGTCGCCGCGCTGGCGCCGATCCGCGAGGCGTACGAACGCAATGATCCGGCCAGTGCACTGCGCCAGACCATGGCGTTGGCCGATGAAGCCAACCGCTACATCGACGATGAAAAGCCGTGGGTGATCGCCAAACAGGACGGCGCCGATGCGCAGCTGCAGTCGGTCTGCACCCAGGGCCTGAACCTGTTCCGTGTGCTGGTTACCGCGCTCAAGCCGGTGCTGCCGGCCACCGCTGCGCAGGCCGAGGCCTTCCTGGCCGCGCCGGTGCAGGCCTGGACCGACATCGCCACCCCGCTGACCGCGCACACCATCGCGGTGTACGAGCCCCTGTTCACCCGTATCGACCCGAAAAAAATCGACGCCATGACCGACGCTTCCAAGGACACCCTGCAGGCCGCCACCCCGGCCCCCGCCGCCCCGGCCAAGCCGGCCAAGCCCGCTGCCGCACCGGCACCGGCGGTAGCCACCGATGGCGAGGCCGCGCCGGCCTACATCGGCATCGACGACTTCGCCAAGCTGGATCTGCGTATCGGCAAGGTGCTGGTCTGCGAGTTCGTGGAGGGCTCGGACAAGCTGCTGCGCTTCGAACTCGACGCCGGTGACCTGGGCAAGCGCCAGATCTTCTCCGGCATCCGCGCCAGCTACGGCGAGCCGGAGCAGCTGGTCGGCCGCAGCGTGGTGTTCATCGCCAACCTGGCCCCGCGCAAGATGCGCTTCGGCCTGAGCGAAGGCATGATCCTGTCGGCCGGTTTCGACGGCGGCGCACTCGCCCTGCTGGACGCCGACAGCGCCGCGCTGCCGGGCATGCCGGTCCGCTGACCGCGACGGCAGGGCGGCCACCCGGTCGCCCTGCCACGCTTTTCTGCCTGGAGGTGTGGGTTGGAACTGGCGCTGTTCGATTTCGACCACACGGTCACCACCTGCGATACCTACGGGCGTTTCCTGCGCCGTGTGGCCACCCCCGAACAGCTCGCGCAGGCCTGGTGGAAAGTGGGCCCGTGGCTGCTGGCCTATCGCCTGAAGCTGATCTCGGCCGAACGGCTCCGCCGCCGCGTCACCCGCCTGACCTTCACCGATCGCCATCTGGAGGACATCACCGCGCAGGCCGCCGGCTACGCGCGTGACGTGCTGCCCGGCGTGATGCGGCCGGAGATGCTTGAGCAGATCCAGTGGCACCTCAAGCAGCAGCACACGGTGGTGATCGTGTCCGGCTCGCTGGACCTGTACCTGCGCCCGTGGTGCGAAGCGATGGGGCTGGAGCTGATCTGCAACCGGCTGGAGAGCCGCGACGGGTGCCTCACCGGGCGCTATGCCGAGGGCGACTGTGCTCCGCACAAGGTGGCGCAGATCCGCCGTCGCTTCGACCTTCCGCGCTATCTGCGCATCCATGCCTACGGCGACAGCAGCGAGGACCGCCCGATGCTCGCCCTCGCCCACGAACGCTGGTACCGCGGCAAACCCATGAAGCCGCGCCGGACGGCGCCAGCCAGTGCCCCACCCGCCCGGGACAGCCGGGCCTGATGCCCCACCGCGCAGCCACCGCCACGCCATGAGTCTTCCCATCGACACCCTCACCGAACGCCTTGACCGGCTGTTGCCACAGACCCAATGCGGGCAATGCGGCTACGACGGCTGCCGCCCGTACGCCGAGGCGATGGCACGCGGCGAGGCGGGCGTCGATCATTGCCCACCAGGCGGCGATGCCGGCGCACGCGCGTTGGCGGATGTGCTGGGGGTCGTCGCGCTGCCGTTCGACCGCTCGCGCGGCGAACACAAGGCACCGCAGGTCGCGGTGGTGATCGAAGCGGACTGCATCGGCTGCACCAAGTGCATCCAGGCGTGCCCGGTCGATGCGATCGTCGGCGGTGCCAAGTACATGCACACGGTCATTGCCGATCTGTGCACCGGCTGCGAACTGTGCATCCCGCCGTGCCCGGTGGACTGCATCGCACTGGTCAGCGTAACGCGGTAGGGCCGGCTACGGCCCTGCTCGTGACAGCGGGGCGCATGGCGATGCGTCGATCTCCATGGCGCCCCTGCTTCACGGCACGGTTACGGCAGGGCCGCCGTCACCACGATCTCCACTTTCCAGCTCGGGTCGGCCAGCTTGGCTTCCACGGTCGCGCGCGCCGGGGTCATGCCTGCCACCACCCACTCATCCCACGCGGCATTCATGCCGGCGAAATCGCCGATGTCGGCCAGGAAGATTTCCGCGCGCAGGATGTGCTGCTTGTCACTGGCCACCAGTGCCAGCAGCTTGTCGATCTCTTCCAGCACCTGACGGGTCTGCCCGGTGATGTCCTGGCTGGTGTCTTCGGGGATCTGCCCGGACAGATACGCGACCTTGTTGTGCACGGTCATTTCGGACATGCGCGGACCTACGTCGAAACGTTCCAACATGGCGTTTGCTCCTCTGGATGAAACCGCATTGTCACCGATGCAGCGTGCGCCTGCCGGGGCCGGTGCGCAAAGCAGCCACAGCACGCACAGCGCCGCCGCTTGGCAAGCGTCGGCATCAGGCGCACGATTTGCCGGACCCGGCAGGCACGCCCGCCGTTGACTCTTTCATCGCCCATCCCGGAGCACGCTGTACCGATGACCGACACCGCCCCTGCTCCCACGCCGGCCCGCGCCCCCTGGCGTCGCGCCGCAACCGTCGTCATCCCGCTGGTGATCCTGGCCCTGGCCCTGCGCGGGCTGGCCAACGAATTCGACGAACACGGTTACCGCGCGATCCGCGAGGCGTTCCGTCATCTCGGCGCCGGCCAGATCGCATTGACCGTGCTGCTCGGCCTGGCCAGCTACGCCTGCCTGATCGGCTTCGATGCGATCGGCCTGCGCCGCAGCGGCAAACGCCTGCATCCAGCGCGGGTCGGCATCACCGCCTTTCTCGCCCATACGCTGGGGCAGACGCTGGGCTTTGCCGCGCTCACCGGCGGTGCGGTGCGCCTGCGTGGCTATGGTCGCGCGGGGCTGACGCTCGGCGAGATCGGCCAGGTGGTGTTGATGAGCACGCTGGGCTTCATGTTCGGCGCCTGGCTGCTGCTGGCGCTGGCCTTCGTGCTTGAGCCCGGCGCGGCCGCGCTGGCGTTGCCGATCCCGGTGCAGGCGGTGCGTGTGATCGGCGTCCTTGGCCTGCTGGCCTATGCCGGCACGGTGCTGCTGGTGGGGCGCGAGGGCCGCAGTTTCCGCATCCGCGGGCATGCGTTGTGGCTGCCGGATCGCCGCACGATGCTCGGCGTCACGGCACTGAGCGTGGTCGAACTGGTGCTGGCCAGCGCAGCCTTCTATGTGCTGCTGCCGATGGATACGCCGACCGGGCTGCCCGGTTTCGTCGGTCTGTACCTGGTCGCGGTGCTGGCCGGCCTGATCTCCAGCGTGCCGGCCGGCCTGGGCGTATTCGAGTGGAGCCTGTTGAAGCTGTTGCCACAGGTAGCCCCCGCTGCGGTGCTGGCGGCGGCATTGATCTACCGCGTGACCTACTACGTGCTGCCGCTTCTGCTGGCCACGGTGCTGGCGGTGGCGCCCGCGCTGCGTCGCCCGCTGCGCGCCGGTGCCGGTGCGACCCGGGTCGGCTGGACCGCCCTGCGCCCGTGGCTGCCGCAGATCATCGCGCTGGCGGTGTTCAGCGTCGGCGCCGCGCTGGTGATCGACGGCACCCTGCCGACCCCTCGTCGGCACCTGATCACCGCGTCGCTGCCCATCCTGGAAACCTCGCATCTGCTGGGCAGTCTGGCCGGTGTCGCGCTGCTGCTGATCGGTCAGGGCCTGCAGCGGCGCAGCCATGCCGCGTGGATGCTGGCACTCGGCATCTGCGTGCTGTCCCCGCTGCCGATCTGGCTGCGCGGCGGGCAGGTATTGATCGCGCTGTCGGCGCTGCTCGTGGCTGCCGCGCTGTGGGCCTCGCGCCGTGAGTTCTACCGCCAGGGCGCGCTGCTGGACGAGGCCTGGTCGTGGCCGTGGATCCGCAACCTCGGGCTGGTGCTGGTGGCGGTGATCTGGCTGCTGTTCTTCGTCTACAGCCACGTCGAATACCAGAACGAGCTGTGGTGGCAGTTCGCGCTGCAGGGCAACGCGCCGCGTGCATTGCGGGCGCTGTTGCTGGTGGCGATCGCGCTGACCATCTTCGGCCTGGCCCGGTTGCTGCACAGCACGCGCAGCCCGCTGCCGGCCGCCGATGCCGCCACGCTGGGCGCACTCGCCCCGATCCTCGCCGCCGCCGAGGACACCCAGGCCTGCCTGGTACTCACCGCGGACAAGGCCGTGCTGCGCGACGAGGCGCAGCGCGGCTTCGTGATGATGCAGCGCTACGGCGGCTCGCTGATCGCGATGGGCGATCCGGTCGGCCCGCCGGAGGTGGTGCGTGCGCTGATCTGGCGCTTCCGCGAGGAAGCCGACCGGCTCGGCCTGCGCCCGGTGTTCTACCAGGTGGGCGAAGCGCATTGGCAGACCTACCTCGATCTCGGCCTGACCCTGGTCAAACTCGGCGAAGAGGCGATGGTCCCGCTGCAGGACTTCACCCTGGAAGGCCGCGATCGCGCCGATCTGCGCCAGGCCTGGAACCGCGGAAAGCGCGGCGGGTTGAGCTTCCGCGTCGCGCCCCCCGAGGAAGTACCGGCCCTGCTGCCGGCCCTGTCGGTGGTCTCCCAGCAATGGCTGGACGACAAGGCCGGTGATGAAAAGGGCTTCTCCCTGGGCAGCTTCGACCCGGCCTACCTGTCCCGCTTCCCGGTGGCGCTGGTCGAGGCCGAGGGCCGCATCGTGGCCTTCGCCAATCTATGGCAGGCGCCGGCCGGCAATGAACTGTCGGTCGACCTGATGCGGCACGTCGACGATGCGCCCAAGGGCACCATGGATTTCCTGTTCATCGAACTGTTCCTGTGGGGCCGCGCGCAGGGCTTCCACCGCTTCTCGCTGGGCATGGCGCCGCTGTCCGGGCTCGCCCAGCATCGCCTGGCCGGGCGCTGGAACCGTTTCGCCAACGTGGTCGCGCGGCACGGTGAACGCTTCTACGGCTTCAGCGGCCTGCGCCGCTTCAAATCGAAGTTCGCCCCGGTCTGGCGCGCCCGTTACCTGGCCGCGCCCGGCGGCGTGCACCTGCCCGCCGCCCTGCTCGATGCGACCCGGCTGATCTCCCTGGATCCACGTCGGCACGATTGAGGCCGCACCGGGACTGCCGGCGCTCAGCGCGCCGGCAGGTGCTGCACGATGGTATCGGCGAGGCGATCGTAGTCACCTTTGAAATGATGATCGCCGGGCAGCTTGATGATCTGCGCGTTGCCCGCTGCAGGCAGCGACGGACACAGTGCATCGCGATCCTCTTCGCCATACACGCACAGTGTTTTGCCGGCGGGCAGCCGGGCCACTTCCGGCGCGATCGGCAGGCCGTCGCCACCGCCGCCGAGCCAGTTGCTGACATGGAACTCATAATCGGCGTTCTTGCCGACCGACAGCAGCGCGATCATCGAGACCGCCTCCCGCGTTGCCGGTGACAACTGGTTGATCGCCGCGGGCAACACGTCGGCGCCCTGCGAGAAACCGACCAGCACCACGTTGCGGCGCTGCCACTGGCGGCTGTAGTGAGTGGCGATGCGCTCCAGGTCGCGGGCGAACCCTTCCGGCGTGCGCGCGGTCCAGAAGTAACGCAGTGAATCCACGCCGACCACCGGCACTCCGGCCTCGCTCAGCGACGCGGCCACTTCCTTGTCCAGCCCCGCCCAGCCACCATCGCCCGAGACAAAAATGGCGAAGGTGTCACCGGCTTTGGTGGTCGGCACATCGACCACCGGCAGGCCGTTGAGGTCATCCGGCGGCGGCGCCAGGCTGACGCCCTTCTGGGCGCCGATCACCTTGGCCGCCGCCAACAGCCCGGGCAATGCGTCGCCCTGCGCGGTGCGCTCGAACTGGCGCCCCATGCCGACCTTGCGCACGAACGCGGCTGACTCGCCCGCCGGGCAATGCACATCGCCGGCCGCGTTCAACCACGGGAAATTCAGCTCGGTCGGCTGCAGGCGGCCATGGCTGCTGCCGGCCCCGCAGACCTTGCGCTCGCGCACGCCGGACGGGCAGAACCCCGTGGTGATCAGCCCGGCGAACACCTGGGTGTCGGCCTGGGCGGCCACCGCGTAGGCCAGCGCCGCCCCCTCACCATCGCCGCCGATCAGCGGCAGGTGGTAGCCGGGCACGTGCAGATACGCCTGGAACCAGCGCGAGAAATTCTCGACGTCGCCCGCACCGAAGGCGCAGTCACCGCTCTTCTCGCGGGCCAGCACCTGGCGCAGGTGCGCGACATCGACCTGCGCGACCAGCGCGCCCTCGGAACGCAGTGCGTCGATCCGCTGCTGGCTGTCGGCGCGGCCGGCCGCGCCGTCGAACCACACCACCACCCGTTGCGGGTGGCCGTCGGGCAGATGGACCGGCACGTTCTCGAAACGACCATGGCTGAGCTGCTGCGGTGGCGCGGCCAGCGCCGCCCCCGTCATCCCTGCCATCACCAGTCCCAGCATCACCCCCAAACCGGCTCGCCGCATCGTCGCGCATCCCATGGATAGAGTGCCAACGATACGCCCCTGCCCGGCCAAGGGCATGTACAGACCGTGGCCGGACGCTCAGCGCGGCTCACGGCGCGCCTGGCGCCACAGCTGCCAGGCCACCGACACCAGCCACACCACCACCACTGCGATCACCAGCTTCTGTCCCGCGCCGCGGGGTGGGCCCCGCCACAGCACGTGCAGCCACAGCAGTGCGAAGCACAACCAGGCCCACCACCAGGCCGGAGCGGCCCAATCGCGCCAGCGCGGGTCGGCCCGCAGATACCAGCTCTGCAGCAGCATCGCCACGCTCACGCACAGGAACGCGGTATTGGCCGACAGCCCGTGCACCAGCGGCGCCAGCAGCGGCGCGCGCTCGGGCAGCCAGCTGTCGCCGATCGCCACCCCCATCAGGCCCAGCGCGGCGACCCAGAACAGCAGCGGCGCCGCCGCACTGCGGCGCGGCGAACGACTGTTGGCATACAGTGAGACCGCCAGCAGCATGATCGCCAGCGCCAGCACGCAATAGGCGGTGCGCAGGGCCAGCCCCCAGGGGCCATGCAGGTACAGGCTCAGGGTGGCCTGCACCCAGTCCAGATCATCGCGTGCCCATTGCGTCCACAGCGCGGTGGCGACGAACAGCGCCAGCGCCACCAGGGTCACCATGGCGACGCGTCCATGATGCTGGGCGGGCCAGCGGGAGGGGCGTGGCAGCGGCAGCGACATCGCGGCTCCTGGGGTCAGTCGGTGGCCTCGGGGTGGCGCTGTTTCCATGCAGCCAGGGCAGCGCGGTAACGCTGCAGCTCATCGCTGTACAGATCCAGCACGCACAGCGGGCAGCCGCTGCCGCAGCACTCGTTGGGGCCGGGTTCTTCCGGCGGTTGCGGACGCGGATCGGAGGCTGGAACGGACACAGGCATGGCCACACAGGGAGGAAAAACAGCGCGCACAGTGTAACGGGCATGCTTCGCGCCGGGGCTTCAGCGCCCGACCCGCCGGCGCAGGTTGTCGCGCGCGGCCGCATCCAGCCGCTGGTGGAAGAAGTCGCTCAGGAAGATCCGCGGCTGCCCCAGCACCTGCTTGAGAAAGCGCCGCCGGTTGAGCCGGAACACAAAGCCCGGCACGTGTCCGGCGTATTCCTCGGCGATACCGCGGTCGTAGGCGTCGAACACTGCCGCCGGCGCCCCGAGAATGGCCATGTCGCAATCCAGGAACAGCGCCGCTTCGGGGTCGACATCGCCGGGCGCGAGCTTGCTGTGGCGGGCGGTCAGTTCGATCAGCTCGACCACCCGGCCCGCATCGATCCCGGCCGCCGGCAACCAGCGCGCGATCGCCTCGCGCGCCAGCCCCGCCGAACGGGCTTCGTTGTCGCCCCGTCCCGCCTCGTAGATGGCGTCGTGGTACAGCGCGGCCAACTGCACCTCGCGCGGCCGGGTCCAGCCCGGGCCGGCCTCGGCGACGGTGCTGCAGTGCTGCAGGACGGCCTGCACGTGCGACCAGTTGTGGTACGCCCGCGGCGGCAGGGCGTAGGCGGTTTCCAGCTCGGCACGCTGCCCGGCAGGCAGGGGGATCGGTTCGAAGCGCATGCACCATGATTGGCCGTCGCCGCGACGCTGGCAAGCCGGGCGGTGGTTTTTTGACCACCTTCCCAGAATCCTTGCCGTGCAGGCGGTGCGCGCGGTTATCCACACGTTTGTCGACCGCTGGTCCACATCCTCTGTGGATGGCGCGGACAGCCGATGAACGGCATGCCGGGGCCCATCAACGCGCCTAGACTGGACCCGACGGACCCCAGCGCCCTGCGAGGTGACGGCGATGACCGCGTGCAGATTCCTGCTGATGATGTGCATGGCCCTGGCCGCCGCACCGGCCTGGGCAGCCGACCCCGCGCTCGCCGTGAGCACCGCCGGGCCAAGCGCGACCGCCGCCCCGCCCACGCCCGCGCAGATCCTGGAGGTGCCCGCGCCGCTGCTGGCGCTGCTGCACGAACGGGTCATCGATCCCGGCTACTCGCGCGAGCGCCGCCTGCAGCGGCTGGTGGAGATGATCTTCGACGCACAAGGGCTGCACCTGGCCTACGACCCGGAGGCAACCTACACGATCACCGAAACCTGGCAGACGCGGCGTGCCAACTGCCTGTCCTTTACGCTGCTGTTCGTCACCCTGGCCAACCTGGCCGGCATCGACGCGCATGTCCAGGAAGTGGCGCAGGTGGTGAGCTGGTACCAGGCTTCCGGGGTGATCTACAGCGTGGGCCACGTCAACGCGGGCATCGTGCTGGACGGGCGCAGCGGCACCGTCGATCTGGACCACAACGTGCTCTACGACCACCTCGGCCCGCAGCGCATCAACCGGCAGCGCGCGCTGGCCCATTTCTACAACAACCGCGGCGCGGACCACATGACCGCCGGCGATGTCGATACGGCCCGCGCCTACTTCACCGCAGCCCTCGGCATGGCACCGGACTTCGTGGCGGCCTGGAACAACCTCGGCGTCCTCGATGCACGCATCGGCAACCTGGACCAGGCCCGCAGGGACTATGAAACCGCGCTGCGCCTGCAGCCGCGGCATGGCGCCAGCCTGAGCAACGCCAGCGCCCTGTACCGCCGCATGGGCGACACCCGCCAGGCTGGGCTGCTGGCGAGCCGGCTGGCGCGTGTGCAGCGCAGCGATCCGTTCGCCCAGTACATGTTCGGCGCCCAGGCCGAGCAGCGCCGGGACTATGCAGCAGCCGTGCGTTTCTACCGCCGGGCGGTCCATCTGTACGAGACGGCGCATCCGTTCCACTTCGCGCTGGCCCGGAGCTATTTCCTGGCCGGCGATGCACGCCGGGCCTCGATCGAAATGCAGCGCGCGCGGGACCTGGCCGGGGAGAGCGGCGATGCGCTCAGGTCCCGCTACCAGGCCAAGCTGGACAGCCTGCAGCGTTGGCGCCAGCGCGGCACCAACGCCAACTGAGCCCGCTCAGGCCTTCTTGAGGAAGCAGGTCTTCAGGACCAGACCCTTGATCTTTTCCGAGTTGCCCTCGATGTGCTCGGCGTCGTCCTCGACCAGGCGGATGTTGCGGATCACCGTGCCCTGCTTGAGCGGGATCGAGGAGCCCTTCACCTTCAGGTCCTTGATCACGGTGACCGTGTCACCGGCGGCCAGCACGTTGCCGTTGCTGTCGCGTACCACCAGGGCCTCGCCGCCGCCGTCACCGGCCGCCCACTCGTGGCCGCAGTCCGCGCAGATGAACAGCGCGCCATCGGCATAGGTGTTTTCCAGGGTGCACTGCGGGCAGGCGGGAATGGCGGACATCGACAGCTCTTCGGTAACGAAACGGCCACTAGTGTAACCGCCCGTTACCGCCTGCCCTTGCGTCGGCGGTCCCGTTGCCGCAAAGTGCGCGCCCCCTGACCACCGGCCCGGCCCACCGCATGAAACTCGGCATCGACTTTGGCACCAGCAACTCCGCCGCCGCCGTGGTGATCGACGGCAAGGTGGTGCCGATCCAGTTCGGCCAGGCCGAACAGTTCCGCACCACGGTGTATTTCCCCGAGGTGATGCGCGACCCGAACGACTTCGAACTGACCCCGGCGCTGGAGCACGATCTGGCCCGGCTGGTCGACGCGGCCGCGCGCGATGCCCGCGCCGCCGGCCAGGAGCGCGCGCCCGATGCACTGCGCCGGGAGGCCCTGCGCGTGGTGCGCCGGCAGTGGATGGAAGAGCAGATGCGGGCCCCGCTCAGCTCCACCACCCTGCTGCAGAACGCCGTCTACGGCGATGACGCGCTGGAGGCCTACTTCGAAGAGAACGAAGGCAACCTGGTGCAGAGCCCGAAATCGATGCTCGGCTACAACCTGCACCCGCGCGCGCGCCAGACCATCGCCGGCATCGCCACGCACATCCTCGAGCACATCCGCCTGACCGCCTCGCGCCAGCTGGACACCCCGATCCGCACCGCCACGCTGGGCCGTCCGGTCCAGTTCCGCAGTTCCATCGGCGAGGCCGGCAACGCCCAGGCGCTGGAGATCATGCACGGCGCGGCGATCGCCGCCGGCTTTGACAGCATCGATTTCCTCGAAGAGCCCGCGGCCGCGGCCATGCATTACCACGCCGAAAGCCCGCAGGAACACGACGCGGTGGTGGTGGACATCGGCGGTGGTACCACCGATATCGCCCATGCCCGGGTGGGCGGTGGCCAGGCCCCGACCATCCACCGTGCCTGGGGTATCGCCCGCGGCGGTACCGATATCGACCTGGCGCTGAGCCTGGGCGGCTACATGCCGCTGTTCGGCCGCGGCATCACCCGCGTGCCCGCGCATCACTACGTGGAAGCGGCGATGGTGCAGGACATGACCCGCCAGCGCGATTTCCGCCAGCACACCTACCGCGATGTGGACGCGCCGTTCGGCCCGCGCCTGACTGCCCTGCAGGACACCGGCAACACCGCGCGCCTGTACCGCGAGGTCGAACGCTGCAAGATCGCCCTGAGCAGTGTGTCCAGTCACGACAGCACGCTTGGGTTCATCGAACGCGACCTGCAGGTGCAGATCGATGCCTCGCGGCTGGAAACCGCCGCTGGCGGCTATCTGGGCGAACTGACCGCCCTGCTCGAGCAGGTCCGCAGCGATATCGGCCACGACCCGGCGGCAGTGTTCCTGACCGGGGGCATGTCGCGCGCCGGCTACCTGCAGCAGGCCGTCGCCAATGCCTTCCCGGGCTCGACCCTGGTCCGCGGCAATCCGTCCTTCGGTGTGGTCCACGGGCTGGCGCTGGCCGCCGCCAACTGACCCTTTTTTTGCACCAGGCCTTGTCGCACAAGGCCTGAAGAGGCGTGAACGGCCTTATTAACAAAACGTTACGCCGGAAGCGCTATCATCTTTCGGCTTCAAAGCGCAATGCGCTTGACGCAACAAGCACCATCTTCCGGGCCTCCCAGGCCACCGTCCTCTTCGATGCTGCCACCGTGCGGATTCGTCCGCGGTGCCGGGATCGCTCATCGCTGTGATCCGGCTCGTTCACAGCCTGCTGCACCCCGAGCCGCCAAGAGATCTTCAGATTGGGCGAACGCCTGGCTGCACTCCTTACATCGTCCGAGCCCGACCCCATCGACTGCCGTCGTTGCGATGCGGTGTGTTGTCGGCTCACCGTCACCGTCATGCCTGACGACAACGTGCCCGGCTACCTGCTGGACACCGATGCGCGTGGCGGCACGGTGATGGCACGCAACGAAGAAGGCTGGTGCGCCGCGATCGACCCGTATCACCTGCGCTGCACGATCTACTCGCAGCGACCCGCGATCTGCCGCCAGTTCGACATGGGCGGCGATGATTGCCGCCTCGTGCGGCAGGACTACCGTCGACAACAGCAGGATCTGTCGACGTTTTCTTCCACGCTTCATCCATAGCAGGAGCATCCATGGCTCGTACGCCAAAGACCTCCCCCAAGGCAAGCAACACCGTTCGCGTCGACCGCAAGCAAGGGTCCAACTCCGCCGTCAGCAGCCAGAGCATCGCTGCGGATCTGGCTGCCTTCCGTAAAGGTGGCGGCAAGATCGAAGTGCTGGGCAATACCCTGGCGCTGAAAAAAGCCGGCTGACGTTGCTGCCGACCGCACCGGCATCGGCCGGTGCGGTGGCCGCACTCAGCGTCCCAGGCTGACCCGCACGCTCCCGGAATGGGAGTTGATCGAAATATCCCCATCGCCCGAGCCCAGACGCGCATCCAGGCTGCTGCCCGGGCCATAGCGCGGCTTCTCCACCTGCCCGGCATCGGACTGGATACCCCCACTGAACGTCTTGACGTTCAGCTGCGCCGAGACATTCACCGGCAGCTTCAGCGCGACCGATCCGCTGACCGTCTGCATCGTCACCTTGCCGCCCGGCGCCATGCCGGTCGCGCTCACGTCCAGGCTGCCCGAGACGGTTTCCACCGCCAGCCGCTGGATCCGCCCGGCAGTGACGTTGACCCGGCCGGAGACCGATTCGGCCGCCACCTCGCCCGAGGCACCGCCGCCCGCCAGCAACTGGCCACTGACCGTGCGCGCGTCCAGCCGCGGGGTCTGCACCTGCGAGCGGATGCCGCCACTGACCGTGTTCAAGGTGGTTTCTCCGCTGCGCCCGGCCGCGGTGATGCTGCCGCTGACACTGTTGGCCTGCAGGCGACGCACGTCGATGTCGGCCACGTCGATGTCGGCGCTGACGGTGCCCAGCTGCACTTCCACCGCGCGCGGAACGCGCAGCTCCAGCGTGGCCCCACCGTTGCTGCGGCCGCGCGGATACTCCACTTCCCAGCGCACGCGGTTGCTGCTCCTGTCCTGTTTGAGGGTGAGCCCGTCGGCCATCGAACCGGTCAGTGCCACGTCGTTGCGATCCCAGCCACGCACGGTGACCTTGCCGGCGATGTTGCTGATTTCCACGCGCCCGCCGGCGCCCAGTGGATGGCGCTCATTGACGCTGGTGGCGGCCTGGGCGACCAGCGGCAGGCACAGCGCCAGGGCCGCGATCAGGGACAGAGGACTACGCATGGGGATCTCCTTCAGGTGGGCAGGCCGGCGGAGAACACCGCCTGCTGGGTGAGTTGCAGGCGCAGCGCGTAGGTGCGCTGCAGTTGCCCGAGCAGATAGCCCGAGCGGGGGTTTTCAGCGATGGCGGCGCGGATGTTGACCGCACTGGCATCGAGTTCGTGCAGGGCCGGGCGCCACTCCTCGGTGACACCGTCACTGGGCAAGGCGGCGATGGCCTGCTGGTATTCACCGGCCATGGCGTCGGCCTGGCGCTGCAGCAACGAGGGCGCCGGCGTATGCGGGACCGGCGTCGGCACCACCATCAGCAGCGCCAGCGCGGCGGCCAGGCCGAGCCCGATGCGCAGCGGCCAGCGCTCCCGCCGGCGGCGTGTCGACAGCGTTGCCACGGCAGCCGCCGGGGTCGGGGTCGGGGCCGGGGTCTGCGCCGGCAACTGTGCGGCAATGCCCTGCCACACCCGTGCCGGCGGGAGACGCTCGGCCGGCAGGGCGCGCAGCCGTGCGCTCAGTGCGTTGTCATCGGAATCATGGGGGTTCATGCGGTTTCTCCTAGGCGCGCGCGCAGCAGGCCACGCGCACGGTGCAACTGTGCTTTGGAACTGCCGACCGCCATCTGCAGCTGGTCGGCGATTTCCTGGTGTTTCCAGCCTTCTATGTCGTGCAGGACCAGCACTGCCCGGGCACGGGGCGGCAGTGTTTCCAGCGCGCGCTCCAGGTCCATGGAGGTACCGGCGCAGCGGTCCTGGGCCGGCAGCGTCGCCAGCGACTCCCAGCCCTCCTCGCCGGCATCGCGCGCATCGCCGGTGGCGTTGGCGCGCAGTTCCATCAATGCCGCGTTCACGCCCAGGCGGTGCAGCCAGGTGCCCAGGCTGCTTTCGAAGCGGAACCCCGGCAGGGCGCGCCATGCCTGCAGGAAGGCCTCCTGCAGGGCATCCTCGGCGCGGGCCGCGTGGCCGCCGCACAGCCGCCACAGTACGGCGTACACGCGCGGCGAATGCCGCCGGTAGATGCGCTCGTACGCGGTGACGTCACCAGCCGCCGCGGCACGCACCAGGGCGTGGTCATCGGCGGCGTCGGCCTCGGTCGGGGCGCTGGAAGGGGACATGGTCGTGTCGAGCATATCCGTTGGATGCGGGGGGCACGGAAAAGGTTTAAGCCGCCGCTGGATTTCTTTTTCTGCGCGGCCTTTAAACCTTTCCGGTGGCAGCGGCATCCAATCCCATGTCACTACCGGCGCTCGCCAAGGAGTATCCCCATGTCTTCCAGTTGCCTGGCCGTGCTGCTCTCGCTGGCCACCAGCTGCACGCTGCCGTGGAGCCCGCTGCAGATACAGCTGTCGTTGGCGCCCGCAGCACCCGATGTGTGTGTGCAATACGCGCAGAACGCGCCGCTGTGCGCCTCGGCGATGATTGCTGCATTGGATGTGTACGGCAGGCCGCTGCAGTAAGCCGATACCACGATGCGGTGACGCGCATCGGCATTACCATGGTGGGATCGGCACTATCGCTGCAAAGGAATTCCGCCCCCATGAAAGACCATCTGCCCGCCTGGACCCACGAATGGCTGCACTACGGGGTCCCTGCCCTGCAGATCCTGGTGACGCTGCTGGTGGCCTGGCTGCTGCGGCTGGTCGCCCGGCGCCTGATCCGCCGGGTCGGCGACCACTATACACTGCCGCCGGAAATGATCATGGGCGCGCGCCGGGTGTTCACCTTCGTGGTGTATTTCACGGTACTGCTGATCGTGCTCAACATCGTGGGCGTCTCGGCGACGGTACTGTGGACGGCGTTCACCGGCTTCGCTGCGGTGGGCGCGGTGGCGTTCTTCGCCGCCTGGAGCGTGTTGTCCAACATTTTCTGCACGCTGCTGATCTTCACCACGCGCCCGTTCCGCCTGCACGATTACATCGAGCTGCTGGAGAACGGTGAGAAGCCCGGGCTCAAGGGCCGGGTGATCGACATCAACCTGATCTACACCACGCTGCAGGAAACCGGCAGCGGCCACGAAGGCACGGTGCTGCAGATGCCCAACAACATGTTCTTCCAGCGCACCGTGCGTCGCTGGCGGGATCCGTCACAGGCACCGGGCGGAATCCAGGGGGACGGTTGAGGGCGCGTGCCAGGCCGCTTGTAGATACCGACCGCTGGTCGGTATGGGTTGTTGCGTGCCGACCAACGGTCGGCACCTACCGAAGCTGGCTGTCCTTGCTGCCGCGGCGGTTGTAGCCGCTGCCTTCGTGCTGGGCGGCGTCTTCTTCTTCCTGGCAGCGCACGCACAGGCGCACACCGGGCACGGCCTTGCGCCGCGCCTCGGGAATGGGCGCCTCGCAGTGTTCGCAGTGGGTCAGCCCGGGGCCGTCGCGCAGCTGTGCGCGGGCCCGCTGGATGGCGTCATCGACGGTGGCGTCGATCTGATCCTGGACGGCGCCGTCGCCTGCCCAACCTGTCGCCATGATGTGTCTCCCATGCCGGTGTCAGGACACCAGCATAGACCCGGCCCGACGCGGCCAGCCGACGTGGGGCTGAACGCGGACTGCGCCGGGTGAACGCTTCAGGCAGCGCTTACCAGACCAGGTCGTCGGGCACCTGGAACTGGGCGTAGTACGCATCATCCTCGGCGTTGCCGGTGCTCGGCTCGCTGCCGGCGGGCTGGCTGTTGTCGAGCACGATCACGCTCGCATCGCGCTCACGGACCTTCTCGGCCGCCGCGCGGGGCAGCAGTTCGAAGCCCTCGCCGTGGCGGGCGATCACCAGGCTGCCCGAGGCCAGTTGCCGGCGCAGCACGTTGTTGACCAGCAGGGTACGGATCACGGTGCCGTCGTTGAAGCGGTATTCGCTCTCGCCCTCACGCTTGACCTTGTGCGCCTCGATGATCTGGCGGACCTGGGCCTGCAGCTCCTGCGCGTGCGCCCTGGCCTTGCGCTCGGCTTCCAGCGCACGATCACGCTCGGCTTTTTCCGCACGCAGGCGCTCGGCCTCGCGCTGGCTTTCGCTGGGCGCGACCGGGGCCTTGCCGTGGCGGGCTTTCACCTGTTCACGGGCGGCCTGGGAGACCTGGGATTTCTTGACCAGCCCAGCCTTGAGCAGCTGCTCCTGGAGGGGATTTGCCTTCGCCATACGCCTAGCATCTGTTGTTGCGGGATTCCGGGGGCCATCATACTGGTCTGCCCGCCCCGCCCCAACCGCCCGCATGACCGCCCTGAAGTACCTCGCCGGCTATCCCGACGCCCTGCAGCAGCAGGTGCGCGAGCTGATCGCGGGCGACCGGCTGGGGCCGTGGCTGGAGCGCCGCTATGCGCAGCTGCACACCGTGCGCAACGACCGCCAGCTCTACGACTACACCCAAGGCCTGAAAGAGCGCTATCTGCGCCAGTCCGCGCCGTTGTCCAAGGTGATCTACGACAGCAGGCTGCAGGTGCTCAAGCATGCCCTGGGCACCCACACCACCGTCTCACGGGTACAGGGCAGCAAGCTCAAGGCCAGCCGGGAGATCCGCATCGCCACGGTGTTCCGCGAGGCGCCGGCGCCGTTCCTGAAGATGATCGTGGTGCACGAGCTGGCCCACCTGAAGGAATCGGACCACAACAAGGCGTTCTACCAGCTGTGTACCCACATGGAAGCGGATTACCACCAGCTGGAGTTCGATCTGCGCCTGTACCTGACCCACCTGGAACGCACCGCGGCCTGAGCCACGGCCGCCGTCATCGCGCAGCGCCGGGCCCCAGCCAGTACACTCCCCGCCCGCTTCCCGTTTTATGTTGCCTGCCCGATGACCGACCCGATCCGACTCGACAAACGCCTGACCAGCCTGATCGGCTGCTCCCGTGGCGACGCCCAGCGCTATATCGAGGGCGGCTGGGTGACCGTCAACGGCCAGGTGGTCGAGCAGCCGCAGACCCTGGTCACCGACGAAGTGATCGTGCTGCGCGAGAACGCCGAGGCAACCCGCACCGAGACCGTGAGCATGCTGCTGCACAAGCCGGCCGGCATGCGTTCGGACGAACTGTGCGCGCTGGTGACACCGGAAAGCCGCAGTGAGCTCGACGCCACCGGGGTGACCCTGCTGCAGCGGCATTTCCACGCCCTGCAACTGGTGATGCCGCTGTCCGATGACGAAAGCGGCCTGGTCGTGGTCAGCCAGGACGGGCGCGTGATCTCGCACCTGAAGGACCGCGGCGCGACGCTGGAGCAGGAGTACCTGGTGGAAGTGAGTGGCGAGCTGGCGCCTTACGGCATGAAGCGGCTCGCGCATGGCCTGAGCTTCCGCAACTGGCCGCTGCCGCCGTGCAAGGTGAGCTGGCAGAACGAAACGCGCCTGCGCTTTGCGATCAAGCCGGTGCATCCGGGCCAGCTGCGCGACATGTGCCGCCAGGTCGGGCTGGAGGTCGTCAGTATCCGCCGCCTGCGCATTGGCCGCGTGGCGATGGGCAAGCTGGTCCCGGGCCAGTGGCGTTACCTGGCGCCGGACGAGCGTTTCTAGACCGTCCCGGCACTCGCCCTGCACGCCCCTGCCGCTTACGATCGGGGCATGACCGAGAAACGACCGTTCTGGCGCCGGCTGCTGCGCTGGCTGGGGATCATCGTGGCCTTGCTGGTGCTGCTGGTGCTCAGTGGCCTGCTGCTGGCCGATCACCTCACCCCGCAGGCGCTCGGCGAGCGCTCCACGGTGCTGCCCACGCAGGCCGACCAGACCGCGATCGATCGCGAGCTGGTCCGCCTGCAGGCCGAGCATCCCGGCCAGACCGGCGTGGCCTTCCTCTCCGATGGGCTCGATGCCTACGCCGCGCGCGCGGTGATCACCCAGCACGCCGGGCGCAGCCTGGACCTGCAGTACTACATCTGGCAGGACGACCTGATCGGCCACCTGATGGCCAACGAGCTGTACCGCGCCGCCGAGCGCGGCGTGCGGGTGCGCATCCTGCTCGATGACATGAATGCCCAGGACAAGGACGCGCTGATGATGGCGCTCGATGCGCACCCCAACATCGAGATCCGCCTGTACAACCCGTTCCGCAACCGCAGCGGGCTGTGGCGGCTGGTCGAGATGGTCCAGCGCGTTTTCAGCGTCAACCACCGCATGCACAACAAGTCGTGGATCGCCGACGGGCGCGTGGCGATCGTCGGTGGCCGCAACATCGGCGAGGAATATTTCAGCGCGCGGCAGGACGTGAACTTCCGCGACCTGGACCTGCTCGTCGCCGGCGAAGCGGTAAAGCAGGCCAACACCATTTTCGACGACTACTGGAACAGCGACACCGCCGTGCCGATCCGCGCGCTGGCGTTCTACACCGAACCGCAGCTGCGCCTGCTGATCCGCGAAAGCGAGCACGAAGCGCGCCTGGACAGTGCCAGGCCCTACCTGGAGAGGGTCGCGCGCTCGCAGGCGCAGCGCTCGTACTACCGCGATGCACTGGACCTGCACTGGAGCGGCAAGGTGGAGATCGCCTCGGACCCGCCGATGAAGCACCGCCGCGACGACCAGGCCGGCTGGCTGGTGACGCGGCTGGTGGAGGAACTGGAAAGCACGCGGCACAAGGCGCTGTTGATCTCGCCCTATTTCGTCCCGGGCGAGGACGGCACCGAAGGGCTGGGCGCGATGGTCGCGCGCGGTGCCCAGGTCGGGGTGATCACCAACTCGCTGGCGGCCAACGACGTGGCCGCCGTGCACAGCGGCTACATGCACTACCGTGCGCCGCTGCTGCGCAGTGGCGTGCAGCTGTACGAGCTCAAATCACGCGGCAACGTGGATGGCGGTGGCCTGTTCGGCAGCAGCGGGGCCAGCCTGCACACCAAGGCGTTCATGATCGATGACCAGCGTGGCTTCGTCGGCTCGTTCAACCTGGATCCGCGCTCGGCGTACCTCAACACCGAGATGGGCGTGTTGTTCAACGATCCAGTGCTTGCCGCGCAACTGCGCCAGGAGTATCTGCGCCTGGCCAGCCCGAGCCAGAGTTACTGGGTGGCCCTGGGCCCGGAGGGCGACGTGCGCTGGCTGGAACGCGATGCACAGCCGCCGCACTGGCTGTACCGCGAACCGGACGCCGGTTTCTGGCTGCGCGCCAGCGCGCGAGCGATCAGCTGGCTGCCACTGGAATCTCAGCTCTAGCTCAGCCCGCCCGGGCCACGTCGTACTCGGCCTCGTCACTGTCCACGGTCTCCACCGCCCGGCCGTGGACCCGCCGCCAGATCCACTGCAGCGCGTGCGGCGGCGTGTCGTCCAGCTGTTCCAGCAGGGCCAGCGCCTGGGCCTGGCCGATCTGGCCGTGGCGGCACAGCAGGCTGGCCGCGGCCGCCGCGCGCGCCAGGCGCAGGCTGGCCGCCAGCCCACTGCCGCTCTGGCGGATCAAGGCATCGTGCACGGCCTTGGGCAGCTCCCACGCGGCGGCGATCCGGCTGGCCACCGGCAGGGTCCAGCTGTCCAGCAGTTCGGCCGCCAGCGCGCGCGGCGGCACCGCCACGCCCTGCTCGGCGCAGGCATCGAGCAGGTGCCGCATCACCAGCGCCGCCCCCAGGCCCTGGGTCAGACCAAGCCACTGCGCGGCGAAGCCATCTTCATGGGTCACCGTGCGTGCGTGATCAGCGGCGGCGCGCGATGCCAGCAGCGCGTGCTCCCAGATCACCGCGCTGAACTGCGGAAAGGCATCGCACTGCAGCTGCATCACCGGCTGCACCAGCACCGCGCTGATGATCTGGCGGATGCCATCGGTCCCTACCAGGGTGACGGCCCGCTGCAGCGTTTCCACCGGCCGTGTCTGTACCCGGTAGACCGGGCTGTTGGCGATGCGCAGCAGGTTGCCGGTCAGCACCGGGTCCTGGCTGATGATCCCGGCCATCGCGCGCGCCGAGGCATCGCTGTCGTTGACGGTCTGGATCAGCTGCGGCAGCAGTTGTGGGCGGCGAGGCAGGTGGCGGGCCGACCAGTCCCGCGCCAGCAGCGAGGCGGTGACCGCATCGCGCAGCTCAAGCGCGTGCGGGGCCGCTGCATCGGCAGCATCGCCACTGCGGGGCACCAGCGCCAGCGTGTGCAGCCCGGCCTGCAGCACCGCCACGGGGTCGGTGCCTGGCGGAACGCTGCCTGCGGGCAACGCTTCGCACGCCTGCGTGGCGGCTGCGCGCCCCGTCGCGGGTACCGGCGCGACACGCCGCTGGCGGAGCAGCGCGACCCCACCCAGCAGCACCAGCACCGCAGCCCCCACCCAGATCGCGACGCTCATGCCCATCGCCCCGGATGCACCGGGTCCCGCACCTGCCCTGTTGCGACTGCGCCCACGTGATCCTTCCTGCGATGACCGGCCATCCACACCGTTGCCACGGCATCGGCCTGCGCTTCAGCAACTTTAATGACGGCGCGACGGGAGATCCCCTGACAGCACCCTCCATCGGAATGGACTAGAATGGCGCCGCGCGACCCGTCCGAGACCCGACGACGTCGCTTTTTTTGTTTTACAACCCACCTTTTGCTGGCGCGTTCGCCGCTGTTCGCCACCGTTCGCACCATCGGAGCCACCATGTTATTTGAAACCCTCGAAACCACCGGTCACGAACAAGTGGTGTTCTGCCACAGCCGCGATGCCGGTCTGAGGGCGATCATCGCCATCCACAACACCACCCTGGGCCCGGCCCTGGGCGGTGTGCGCATGCGTCCCTACGCCAGCACCGACGAGGCCCTGGCCGATGCGCTGCGCCTGAGCCGCACCATGACCTACAAGAACGCCCTGGCCGGGCTCAACGTGGGCGGCGGTAAGGCGGTGATCATCGGCGATCCGAAGCGGGACAAGAGCGAAGTGCTGTTCCGCGCGTTCGGCCGCTATGTCGATTCGCTGGGCGGCCGCTACATCACCGCCGAGGACGTGGGCACCGATGTCAACGACATGGAGAACATCTACCTGGAAAGCGAGTACGTCACCGGCGTGCACCAGGTACATGGCGGCTCCGGCGACCCGGCCCCGTTCACCGCCTATGGCGCGCTGCAGGCGCTGATGGCGGCGATGCAGCACAAGCTGGGCCATGAGGAAGTGGGCAAGGCCAGCATCGCGGTGCAGGGCCTGGGGCACATCGGCATGGAACTGGTGAAGCTGCTGCGCGACCGTGGTGCCAAGTTGTACGTCAGCGACCTGGACAGCGCGCGCGTGGATCGCGCCGTCACCGAGTACGGTGCCGAAGCGGTCAAACCGGAGGACATCTACGACGTCAACGCCGACATCTTCGCGCCGTGCGCGCTCGAAGGCGCGATCAATCCGGACACGTTGCCGCGCCTGAAGTGCAGGATCGTCTGCGGCACGGCCAACAACCAGCTCTCCAGCCTGGAAGTGGGTGATGAACTGCATGCCCGCGGCATCCTCTATGCACCGGATTACGCGGTCAACGCCGGTGGCGTGATGAACGTTTCGCTGGAGATCGACGGCTACAACCGTGAGCGCGCGATGCGCCTGATCCGCAGCATCTACCACAACCTCGGCCGCATCTTCGCGCTGTCGCAGAGCGAGGGCATCGCCCCGCAGCGCGCCGCCGACCAGATCGCCGAGTCGCGCATCCTCTCCATCGGCAAGCTGAAAATGCCGCTGGGGCGCAGCACGCCGCGGCGGGGCACGCTGCGCGGCAACTGAGCCGGCGTGACAAACGAAGAGGGCGCGATCATCGATCGCGCCCTCTTTCTTCATACACGTCGCAGTGAGACCGGCCGTCAGAACCCGGCCGAGTAGCGCAGCTGCACCTGGCGCAGATCGCCGCGCGGGCCGAAGCGCTGGTCATAGCCGAACGCCAGGCGACTGCTGCGGCTCAGCCACGACTCCACCGAGAGCCCGAACAAGCCGCCCGAGCGCGCCGGCTGCAGGCCTGCCAACGGTGCCCAGGCCTCCACGCCGACGAAGCTCGCCTGCGGATCCAGCCCGGTGCTGGACAGCAGTTGCTGCCACTCGGCGTAACCGCGCAGCGACCAGCTGCCCCAGCGCGTCTCCGCCCGCAGGCCGGCCAGCGCCTGGCTGCGGCTGGCAACGTTGCCTTCGGCGCGCAGGCCGAAGCCAAAGCCGCCGTCCTCGCTGAAGCTGTCGCTGTCCACGCGGGCGTATTCCGCGCCCAGGTAGGGCGTCAGCCCCGCCACCGCCGAGCCGAAGCGGTAGCCGGACTCCATGCTGGCGGTGCTGAAGTGGCCGCCGTAACGCGCGTTGACGCCGTACTGCCCAGCGCCCAGCAGCAGTTGCCGGTCGATGTTGCGGGTGAACTGACCGACCCCGACCTGGCCGATGGCATAGCCGTTGCCGACATTCCAGCCGGCATATACCTGCGCCTGCGACTGACGATCGCGGCCACGGTCACCGCCCCAGTCACGACTGCTGTTGCTGCGCGTCTCGCCGAAGGCGACGCCCATCATGCCGCTGCTGCCCAGGGCCAGATCCTGACCCATCATCCAGCCTTGGGTCTGCGCCCCCGTGCCGGCGAAGCTGCCCTGCCCCGCCTCGCCCAGCGCGCTGTGCCATGCGCCGCGCAGACGGGGCGTGGCCATCGCTGCATCCAGACGCGCCGACAGACCGCGACGGTTCATGTCGATCGCATCGAACGTCATCGCAGCGGCCAGCCCGTGCGCCTTGCCGGACAAGCTGTCCAGCGTCTGGCTCAACGCCTGGTCGGTGGGCGTCTGTTGGATCGCCCCCGCCGCTGCGGTCAGGTCGGGATCCAGCACGATCGCGGTCGAGGGTGCCGACGGCTGCAGGCGCGCATCGAGCGCCTGGAACGCCGCTTCCACACGTGCGGCCGAGGCCAGTGTGCCGACATCGGATGTGCGGGCCGCCGCAGCAGTGGTGACCGACGTAGGCTCCACGTCCAGATACACGCGGTTGGGGTCGTAGTGCACGGTCGCCTGCAGCAGTGGCAACGTGGCCGCATTGAAGCCCAGCGAGGAAAACTGTCCGTTGACGCCCCCGTCGGCCACCAGCACCTCATGCTCCCGCCGTGCGACGTAGCCCTCCGCCAACCCATAGACGAACAGTCCGCCATCCAGCGTCGCCCGGCCGCCGATGTGGAGCGGATCGGTGCCCAGCAACATCCAGAACTCACCCGTCGCGCTCTGGATGAAGTTGCCGTTGAGGGTGCTGTTGGCGTGGTCGCGGTTGAACAGGATGCCGTTGTTGTACAGATCGCCGTTGTACTGCGTGGCGATCCGCGGGTTCGCGTTGGAGTTGATCTGCATGACGCCGTTGTTGGTGATCGTCCCGTTGGTGATCACATCCCAGGCGTAAAGATAGGAGTCGGCGTCCACCACGATGTCGGATTGATACAGGTCGTTGATGGCTACGGTCGCGCCGCCGGTGATGCGCAGTTGCCCGGCATTGCGGTTTTCCCCGCCGAGCGTCATGCCCGGATCATCGATCCCGTCGACCACGTTGCCACCGCCGTCAACGACCACCCCGCCCGCGCCCGACAGGCCTCCCCACCAGACGGTGTAGGCGGTGCCGAGCGCCGCATGGAAGTCGCCCCAGTCCAGCCGACCCGGCCCGCGCACGGCGCGACCCACGTTGAGCAGGCCATGCCCGAAGACCGCATCGGTACCGACCGCGCCCAGATCGGTCGCGGTGCCCAGCAATACCTGCCGGACCTGGTCCGTGGTCAACGTCGGGAAAGCTTCCCAGACCAGCGCGGCGGCCCCGGAGACCAGCGGCGCCGCGTAAGAGGTGCCAGACCCGTACAGCAACGGACCGCCAGGGTTCTTGGGATCGAGGAAGACGGCCGTGCCCGGCGCGGCCAGGCAGTAATTGGCTGCCACACCACAGGCATTGGCGTAGGACGCGAGGGTATCGGGCTTGTTGGTGTCCACGGCGGTCACCGCAAGCCACCCGCGCTCCAGATCCGCCGCCGGCCGGGTATTGCCCGGGCCCGGCTGGCTGGGCAGCGCGGCCATGCTGGACGGATTGGCGCGGCTCTCGTTGCCGGTCGCGAACACCACCAGACCGTTGTGGCCGACGATGAACGGGCGATACTCCGCGGCGATGGGTGCGGTGGCGGCCGTGTTGGTCCAATACAGCCCGCCCCACGAATTGTTCATGATCCGCACACCGTCGGTGATCAGATCCTGGTGGACGCCGGCCAGACCGAGCGCGCCGGTCACTTCGTTGCCATTGCCCGTGCCATCGTCGGCAGGCCGCTTGTCGGCGATGATCCGGGCCGAGACGATCAGCGCCTCCGGCGCGACGCCGCCCGGCCAGGCGCCGAACGCGCGTCCCGCCGCCAGCGAGGCCACCGTCGTGCCATGGCCGACCACGTCATCGATGTTGAGATTGTTGACCAGCGGATCGATGTAGGCGCGGCTGGACACCACCCGCCCGGACACCGCCGGATTGGTGCGGCTCACGCCGGAATCGACAACGCCGATGCGGATGCCCTTGCCGGTGAACTGCGCATCGCGCGCATTGATCACCGTCAGGTGTGCATCGACGGCCGGAGGCGGAGGCGTTACCGGTGGCGTTACCGGCGGCGTTGTGGGGGGCGTCGTTGGCGGCGGCGACGGGGGCGTGGTCGGGGGCGGCGACGGCTCCAGATCCCCCCGGACATTGCTGCCCCCACCTCCGCAGGCACTCAGTGCCAATGCCAATGCCGCGGCCAAGGCCGACCTGCCGATCACAACCTGCTTCATCCCTGTTCCCCTAGTGAATGGACCTTCCCCACCTGCCTGCCCCCCGGGCAGACACCGGCAGTCAATGCCGACCCTCTATACTGGGCCGACCCCCACGCAGTCTGCCGGGAAATGCGTCGGCTTCCAACGCCCGCGTTCCCATTCCGCTCTTAGCTCACGCACCAAAGAGATTGCACATGTCCAACATCGTCATCGCCGCCGCCAAGCGCACCGCCATCGGCTCCTTCCTGGGCCAGTTCAACGGCGTGCCCTCCCCGACCCTGGGCTCCACCGTGATCGCTGCGGCCCTGGAGCAGTCCGGAGTACCGGCCGCGGATGTTTCCGAAGTGATCATGGGCTGCGTGCTGCCGGCCAACCTCGGCCAGGCGCCGGCCCGCCAGGCCGCGATCGCCGCCGGGATTCCGGTGTCCACCGGCGCCACCACCCTGAACAAGGTGTGCGGTTCGGGCATGAAGGCCATCATGCTGGGGCATGACCTGATCAAGGCCGGCTCGGCCAGCATCGTGGTCGCCGGCGGCATGGAATCGATGTCCAACGCCCCGCACATGATCCCCAACTCGCGCACCGGCAACCGCTTCGGCAACTTCCAGGCCGTGGATCATATGGCCCACGACGGCCTGGTCAATGCGTACGACGGCAAGGCCATGGGCGAGTTCGCCGAATGCACCGTGGAGAAGTACCAGGTCAGCCGCGAGGACCAGGATGCCTTCGCGATTGAATCGGTCCGCCGCGCGCAGGCCGCGCAGGCCAACGGCGCCTTCGATGGCGAAATCGTCGCGGTCAAGGTCAGCACCCGCAAGGGCGAGGTCGAGTACGCGCAGGACGAGCAGCCCGGCCGCTCGGACATCGCCAAGATTCCGACCCTGCGCCCGGCCTTCAAGAAAGACGGCACGGTGACCGCCGCCAGCTCCTCGAGCATCTCCGACGGCGCCGCTGCCGTGGTGCTGCTCTCCGAGGACGATGCCGCCGCCCGCGGCCTGCAGCCGCTGGCGCGCATCGTCGGCCACGCCACCCACTCGCAGGCGCCGGAGTGGTTCACCACCGCGCCGATCGGTGCGATCCAGAAGCTGATGGACAAGACCGGCTGGACGCTGGACCAGGTGGACCTGTTCGAGATCAACGAAGCCTTCGCCGTAGTTGCGATGGCGCCGATCCGCGAGCTGGGCATCCCGCACGACAAGGTCAATGTCAATGGCGGGGCCTGCGCATTGGGCCATCCCATCGGTGCCTCGGGCGCACGCTTGGTGGTCACGCTGGTGAACGCATTGCGCACGCGTGGGGCCAAGCGCGGAATTGCTACCCTGTGCATCGGCGGCGGCGAAGCGACCGCCATCGCTATCGAATTGATTTGATTTGGTTTAACGCGCATTTCTCAAAACTGAATGCGCGATCGCTTGACAGCCAATCGTGGCTTGTCATCATGTTGCCGGGCGCGCAATAGCGCGTTGCCTAATCTAACGACGAGGATTCACAACAATGAGCATCAACAAGCTGCTGATCGCAATGGCCCTGGGCCTGGCTCTGACCGCCTGCTCGAAGCAGGAGCAGGCTGCTGACGCCGCCGCTTCGGCCAACGAAGCCGCCGCTGACGCCCAGGCCGCTGCTGACCAGGCCGCTGCTGCTGGCGCCCCGGCTGCTGACGCTGCCCAGGCTGCTGCTGACACCGCCACCACCGCTGCTGACGCTTCGGCTGATGCCGCTGCCCAGGCTGCTGGCGCTGCCACCGACGCTGCTGCTGAGCAGGCCAAGGACGCTGCCAAGACTGCGGAAAACACCGCTGAGCAGGCCAAGGACGCTGCTGAAGAAGCCAAGAAGTAATCACTTCTTTCTTCAAGCAAGTCTGAAGAAGCCGCTGGTTCGCCAGCGGCTTTTTCTTTGGGCGCGTTTTGGTGGCCGGGCCGCCACCCACCGGTTCTTCACAGGCGCATGAATAGGCTGGCCTCCCATCCATCGCCGTTCTGGAGCGCCACATGAAGATCCGTCCGCTGACCACCTCCCTGCTGGCCGCCTCCCTGCTGCTCGCACTGGCTGCCTGCAAGGGCCCGGAAGCCGAACAGGCGCGCCGTGATGCCGCCCAGGCCGCCGACAGCACCAACGCTGCCGCCCGCGAAGCAGTCGACAAGGCCGCTGCGGCGACCCGCAGTGCCGCCGACGATGCCGCCGCCGCCTCCGAGCGCGCTGCCGCCGATACCCAGCAGGCACTCGACCGAGCTGCCGCCGCCACCTCCGAAGCCGCCGGCGAAGCCAAGGTCGCGGCCAAGGATGCCGCGGCCCACGCGAGCGATTCCACCGCCGATGCCGCGCAGAAGGTCGCCGACAAGGCGCGCGACGTGGCCGATGATGCCAAGAAGAACGCCAACGAAGCCAAGCGCTGAGTCGGCGTTACGCACCGCCACAGCGTGGTGACCAACGCCCCCTCTCCGGAGGGGGCGTTTTCATTGGCGGCCGCTTACGGCAGAGCGCGGCCCAGCACGGCCGCGAAGTCCACATCGGCCGGCAGCGTGCCGAAGGCCATCCCATGCTCGGCCCCCAGCCGTGAGCGGATGAAGGCGGACGCGTTCGGGCTCTGCGCACGCAGCAGCACCGCGGCCTGCAACAACAGCGCCAGGCGCTCGGTGACCCGGCGTGCCTGCGCCTGCTCTGGTGGCACCGCCAACTGCGCCCGCAGTGCCCGCAACGCGGCGTCATAGAGGGCATCGGTCCCGGCCACCGCGTCCAGCTCAACCTGCAGCGCCTGCAGTACCTGCGGCTCGCGCGACAGCGCACGCAGCACGTCCAGGCACTGGATGTTGCCGCTGCCTTCCCAGATCGAATTCAATGGCGCCTGCCGGTACAACCGCGGCAGCATCGACTCCTCCACATAGCCCGCGCCGCCCAGGCATTCCTGCGCTTCGTTGACGAACACGGCAGCCCGCTTGCACACCCAGTACTTGCCCACCGCCGTGGCGATGCGCGCGAAGGCCGCCTGCTGCGGATCGCCTCCGGCCTGGTCGACCGCACGCGCCACGCGCATGGCGAACACGGTGGCCGCTTCGGATTCGATCGCCAGGTCGGCCAGCACATTGGCCATCAGCGGATGCTCGCTCAACCGCGTGCCGAAACTGCTGCGGTGCCGGGTGTGGTGCAGTGCCTGCGCCAGTGCCATGCGCATCTCCGCCGCGGCACCAAGCATGCAGTCCAGCCGCGTCATCATCACCATGCCGATGATGGTGGCCACCCCACGCCCTTCCTCGCCCACGCGCTGCGCCCAGGCCCCGCACAGTTCCACCTCGCTGGAGGCGTTGGACCAGTCGCCAAGCTTGTCCTTCAGGCGCATCAGACGGAACGCGTTGCGGTTGCCGTCGGCCAGGCGCCGCGGCATCAGGAAACAGCTCAGCCCACCCGGCGCCTGCGCGAGCACCAGGAAGCCATCGGACATCGGCGCGGAGAAGAACCACTTGTGCCCGATCAGCGCATGGCTGCCATCGGCCTGCGGCTCGGCGCGCGTGGTGTTGCTGCGCACATCAGAACCGCCCTGCTTCTCGGTCATGCCCATGCCCAGGGTGATCCCGGCCTTGTCGGCAATCGGGACGTCACGCGGGTCGTAGTGCGGTGCCGCCGCCTTGTCCGCCCATTCGGCGAGCGCCGGCGCCTGGCGCAGCACCGCGACCGCCGCATGGGTCATCGTCAACGGACAGCTGGTGCCCGCCTCGGCCTGGTGATGCAGGTAGCTCAAGGCAGCGCGCGCGACATGCGCGCCGGGGCGGCCGTCGTGCCAGGACAGCCCCGCCACGCCATGCGTCTTGGCCGTGCTCATCAACTCGTGGTACGCCGGATGGAACTCGACGGTATCGATGCGATGGCCCTGCGCGTCGTGCGTGCGCAGACGCGGGCGGTCGCGGTTGGCATCGAAGCCGAGCCGGTACAGCGCATCGCCGGCGAGGCCGCCGTAGCGCGCCAGCGGGCTCACGAAAACGCCACCTCCCTCGCGCTGGACGGCATCGGCCAGTGCACTGTCGTCGGCCCAGAGGTTCCGGCCTCCGAAGGGCGGCGGCTGGTTGCTCACCTCGTGCGTCTCGAACGCGGGCCAGGCAGACGTCATCACGGCGACCTCCTTGCAGACAGATGCACCGATTCTGCCGCATCCCCGTGCAGGCCGCCGTTCATGCGGATTCTCACCTCCTGCACGAGCGCGGCGGCACAGTGCAGGCATGAACGCCGATGCCGACAACGACGACCTGGTGGTGCTGCGCCCGGAGGGGCTGTACTGCCCGGCCGGTGACTTCCATATCGACCCATGGCGGCCGGTGCCGCGCGCGGTGATCACGCATGGCCACGGCGACCATGCGCGCAACGGCATGGGTCACTATCACTGCACCACGCAGACCCTGCCGATCCTGCGTTGGCGGCTGGGCGATGTGGACTGCACCGCGCACGCCTATGGTGAACGCTTCACCCTTGGCGACACCGAGGTCTCCCTGCACTCGGCCGGGCATGTACTCGGCTCGGCGCAGGTGCGGATCGCGCATGCGGGCCGGGTGTGGGTGGCCTCGGGCGACTACAAGCGCCAGCACGATCCGAGCTGCGCGCCGTTCGAGGTGGTGCCGTGCGATACCTTCATCACCGAAGCAACCTTCGGCCTGCCGGTGTATCGCTGGCCGGACACCGCACAGGTCGCCGCGGACATCGTGGCCTGGCGGCGGGAGTGCGAAGCGCGTGGCGAGGCAGCCGTGCTGCTGTGCTACGCACTCGGCAAGGCGCAGCGGATCCTCGCCGAACTGCTGCCGCTGGAAACGCAACCGGCGTTGCTGCATGGGGCGATCGCCACGGGCGTGGCGGTCTATCGCGAGGCGGGAATCCCGATGCTGGCCACCGAACCGGTCAGCGAGCAGGAACGCGGGGCGGCGTTCGCCGGCAAGCTGATCCTGGCGCCGCCCTCGGCGGCGGGCAGCGCGTGGATGCGCCGTTTCAAGCGCGCGCAGCTGGGCTTTGCCTCCGGATGGATGCGCGTGCGCGGCAACCGCCGCCGGCGCAATTACGATCGCGGTTTCGTCGTCTCCGATCACGCCGACTGGCCTGACCTGCTGCGCACCATCACCGAGACCGGTGCGCGCCGCGTCATCGCCACCCACGGCAACACCGACGCGCTGATCCGCTTCCTGCGCGAGCGTGGCGTCGCCGCCGAAGCCTTCGCCACCGGCTACGGGGACGAAGAATGAAACGCTTTGCCGCGCTCTACAGCGAGCTGGACCGCAGCACCGCGACCGGCGACAAACGCGCCGCACTGGTGCGCTACTTCCAGCAGGCCCCCGCGCACGACGCCGCATGGGCCCTGTTCCTGCTGGCCGGCGGCAAGGTCACCAGCGCGCGCCAGAAGATCGCCGGCAACGCCGAGCTGCGTGCGTGGGTGGCCGAGTTGTCCGATACGCCCGCCTGGCTGGTCGACGACAGCTATGACCAGGTTGGCGATCTGGCCGAGACGCTGACCCTGCTCATGAATGATCCGGCGCAGGCCGGCGCGGATATCGGGCTGGCCGACTGGATCGAGCAGAAGCTGCTGCCGGTGGCCAATCAGCCCGAACCGGTGCGTCATGCCGCCGTCACCGGGGCGTGGCAACAGCTCGCCTTCGATGAGCGGCTGGTGTTCAACAAGCTGCTGACCGGCGCGCTGCGGGTGGGCGTGTCACAGCGGCTGGTGCAGCAGGCGCTGGCCGAATGGTCGGGCATCGACATCGCACGCATTGCCCAGCGCATGCTCGGCAGCTGGGTGCCCGCGCCGGGCCTGCTGGCTGCCTTGTTGTCCCCCGAAGAGCGCCCCGAGGATCGCCAGCAGCCCTACCCGTTCTTCCTGGCATCGCCGTTGGAGGCGGAGGTCGACACGCTGGGCCCGATCGACGACTGGCTGCTGGAATGGAAGTGGGATGGCATCCGCCTGCAGGTGCTGCGCCGCCAGGGTGAGGTCGCGCTGTGGTCGCGTGGCGAGGAGCGGCTGGACGGTCGCTTCCCCGAGATCGAGGCGGCAGCGATGGCGTTGCCCGATGGCTGCGTGATCGATGGCGAGCTGCTGGCCTGGGCGGACGGCGACGATCTGCCGCTGCCCTTCACCGCCCTGCAGACCCGCATCCAGCGACTCAAGCCCGGCCCGAAGACACTGCGCGATACGCCGGTGCGCGTGCTTGCCTACGATCTGCTCGAGCTGGGCGGTGAAGACCTGCGCGCCCTGCCCCTCTCGCAACGGCGGGCGCGCCTGGCCGAGGTACTGGCCACGCTGGACGACCCGCGCCTGCGGCTGTCACCGGCGCTCAGCGTGGCGGACTGGCACGCGGCGGCACTGCAGCGCGACCTGGCCCGCGAGCGTGGCGTGGAAGGGCTGATGCTCAAGCGCGCCGAGTCGGTTTACCAGGCCGGGCGCCGGCGCGGCGACTGGTGGAAGTGGAAGATCGCGCCGCTGACCATCGATGCGGTGATGATCTATGCCCAGTCCGGCCATGGCCGCCGCAGTACGCTGTACACTGATTACACCTTCGGCGTGTGGGATGGCCAGACGCTGGTGCCGGTGGCCAAGGCGTACTCGGGCCTGGATGACAAGGAAATCCTCGCGCTGGACCGCTGGATCCGCGCGAACACGATCGAGCGCTTCGGGCCGGTCCGCAGCGTTCGTGGCGAGCAGGTGTTCGAGCTCGGCTTCGAGGCGGTGAACCGCAGCAAGCGCCACAAGTCCGGCATCGCCGTGCGCTTTCCGCGGATCCTGCGCTGGCGGCATGACAAACCGGCCAGCGAAGCGGACACGCTGGCCCAGCTGCAGGCACTGGCGCGGTGACGCGACGGGAGGCCATGGCCCGCCTGACAGCGTGGTTCGCCAGCCGGGGCTGGGCGCCGCTGCCGTTCCAGAAAGCGATGTGGAAGCATTACCTGGCGGGCGACTCGGGCCTGCTGCACACACCCACCGGTAGCGGCAAGACGCTGGCGATGTTCGGCGGGCCGCTGCTGCAGGCGCTGCACGATCCGCCACCACGCACCACGCGTGGCCGTGCCAAGACACCGGTGCCGGTCCTGCAGGTGCTGTGGATCACCCCGCTGCGGGCGTTGGCCGCCGATACCGCGCGCGCGCTGCGCGAGCCTTTGGATGCCCTCGGGCTGGACTGGCAGGTCGGCCTGCGCACCGGCGATGCCAGCGCGCGCGACAAGCGACTGGCGCGCGAGGGTCGGCTGGATGTGCTGGTGACCACGCCCGAATCACTGGCCCTGCTGCTCAGCTACCCCGACACGATGGCCCGCCTGCAGCACCTGCGCTGCGTGGTCGTGGATGAGTGGCATGAACTGCTGGGCAACAAGCGCGGCGTACTGTTGCAGTTGAATCTGCGCCGCCTGCGCGACGCCCTGCCCGCCCTGCAGGTATGGGGGCTGTCGGCCACGCTGGGCAATCTGGAGGAGGCGCGCGAGGTACTGTTGCGCGACGTGCCCGACGCGCCGCTGGTGGCCGGCGCACGCCCCCGTCCGGTCAGCGTGGAAACACTGCTGCCCGCGCAGGGCGAGCGTTTTCCCTGGGCCGGCCACCTGGGCTTGTCGCAGCTGCAGCGCGTGCTGGAGAAGCTGCTCACGGTGCGCACCAGCCTGTTGTTCACCAACACCCGCGCCCATGCCGAACTCTGGCACCAGGCACTGGCGGCAGTGTGGCCGGAAGACCCGGATACCCTCGCACTGCATCATGGCTCACTGGACCCGGCGTTGCGCCGCGCCGCCGAGCAGGGCCTGCGCGAAGGCCGCCTGCGCTGCGTGGTCGCCACCTCCAGCCTGGATCTCGGCGTCGATTTCCCCAGTGTCGACCAGGTGCTGCAGATCGGCAGCCCCAAGGGCATCGCGCGGCTGCTGCAGCGTGCCGGGCGCGCCAGGCATCGCCCCGGCGAATCCGGGCACATCGTGTGCGTGCCCTCGCACGCGCTGGAGCTGGTGGAGTATGCCGCCGCGCGTCGCGCGCTGGCCCAGGGGCACATCGAAGCCCGCCGGCCGCTGCGATTGTCGCTGGATGTGTTGGCGCAACACGCGGTGAGCTGCGCGTTGGGCGGCGGCTTCGATCCGGACGCGCTGCTGGAGCAGGTGCGGCGCACGCACGCGTTCGCCGGGCTGGACAGCACGCACTGGGAGGGCGTACTCGAGTTCATCGTGCAGGGCGGCCGCGCGCTGTCGCAGTACCCGGACTTCCACAAGGTGGTGCGCGATGACGATGGCATCTACCGCGTGCACGACCGTCGCGTCGCGCTGCGGCACCGGCTGTCGATCGGCACCATCACCAGCGATGGCAGTGTCATGGTGCAGTTCCTGCGCGGCGGCAGGCTGGGTGCGGTGGAGGAGCAGTTCCTCAGCCGGCTGCGCCCCGGTGATCGCTTCCAGTTCGCCGGGCGCCTGCTGGAACTGGTGCGGCTGGAGAACCTGACCGCGTATGTGCGCCTGGCCCGGGGCGGCGATGGCGTGGTGCCGCGCTGGCAGGGCGGCCGGCTGCCACTGTCCGACGCGCTGGGCCATGAAATGGAAACGGTGCTGGCCCGCCCTGCCGACAGCCCGGAGATGCGCTGGCTGGCGCCGCTGCTCGCGCTGCAGACGCGCCTGTCCGTCCTCCCCGGTCCGGAGCTGCTGCTGGTGGAACACGTGCGGCGTCGCGATGGCCAGTTCGTGTTCGTGTATCCCTTCGCCGGTCGCCAGGTCAATGAAGGGCTGGCCGCGCTGATGGCATTGCGCTGGACGCGACAGCACAGCAATACCTTCGGCTACGCGGCCAACGACTATGGATTCGTGCTCGCACCGGCGCGCCCGGTCGAACTCGATGCGGCGAGCGTGCGCACCCTGCTGGCACCGGAGGGACTGCTCACCGATCTGCGCGAGAGCCTCAACCTGGGCGAACTGGCGCGGCGCCAGTTCCGCGATATCGCGCGGGTGTCAGGCATGCTCGTACCGGCACTGCCCGGCCGCACGCCGCGCAGCCTGCGCCAGCTGCAGGCCTCCAGCGGGCTGCTGTACGACGTGCTGCGCCAGCACGATCCGGATCACATCCTGCTGACGTTGGCCGAACACGAAGTGCTGCACGATCAACTCGATCTGGGAAGCCTGGCCCGCGCTCTGTCGAGCTGCCAGGCCCGAACACTGAGCGTGCAGCATCCGACCAGCCTGGGACCGTTGTCTTTCCCGCTCTGGGCAGAACGCTTGCGCGGCCAGCTCAGCAACGAAGACTGGAAGACCCGCGTCCTGCGCGCCGCACAGCAACTGGAGAAGCGCCATGGCGCCTGAACTGCCGATCACCCTCGCCGGCGAAAGCGTCCATCTGCTCGGTGCGCGTGCGCTGTACTGGCCGGCGCGCGATGCACTGCTGATCGCCGATCTTCACCTGGGCAAAGCCGATCTGTTCCGGCGTTCGGGCATCGGCCTGCCCAGTGGCGGCACCTCCGATGACCTGCAGCGTCTGGGCGCGGTGGTGCAGCAGCGCGCCATCCGCCATCTGTGGATACTCGGCGATGTGCTGCATGGCGCTGCGCACCGCGCTGCGTGGTACCGCCAGTGGCAGGGATGGCGCGAGCAGCATCCACAGCTGTGGATCGGCGCACTGGAAGGCAATCATGACCGTGTGCTGCCCAAGGCCGACCTGGGCATCGAACTGCTGGGCGAGCGTATCCAGGAAGGACCGTTCCTGCTGCGTCATGCACCGCAGCCGCAGCCAGGGCTGCATGTGCTGTGTGGTCACCTGCATCCGCTGGCCCGCTTGCCGGGCATGCAGCGGCGTTGGCCAGCGTTCTGGATGCGCGAAGGAATGACGATACTGCCAGCGTTCTCGGGCTTCACTGCCGGCATCGCACCGGTACTGGCCTCGGGCGAAAGGCTGGTGGCCTGCGTCGAGGACCAAGCCATCGCGTTGCCGGCGCGCTGATCCGGACAGCGCGCGACGTCGGTGACGCAGTTACCTTGCCTGCATCAGGCAGCGGAGGCCAACAGGCTGGGCATCAACCGGATATCCGGTGCATTCGGATTGGGCCGCACGGGTTGCCGCTGGATCGCGGTCAACATCTCATGGGCAGCGCTGCGGATGCGCGGGTGGTGTTCCGGCGCAGCGTGCGTGATGAGGCTGGTGACATGGAACTCGAACACGTCTTCCATCACGTCCGGCTGATCCTCATGCAGCATCTGCAGCAGTCCGCGCAGTTTGCGGATTTCACTTTCCAGAGTTTCGGCCGAGAACAGCATTTCAATCTCCTTGGGTTGCGATCGGTCCACCGGACCGTAGGTCGCAAACGCAGCCCCACCCTACCACCCCGCAGTCGCGGGGCTCCAAGCGATCAGGCATCGGACAGCGCGTCCGTGGAAGCAGCAGGTCGTGCATGGATGAACCACATGCACGCTGCGTTTGCCTGAGTGTTGTCCCACGTGGGCGGTGAGTCCACCGTCAATGGATGTTATTCACGCCTTCACATCCGCTGCGATGGACTGCTACGCGGGGTTATCAGCAGATGCCGTCGCGCTCGCGCGTGTCCTGCAGCCCGTGCATCGCCTGCATGAACGCGGGCGACAACGGCAGTCTGCCGAGCCAGCCGCGCTGCGTTCCACTGAGGACGCGGAGCATGTGTCCACGCCCGCCCGGGATGCGGCCCATCGGCTGGAACAGCACATCGCGGGCGCGCGCCAGGCCATCCCGTTCGGACTGGAACAACGGCGTCAGCCAGCGGCTCCAGTACTGGTAGATCGCTACATGCGCGCGGCGCTGTGCCTGGTAGGCCTGCAGCGCATTGTCGCGATCAGCGTGCGCGCGCAGTGCATCGCGCAACGCCAGTGCATCCATCAGCGCCATGTTCACGCCCTGCCCCAGCTGGGGGCTCATCGCGTGGGCGGCGTCCCCCACCAGCACCAGCCGCTCGCGGTGCCAGCGCGCGAGCACCGCGTCGCGATACCCGGCGCGAGCCAACTGTGTGGGTTCACACACGCCCGCCAACCGCGCGTGCGCCTGCGGCCACAATGTGGCGATCTCATCCAGCCAGCGCGCCATGCCGTCACGCTCCCACTGGGCGAACCGGTCGCGTGGCAGGCTCCAGAAGAAGCTCAACTGCGGCTCATCGTTGCCGGGTCGCGTGCCCACCGGCAGCAGCCCGATCATCTTGCGCGCCGCCACATAGCGTTGGCGCAGCTCATCGATGTGCGGCCAATCGCCGCGCGGCAGCAGGCACCACAGCGCGCCCCACGGGTATTGGCGGTCATGCGATGTGCCCTGCACCTGCGCACGCAGCGACGAGGCCGCGCCATCGGCGGCGATCACCAGATCATAGGGGCCATGCCAGCGCCCCTGTGCGTCACGCACGCGCCCCTGCGCGGTGTCCACCTCGACGATGGACGTAGCGGGCTGCAGATTGCCCGGCTGCTCCCACGCAGCGGCCAGCAGCGAGAACAGCGCACCGCGCTGCATGCCCACGCCGTGCAGCGCTGGATTCAAGTCGGCATAGCGCATGTCCATCACCGTGCGCCCGCACGGGGTTTGGCCGTGCAAGCGGCGCACGGGGGCACCGTGCTGCATCACCGCGGGCAGCAGCCCCATCTGCCAGAGCACCTCCAGCCCGGTCGGCTGGAGCAGGAAGCCGGCCCCGACCGGACCGGGCCGCGCCGCGCGCTCGAACACGTGCACCTGGTGATGGTCACGTGAAAGCAGGATCGACAGGGCCTGGCCAGCGGTGCCGTAACCGACGATGGCGATGGTGCGACGAGGGGTCATGGGGGACTCACTGATGAAAAAAAACCCCGCCGAAGCGGGGTTTTCAATGCGCAGCCGAGAAAATCACTCAGCCGGCACGATGTTCGAGGCTTGGGCGCCCTTCGGGCCCTGGGTCACGTCATAGGTGACCTTCTGGCCTTCCTGCAGACTGCGGAAGCCCTTGGAGTTGATCGCGGAGAAGTGCGCGAAGACGTCGGCGCTGCCGTCCTCCGGCGAGATAAAGCCAAATCCCTTGGCGTCGTTGAACCACTTGACGGTACCGTTCGGCATGGTAATGCGAGACCTTCTTCTATGAATGGGTGGTGTACGCTCAACCAGCGCACTGGCGGAGTATGCAAACCTTGTACGGTAATGACAATCACCCCCGTGCCAATTCACCGATCAATTCGGGCAGGCCGGAGGAGGCGGCGTCCACATTGGCCAGCACTTCGGCCATCGTGATTTCATCGCCATCGCCACAGCCGGCGGCCCAGTTGGCCACGATCGCCAGGCAGGCGTAGTCCAGGCCGAGCTCGCGGGCCAGGCTGGCTTCGGGCATGCCGGTCATGCCGACCAGATCGCAGCCATCGCGGCGCATGCGCGCGATTTCCGCATTGGTTTCCAGCCGCGGGCCCTGGGTCGCGCCGTAGCAGCCACCGTCCTGCAGGCGCACGCCGGTCACTTTCGCCGCGGCCAGCACCTTGCTGCGCAGCATCGGCGTGTACGGGTGGCCGAAGTCCACGTGCAGCACGTCGGTGCCCGGCTCTTCGCACAGGGTGGAGATGCGGCCCCAGGTGTAATCGATCAGCTGGTCCGGGCAGGCCAGCACGCGCGGGCCGAACAGTTCGGTGATGCCGCCGACCGTGTTGAGCGCGAGCACACGCTGCGCGCCGATCTGCTGCAGCGCGGCCAGGTTGGCACGGTAATTGATCTTGTGCGGCGGCAGCGAGTGGCCTTCACCATGGCGGGCCAGGAAGGCCACGCGCTGACCCAGCAGCGTGCCGACGCGGATCGGGCCGGACGGCGTGCCGTAGCGCGTCTGCACCTGGTGGCTGCTCACATCGTCGAGCTGGGCCAGCTTGTAGACGCCGGTGCCGCCGATGACGGCAAGGGAAATGTGTTCCATCATTCCTTCATCGCGTAGATGGCCGGCACGCAGCGCAGCGTTTCGTTGACGTCCATGCCGAAACCGAACACATAGCGGTCCGGCAGGTCGATGCCGGCGTAGTCGGCCTTGACGTCCGGCAGCGCGCGGTCGTGCAGCTTGACCGTCAGCGCGGCGATGCGCACGTCGGTGGCGCCCTGCTCCAGGCACCAGGTGCGCACGCCCTGCAGCGTGTAGCCCTCGTCGAGGATGTCATCGACCAGCAGCACGCGGCGGCCGAACAGCGCGGTGGCCGGCTTGTGCTTCCAGACCAGGTCGCCGCCGGTGGTTTCACCGCGGTAGCGGGTGGCGTGCAGGTAATCGAACTGCACGTCCTGGCCGCGTGCGCCCAGTTCCAGTGCGAGCTGGCCGGCGAACGGCAGCGCGCCGTGCATGATCGACAGGAACAGCGGGACCTCGCCCTTGTAATCGCGCGCGATGGCGTCGGCGATGCCAGCGACGGCCTTGTCGATGGTGGGACGGTCGACCAGCAGGTCGGCCTGGGCCAGGGCCTGGGAAATGGTGAGGTTGGGCATCAGACGGTTCTTCCAAGGGTGTCAAGCAAACGGGATTGGGTGGTGCCGTGGCGGGAATCGGCCAGCAGGCCGTCCCAGCCCAGCGCGCCGCGGCCGATCAGGCCGAGCAGCGCAGCGGTGTTGAGGGTGCGACCTTCGACGGCGCGCAGCGATTCTTCCACCAGTTCGGGGTGGCAGACCAGCACCACGTCGCAACCGGCGTCCAGGTGTGCATCCACGCGCGCCTTCACGCCACCGGCGGCGAATGAAGCGGCCATGCCGATGTCGTCGGAGAAGACCACGCCGCGGAAGCCCATCTGTTCGCGCAGGATCTGCTGGATCCAGCGTGGCGAGTAGCCGGCCGGCTCCGGCGCGACCTGCGGGTAGACCACGTGGGCCATCATCACCGCATCGGCGCCGGCGGCGATGCCGGCCGCGAACGGGATCAGGTCCAGCGCGCGCAGTTCATCGAGCGAGCGCGGGTCGCTGGCGTCGTGGAAATGGGTGTCTTCCAGCACGGTGCCGTGCCCGGGGAAATGCTTGAGCGTGGCGGCCATGCCAACGCTGTGCATGCCGCGCACATAGGCGGCAGTGAACGCTGCGACCACCTGCGGGTCCGCGCTGAAGGCGCGATTGCCGATCGCCAGGTTGCCACGGCCCAGATCGACGACGGGGGCGAAGCTGAGGTCCACGCCACTGGCGCGCACTTCACTGGCCATCAGCCAGGCGTGCTGCTCGGCCAGGGCCAGCGCGGCCTCGCGATCGGAGGCATACAGCGCATCGAAGCCCTGCAGCGGCGGCAGCGCGCTGTACCCCTCGCGGAAGCGCTGCACGCGGCCGCCTTCCTGGTCCACGCAGATCAGCTGCGGGCGCGGCGCGGCGGCACGGATGGCCGCCGAGAGCTCGGCGATCTGCTCGCGCGAGGCGAAGTTGCGCTTGAACAGGATGACGCCGGCCACGGCGTCGTGCTGCAGCCACTCGCGTTCCTGGGCGGTGAGTTCGGTCCCGGCAACGCCGATCACGAGCATGGGGTGTCTCCAATACGGGGCGCCACCATGGCGCACTGCCGCATTGTCGCAGAACCCGCGCGCAGCGTCAGACCTCGCAACCGTCCGGGCCGCAGCCATCGCCGTGCCCCGCAGGGCCTGCAGGCGTGCGTTCGGCCGCGATCTGGCGCAGGGCCTGGGCGAACGCCTCCGGTGGCTGGGCCCCCTGGATGGCGTATTTATCGTCGATCACGAAGGTGGGCACGGACTGAATGCCGAAGCGCTGCGCCTGCGCCAGCTGCGCCTGGATCTCCTCCAGCCCCTCCTCTCCTTCCAGCAGCGCGGTGATGCGCTCGGCCTGGAGCCCGCCGGCGGCGCCGGCGGCAATCAGGGTCTGGGGATCGGCCAGGTTGCGCCCCTCCACGAAATGCGCGCGGAACAGTGCCTCGCCGACCTCGGCCTGGACGCCTTCACGCCCGGCCAGCCACATCAGCCGGTGCGCCGGCAGCGTGGTCACCCGGACCTGGCCCTGGTTGAAATCCATCGGCAGGCCCTCGGCGCGCGCCGCGGCCTGGGTCTGGGTCAGGATCTGTTCGGTGCGCTCGGCACTGCCGAACTTGGCCGCGTACGCCTGGCGCAGCGGTACCGGGGCCGTGCCGGCGTCGGGATCGAGCAGGAACGGGTGCCAATGCACCTCCACCTCGGGCGCGTCATCGCCGAGCAACGCCAGTCCCTGCTGGAACCGGTGCTTGCCGATCCAGCACCAGGGGCACACCACATCCGACCAGATATCGATTTTCATCTGGCCAGATTGTGGGCGGCAAGGCCGCTTCACAAGGGCCGCGGATCAGCCGCGTTCAGCGCTTGACCAGCGTGAAAAGGGGTGCGCGGCCAGGGCCAGGTTGTAATAGCGCACCTGGTCGGTGACCTCCTCGCCTGCCCACTCGGGCAGCGTAACCGTCTGCTCGGCGTGCTCGAGCTCCACTTCGGCCACCACCAGCCCGGCGTTCTCGCCCAGGAATTCGTCCACCTCCCAGAGCAGCCCGTCGTGCTCGACCAGGTGCCGGCGCTTGTCGATCAGCCCGCCGACGCACAGCGCCAGCAGCGCGCGCGCATCCTCCACCGGGATCGGATAATCGAACTCCTGCCGGGTGTGCCCTATCTCGCGCGACTTCATGTTGAGGAAGGCCTGCGCGCCCTGGATGCGCACGCGCACCGACGCCTTCTGCGCGCCGCTCTCCAGCGAGGCGGCATCGTTGAGATAGCCCTGTGCCATCGGGATCACCGCGTGCGCAGCGGTGCGCCAGCCCTCACCGGTGACGAGGTATTTGCGTTCGATTTCAATGCCCATGCGCACAGTATGCGGCGATCGCGGCACCGCGGCCACGGCGTGCTTCTATACTGCCCGGCTGCCTTGCAAGGACGCCCCCGATGAAACCGCTCTTCCCCGCCCTGCTGCTGACCCTGCTGCCGTTGGGCGCGCTCGCCGCCTCGCCGCCCACGCCTGCACAGATCGAGGCGGCGGTGATGGCCATGGTCGAGGCGGAAAAGACGCCGGCCGCCTCTACCCAGGATCTGCTGCTGCAGTCGATGTTCACCCCTCGCCGGTTCGAACATGGCCCGTGCTGGGCAAGCACCACGCTCGCCGGTGCATACGACTGCCTGGTCGGCATGGAGATCGGCCTCAAGAACCGCTACCGCATGCTTCGCTTCGTTCCGCAGGGCATGGGCTGGGCGATGCAGCGCGCCGATGTCGACGCGCCGGTGCCCCCGCGCGAACGTGTCCGCGAGCTGCTCAATGCGCAGCTTGATCGCCGTGCTGCGTCCATCGACGATGCCGCCACCCGCGAGGAACTGCGCGCGTTCCAGCAGCGCCTGCAGATCTTCGCGATCGACGACTGCGAACTGCGCAGCACCCAGGCGCCGGAGATCCGCTGCAATGTCACCGCCGGGGATGCGACCGAGCGCGGCACCGAACCGCAGACCTATGTGTTCGACGCACACGGCCAGTGGCAGAACGCCGCGCCCGGGGACGGGCGCTGATCAGCGCTTTTCGAACACCGCGATGCTTTCCACGTGCGCGGTGTGCGGGAACATGTCCATCGCGCCGGCCGAGACCAGGGTGAAGCCCTGCTCGTTGACCAGGTAGCCGGCATCGCGCGCCAGCGAGCCCGGATGGCAGCTCACGTAGACGATGCGCTTGAACTGCTTCAGCGGCAGCTGCTGCAGCACTTCGATGGCGCCCGAGCGCGGCGGATCCAGCAGCAGCTTGTCGAAGCCCTGGCGCATCCACGAGGCCTGGCGCTGGTCCTGGGTCAGATCGGCGGCATGGAACTCGGCATTCTCCAGCCCATTGCGCACCGCGTTCTCACGCGCACGCGCCACCAGGCCGGCATCACCCTCCACACCGACCACGTTGCGCACGGTGCGCGCCAGCGGCAGGGTGAAATTGCCCAGCCCGCAGAACAGATCGAGCACGCGCTCGTCCGGACCGGCATCGAGCAGGGCCAGCGCGTGCGCGATCATCTGCACGTTGAGCTTGGCATTGACCTGGATGAAATCCAGCGGGCGGAACGCCAGCTCGACATCCCACGGCGCCAGCTTGAACGACAACGGCACCTCGGCCGGCCACAGCGGCTGCACCGACTCCACGCCACCGGGCTGCAGCGAGATCGCAAAACCGTGTGCCTGGCCGAAGACGATCCACGCGGCACGGTCGGCATCGCTGAGCGGCTGCATGTGGCGGATGGTCAGCATGATCGCGTCATCGCCGGCGATTAATTCGATCTGGGGAATGTCGCGTTTGCCGTCCAGGGTCTCGATGAACTCGGAGAGCACGCCGACCTTCATCCCGATTTCCGGAATGACGGTCAGGCACTGGCTCAGGTCCGCGACGAAACGCGGGTCCAGCTCGCGGAAGCCGACCAGGGTCTTGTCCTTCTTCTCGACGCGGCGCACCGAGAAGCGGCCTTTGCGGCGGTAGCCCCAGCTGTCGCCCACCAGCGGCGGCAGCACCGTGCCCGGGGTGACGTGGCCGATCCGGGTCAGGTTGTCGATCAGCACCCGCTGCTTGGCCACGATCTGCTGCGACTCTTCCAGGTGCTGCAGCACGCAGCCGGCACAGACGCCGAAATGCGGGCAGCGCGGGGTCACCCGCTGCGGCGAGGCCTGTACGACCTCGATGGTCCGAGCTTCATCGAAATGACGATTGCGCGCGGTCGGCTCGGCGGTCACCACCTCACCGGGCAGCGCGCCGGTGATGAAGGTGACCTTGCCACCCTCGCCGTCGCGGCGGGCAACGCCACGGCCGTCATGGCTGAGGTCGAGGATGTCGGTCTGGAAGGGAGTACGGTCGAGGCGGGAGCGGGTTCGGGCCACGTGGCAACAGGCTGCGGGCAAAAAGGGTGCGTATTGTCGCAGATACCAACTGCCAACTGACTTGCCGCCCGCTGAAACCGCTTGCAGGCGGGGACTTCGCGTTTAATATGGGCGCAGCTGACATGGAGGCAGCCCCAATGCAGATGACCCCGAGGGATCCCATGCCCCGATTCCTGCTCGTCGAGGACGACACCATCAGCCGCGGCTTCTTCAAGGCCGCGCTGGAAACCCTGCCGGCGCAGGTGGATACCGCCGATTCCCTGGCCACGGCCATGGACCGCGCCCGTGGCAACCAACATGATCTGTGGCTGATCGACGTCAACCTGCCCGACGGTAACGGCACCCAACTGCTGCAGGAGCTGCGCCGCTCGCGGCCAGATACGCCGGCACTGGCACATACCGCCGATGGCGACACCTCGATCCATTCGCGGCTGCGCGATGCCGGCTTCAGTGAAACCCTTGTCAAGCCGCTGAGCCGTGAGCACCTGCTCAAGGCCGTCCGCCGCGCGTTGGTGCATACCGCTGGCAGCCTGTCCGCCCCGGTGCTTGCCGACGCCGAGGACGTGGAGGGCGAGCGCCAGGACTGGGACGAAACCACGGCCCTGGCCGCGCTGAACGGGCAGCGCCACCACCTCATCGCGTTGCGCGAGCTGTTCCTGGCCGAGTTGCCTGGGGTTCGCGACGCGGTGGCCCAGGCCCTGCGCGAGGAGGATGTGCGGGCCCTGCGCGGCCAGCTGCATCGGCTGCAGGCCAGCTGCGGATTTGTCGGCGCCGCGCGCCTGGCCCGGGCGGTCCGCCAGCTGCATCAGGCCCCGGACTCCACCGGGGCGCAGAGCCGCTTTCGCGTGGCGGTCGACGCCCTGCTGCAGTGAGCACGGGCGGCAGCGCGTGCAGCGTTGCCGCGTGAGTCCCCCCGCAACGGCGCCGCGGGCCGCCTGCGCTCAGGTGCCCCGTCGCGCCAGGTCCTCCAGCATTTCCCAGGATTTCAGCCCTCGCCCGCCCAGATGGTGCATCAGCACTGCGCGCATCGGCCGGCGCAGGCTGCCCAGATCCTCGGGCCCGGGCAGTTCATCGGCGGCCAGCGCCAGCAACGCACTGCCGGTCGCGGTGCCACGGCGCTGATCCACACCGCGGTCGCTGAGCAGCCGGCGCGGCCCCTCCTGCGGGTCCAGCTCATACCGTGCGGCCGGGTCGACCGGCTCCTCATCGCTGCCGTGCAGCAGATCGAAGCCGAAGCCCAGGGCCTCCAGCAGGTCGCGCTCGAAACGGCGCAGGGTCCAGGCCAGCGGCTCGCCATCGCGCAGCCGTGCGCGGACCTGCGCGTAATGGTCGTAAAGCTCGGGCAGCGGGTCCTGGCGGGGCGCCAGCCGCATCAGCAGTTCGTTGATGTAGAACCCGGCCAGCATCGCCTGGCCGGTCAGGCGTGGCGCAGCGTCCAGGGCCTCGGCCCCGCGCAGCTGGGCCAGCTCGCCCCGCTGCACGGCGGTCAGGCGGATCCACTGCAATGGCTGCAGGGCCGCGCGCAGCGCCTGGCTGCGCGGGCTGGATACGCCTCGGGCAAGCACCCCGATCCGGCCGTACTGCTCGGTCAGCACCTCCACGAGCAGACTGGTTTCCCGCCACGGGCGGGCGTGGAGCACGAACGCCGGCTCATCCTCGATGCGCATGGTTCAACCGCCCGGGGTTGGAGGGGCCGGCTTATTCGTAGCCGAACGCCTTGAGCGCGGCTTCATCGTCGGACCAGCCTTCGCGCACCCGGACCCAGGTTTCCAGGAAGACCTTGGCGCCGAACAGACGTTCCATCTGCAGGCGGGATTTGGCGCCGATCTCCTTCAGGCGGGTGCCGGCCTTGCCGATCACGATCGCCTTCTGGCCTTCGCGCTCGACCCAGATCACCGCACCGATGCGCAGCAGGTTGCCATCTTCGACGAAGCGCTCGATCTCGACCGTGGTCGCATACGGCAGTTCTTCGCCGAGCTGGCGCATCAACTGCTCGCGCACCAGCTCACCGGCGAGGAAGCGCTGGCTACGGTCGGTGATCTCGTCCTCGCCGAACATCGGCGGGGCTTCCGGCAACAGCTTCATCAGGTCGCGGACCAGCGATTCCAGGCCATTGCGCTTCTGCGCCGAGATCGGGTGCACCGCGGCGAACGTGCGGCCCTCGGTGACCTGCTGCAGGAACGGCAGCAGGGCGCCCTTGTCCTTGAGCCGGTCGATCTTGTTGACCACCAGCACCACCGGGATCCCCGAGTCGCTGAGCACGTTGAAGGCCAGCGTGTCTTCCTCGTCCCAGCGGCCGGCTTCGATCACCAGCATGCCGGCGTCCACGCCCTCGAGCGAGCCGCGCGCGGCGCGGTTCATCACCCGGTTCATGGCGCGCTTCTGCGCACGGTGCAGGCCGGGGGTGTCGACCAGCACGATCTGCCCTTCCGGGTAGCTGGCAATGCCGAGCAGCCGGTGCCGCGTGGTCTGCGGCCGGTTGGAGACGATACTGACCTTGGCGCCTACCAGGGCGTTGGTCAGGGTGGATTTGCCGACGTTGGGGCGACCGATGACGGCCACGCTGCCGGAACGATGGGGGGTTGCTTCGTTCACTTGGAATCCAGTTGCTCGAGGGCGGCGGCAGCCGCCTGTTGTTCGGCCAGCCGTCGCGAGGCACCTTCGCCTTCGGTGCTGACAGCGGGGTCGGTTACGCCGCAGCGTACCCGGAAGGTCTTGGCGTGATCGTCACCCGATTCTGACACCAGCTCGTACAGGGGCAATGCCTTCTGCCGCGCCTGCAGCCATTCCTGCAGTCGGGTCTTGGGGTCTTTCTCCGGCTTGCCGGTGGCCGGCAGGGCCTGCATCGAGGCGGTGAACCAGGGCAGCACCACGGTCCGGCAGGTGGCGAAGCCGGCATCGAGGTAGATTGCGGCGACGACCGCTTCCAGCGCATCGGCCAGGATGGAGTCGCGGCGATGGCCGCCGGTCTTCATCTCGCCCGGGCCCAGGATCAGGCGCTCGCCCAGGTGCAGCTCGCGCGCGATCACCGCCAGCGCGCCCTCGCGCACCAGTTCGGCACGGGCGCGGGTCAGCGCGCCCTCGTCGGCCTTGGGCCAGCGTTCGTAGAGCGCCTGGGCCACCATCATGTTGACGATGCTGTCGCCGAGGAATTCCAGCCGCTCATTGTTGGGCGTGCCGGCACTGCGATGCGTCAGCGCCTGCTGGAGCAGGCCCGGATCGTTGAAGGGGTGACCGATCAGGTCACCGCGTTGGAAGGTCTTAGTCGGCACCGCGGAGAGTCAGATCCTGGTTGGTGTCAAATTTGCCCACCACGTCGAGATTGCCGATCAGCTCACGGCGCACTTCGTAGTTGACCTTCAAGTTCCAGCCGCCGTCGATGCGGTCGAACTTGATATCGGAGGGCTTGAGATTCTCGGAATAGCTCATGTGGATGCGCTTGAAGAACAGCTCCTGGACCCTGGCCGGCTCCATGTTGGCCACCCCCGGCTCTTTGGCCAGGCTCTTCAGCGCCGTGCGCACGGCGTAATACTCCTGGTACATCGGGAACAGCTTCATCCCGATGTACAGGAAGAAGGCGACCACGATCAGCACCACCAGGAACGAGGTCAAGGTGATGCCGCGCTGCGATGTCATGTTCTTCATTGCGTTCTCCCCAGATACGCGTGTGCCATCAATCAATGGATACCCGTGCCGATCCGCGACGGCTCGAAACCGTCCTTGCAGAACCAGCCCGAGCAGTTCAGCCAGATCAGGAAGGCCTTGCCGCGGAGGTTTTCCTCCGGCAGCAGGCCCCAGAAGCGGCCGTCGTCGCTGTTGTCGCGATTGTCGCCCATCACCAGGTACTTGCCGGCCGGAACGGTCCACTGGCCTTCGCCGCGGGCGTAGTCGGTCTCCAGCACGGTATGGGTGCGGCCCGGCAGGTGCTCGACCAGCAGCGAGCTGCCCTCGCCCTGGCCGTTATGGCCGGCGTACAGGCCCTTGTTGTCGTATTTGACCGGCTCACCGTTGAGGATCAGGCCATTGCCCTGGAACTCGATCTGGTCGCCCGGCACGCCGATCACGCGCTTGATGAAGTTCTCACCCTTGGCCGGATCGTTGTCCGAGTGGCCCGGGAAGTGGAACACCACCACGTCGCCCCGCTTGGGCTCGCCGAACGGGATCACCTTGGCGTTGTTCAACGGCAGGCGCAGGCCGTAGGAGAACTTGTTGACCAGGATGAAATCGCCGATCAGCAGGTTGGGCATCATCGAGCTGGACGGGATCTTGTACGGCTCGGCGATGAAGCTGCGCACCACCAGTACGATCGCCAGCACCGGGAAGAACGCCCGGGCGTAATCGACCACCACCGGCTCGGTGTCCAGCAGGCCGGCGCGCTGGGCGCGGCGCTTGGCGAAGTACAGCTTTTCAGCCAGCAGGATCAGGCCCGAGGCCAACGTCAGTACGACCAGGAGGAACTCAAACAATTTCATGCAGTGTCCTTGGGAACGATTGCAGCGGTGTGGTGTGCCCCTGCGCGTCCGGCGACACCGATCCGGTGCCGCCCGCCGCTGCCGGGAAAGCCATCCGGCCTTACTTGTCCATCTGCAGCACGGCCAGGAAGGCTTCCTGCGGGATTTCCACGCGGCCGACCTGCTTCATGCGCTTCTTGCCTTCCTTCTGTTTCTCGAGCAGCTTCTTCTTGCGCGAAACGTCGCCACCATAGCACTTGGCCAGCACGTTCTTGCGCATCGCCTTGACCGTGGTGCGCGAGATGATCTGCGAGCCGACGGCGGCCTGGATGGCCACGTCGAACATCTGCCGCGGGATCAGTTCCTTCATCTTCTCGCACAGCTCGCGGCCGCGGCGATCGGCATGGCTGCGGTGCACGATCAGCGACAGCGCATCGACCTTGTCGCCGTTGATCAGCACGTCCACGCGGACGAACGGACCGGCATCGAAGCGCACGAAGTGGTAGTCCAGCGAGGCATAGCCACGGCTGACCGACTTGAGCTTGTCGAAGAAGTCCAGCACCACCTCGGCCATCGGCAGTTCGTAGCTGATCTGCACCTGGCTGCCCAGGTAGTTGATGCCAAGCTGGCTGCCGCGCTTTTCTTCGCACAGCTTGATGATGTTGCCGATGTACTCCTCGGGGGTGAGCACGTTGGCGCGGATGATCGGCTCGCGGATCTCATCGACCTGGTTCACCGGCGGCAGCTTGGCCGGGTTGTCCATGTTGATGATGGTGCCGTCGGTCTTGAGCACTTCATAGACCACGGTCGGCGCGGTGCTGATCAGGTCCAGGTTGTATTCGCGTTCCAGGCGCTCCTGCACGATTTCCATGTGCAGCATGCCCAAGAAGCCGCAGCGGAAGCCGAAGCCCATCGCCTCGGAGCTTTCCGGCTCGAAGCGCAGCGCGGCATCGTTCAGGCGCAGCTTGTCCAGCGCTTCGCGCAGGTCCGGATAATCCTCGGCATCGACCGGGAACAGGCCGGCGAACACGCGCGGCTGCATTTCCTGGAAGCCCGGCAGCGGCTTGGCGGCCGGGTCGGCGGCCATGGTCAGGGTGTCGCCGACCGGCGCGCCGTGCACGTCCTTGATGCTGGCCGTGACCCAGCCCACTTCACCGGCGCGCAGGGCCGGCAGCACCTTGCGCTTGGGAGTGAACACGCCAACGTTGTCGACCTGGTGGTTGCGGCCGGTGGACATCACCTGCAGCTTGTCGCCCGCCTTGATTTGGCCCTGCATCACGCGCACCAGCGAGACCACGCCCAGGTAGTTGTCGAACCACGAGTCGATGATCAGCGCCTGCAGCTTGTCGGTATCACGCGGCACCGGCGGCGGAATGCGATGCACGATCGCCTCCAGCACGTCCTGCACGTTCAGGCCGGTCTTGGCGCTGACCGGCACGGCATCGGTCGCGTCGATGCCGATCACGGCCTCGATCTCGGCCTTGGCGCGCTCGATATCGGCGGTGGGCAGGTCGATCTTGTTGATCACCGGCACCACTTCCAGCCCCTGCTCAACGGCCGTGTAGCAGTTGGCGACGGACTGCGCTTCCACGCCCTGGGCCGCATCGACCACCAGCAGCGCGCCTTCGCAGGCGGCCAGCGAGCGGCTGACTTCATAGGAGAAGTCGACATGCCCGGGGGTGTCGATGAAGTTCAGGTGGTAGGTCTGGCCGTCTTTGGCGACATACGGCAACGAGACCGACTGGGCCTTGATGGTGATGCCACGCTCGCGCTCGATCGGGTTCGAGTCGAGCACCTGCGCCTCCATCTCACGGGCCTGGAGGCCACCGCAAAGCTGGATGATGCGATCGGCCAGCGTGGACTTGCCGTGGTCGACGTGGGCGATGATGGAGAAGTTGCGGATGAACCGCATCGAATCAGAAGACATAGGTGGCGGCGGCGCGTCGCGTCGTCAGGATGACTGCGGATTATCGCATGGCCGGCCCGGTCCCGCGTGGGCCCGGCGGCGATTGTCGCCAACGGCCCCCTGGAAACGACCGGGCCCGCCGAAGCGGGCCCGGAAACACAGGCGGGGCGGGCTTACTGCCCGGCCTTGACCGCCACGAAGGCACTGTTGCCGTTGGCACGGACCAGCAACATGACCACGTCACCCTTGCTGTAACCGCCCAGCGCCTTGTTCAGCGCGGCCACGCTGCCGACCGGGGTGCGACCGACCTGCAGCACCACCAGCCCCGGCGACAGGCCGGCATCACGCGCCGACTGGCCGTTGACCCGGGTGATCCGCACGCCCTCGCCGGCCGACAGGCCCAGCTGCTGGCGCTGCGCGGCGGTCAGATCGGCCACGTCCAGCCCCAGCAGGGCATTGGCGCCGGTCTCCGGCTTGGCCGCTTCCGCGGCCGGACGGGTGGCGCCGCGCTCGGCGTCTTCGGCCAGTTCGGTCAGGGTGGCGGTGATTTCCCGCTCCTTGCCGTCGCGCAGCACGCTCAGGCGGACCTTGCTGCCCGGCGGCAGCGCGCCGATGGCCGGCGGCAGATCACTGAAGGTATTGATCGGGCTGCCATTGACCGAGCGGATCACGTCACCCGGTTCGATACCGGCCTTGAGCGCCGCGCTGCCCGCGACCACTTCGTTGACCAGCGCGCCGCGGCTGTCCGGCAGGCCCAGCCCTTGCGCCTTGAGGCTGTCGATCGGCCCGACAGCCGCGCCCAGCTGGCCCCGGCTGACCCGGCCGGTCTTCTTGATCTGTTCGACCGCGCCCATCGCCAGGTCGATCGGGATCGCGAAGCTGATGCCCATGTAGCCACCGGACGCGGAGAAGATCTGCGAGTTGATACCGACCACTTCGCCGCGGGTATTGAGCAATGGGCCACCGGAGTTGCCCTGGTTGATGGCCACGTCGGTCTGGATGAAGGGCACATAGCGCTGGTCCGGACCGCCGGTGCTGCGCCCGACCGCGCTGACCACGCCGGCGGTCACCGAGTTGTCCAGCCCGAACGGCGAACCGATCGCGACCACCCACTGGCCCGGCTTGAGCGTATTGGAATCGCCCACGCGCACCGTCGGCAGGTTCTTGGCGTCGATCTTGAGCAGGGCGACGTCGTACTGCTGGTCGCTGCCCACCACCTTGGCGGTGAACTCGCGGCGATCGCCGAGCTTGACCTTCACTTCACTGGCATCGGCAACGACGTGGTGATTGGTCAGCACGTAGCCATCGGCGGAGATGATGAAGCCCGAGCCCATGCCGCGGCCGCGGATGCTCGGCGTGCCGTCATCGGGGCCGTCGGCGCCCTGCCCCGGCATCTGGAAGTCCGGACCGAAGAAGCGGCGGAAGAATTCGGGCATGTCCTGGTCCGCCGGACCGGCCATGCGCGCCTGGCGGTTGCTGCGCACGATGGTGGTCTCGACATTGACCACGCCCGGACCGACCTGTTCGACCAGGTTGGTGAAGTCAGGCAGACCGCTGACCAGCTGCGGCGCCGGCGCCCGCGGAGCGGCGGCCGCCGCCGGGGCGGCAGCGGTGGCCGGCGACGGCGACTGGGCGCAGGCCACGAGCGGGAGCGTCATGGCGATCAGCGCCAGGGCGTGGGTACGGATACGGGCGGTCATCAGACACGAACCTCCGGGTCAGGAAAAAAAGGGGGGGGAACGCTCCGGCGCACGGGCCGGAGCGGAGCGTCGCCGCGACGATGCTCAGTCGCGGTGCCGGCGTGCGGGTTCGGCCGTTTCGTCTGACTCCTGCAGACGCGGCTCGAAGGGATAGAACGCAGCCTGCGGCGCCTGCGTGGAGAAGCTCGCATTGAGCGCCCCGCCCGCAGCCGGGGCCAGGCTGGACCGCGGCCAAGGCTTGGCCTGCAGGTTGCCGACCTCACCGAACGGGAACTGCCGCACGGTCGCCGCCGGGATGGCCGGGGTCAACGGCGCCTGACTGGCAACTGCCCGCTGCGGTTCGGCACTGCGTTCGGCGGCGCTGCCACGCGCGGCCTGCTGGGTGCGCGTGGCGCTGGCGCTGGCGCGGCGTGCGGTGGCCACGTCCTGGCGGCGGCTGGCCGCCGCCACCGCAGCCGCAGGCACCGCAGCCACGGCGAGCGCCTGTTCGGCGGCAGAGGCTTCGGTAACCGGTGCGGCCGGCAGTTCGGCCTGGCTGGCGATGATGGTGGTCGGCGCCTCCAGCGGAGCCTGGGCCGGCAGCTGTTCGCGCGTCATGAACATCGCCACCGCGGCCACGGAGGCGGCCAACGCCGCGCCACCGCCCCAGCGTCGCCAGCTGCCGCGCCGTTGCGCCTGCTCCGGGCCACGCTCCACTCTGGCCTGCATCGCCGGGGCGGGCTCTACGGCCACGGACGCGCGCACACGCTCGGCGAAATCGACCGGGGCCGGTGCGCAGGCCTGCCCGCGCAGCACATCGCCCAGCATCTGCCAGCGTTCGTTGCAGCTGGACAAGGCCTCATCGTGTTCCAGCCGACGCAGCATGAAGCGCGCTTCATCGGCCGACAGTTCACCATCGATCAGCGAGGACAGCTGCTGACGGTAATGGGCGTCGAATTTATCGGGGGACGCGCCCCGGGAAGCATCATTGGACATATCGTGGCTCATGCGCGGCTCTTCTCGCGGGTGGCGCTGCCCACATCGAGCAGCGGCCGAAGTTCAGTGTCGATCGCCTCGCGGGCACGGAAAATCCGCGACCGCACGGTGCCGATCGGGCACCCCATCTTCTGCGCGATTTCGTCGTAGCTCAGGCCCTCCACCTCGCGCATGGTGATGGCTGACCGCAGTTCTTCAGGCAGCGCGGACACTGCCTTCATCACCGTCTGTTCCAGTTCCTGCCGCATCAACTCGCGTTCGGGCGTGTCGGTGTCGCGCAGGCGGGTGCCGCTGTCGTACTGCTCGGCGTCCCCGATTTCGATGTCATCGGTGGGCGGGCGGCGGTTGTGCGCGGCGAGATGGTTCTTGGCAGTGTTCACGGCAATCCTGTGCAGCCAGGTATAGAACTGGGCGTCGCCGCGGAAACTGCCGATCGCGCGATACGCGCGGACGAACGTGTCCTGGGCGACGTCCTGACATTCACTCCAGTCCGCGATGTAGCGCCCGATCAGCGCGATGACCCGATGCTGGTACTTGCGCACCAGGACATCGAACGCCGCGCTCTCGCCACGCTGCACACGTCGGACCAGCTCCAGGTCCAGCTCCTGTGGTGTTTCAACCTCGGCCATGGGGGGCCGCACTCCTGTCAGCCCAACCGACGTCGGGCAATGAGACTGCCAATCCCGGGAAAAGTTCAGCGCTCGATCACACAGCGCCGCACCAGCTTTTAACCACCGTTCCGTTAAGGTTTCCGATCCAGGCAATGAATCGACGGTATCTCTCCCCAGCTATAGGGATTTGACGGGGAGGAAACAACCTCTGGATCATAGCCCCCTTCTCCATACACAACCGGATGGAACGTTCCCATGCTCTCAGGCTTCGATGGGCTCCGCTTCTCGCATTGGCACCCGCAGATCCGTGACGATGGCGTCGTGGTGCTCAGCCTCGACCGCCAGGACAGCAGCGTCAACGCCATGTCGCAGGACGTGCTGCTCGAACTGGGGGACCTGATCGAGCGGATCGCGATGGACCCGCCCAAGGCGGTGGTGATCCAGTCGATCAAGGCCGCCGGCTTCATTGCCGGGGCGGACCTGAAGGAATTCCAGGCGTTCGACCGCCGCGGCACCGTCAATGACGCGATCCGCCGTGGCCAGAGCACCTACCAGAAGCTGGCCGAACTGCCCTGCCCGACCGTGGCGGCGATCCATGGGCATTGCCTGGGCGGCGGCACCGAGCTGGCGCTGGCCTGCCGTTACCGCGTGGCCTCCAATGATCCGTCCACCCGGATCGGCCTGCCGGAAACCCAGCTGGGCATCTTCCCGGGCTGGGGCGGCAGCTCGCGCCTGCCGCAGCTGGTCGGCGCGCCGGCGGCGATGGACATGATGCTGACCGGCCGCAATCTGTCGGCCTCTGCCGCGCGCAACATCGGCCTGGTCGACAAGGTCGTCGCGCCTGCCGTGCTGCTCGATACCGCGGTCTCGCTTGCATTGAAGGGCACCACCCGCCCGTTCAAGCAGCGCGCGACGGCGTGGATAACCAACACCTGGCTGGCGCGCAGGCTGCTCGCCCCGCAGATGGCCAAGCAGGTCGCCCGCAAGGCGCGCAAGGAGCACTACCCGGCGCCGTACGCGCTGATCAACACCTGGGCGCGCACCGGTGGCAGCCCGATCCAGACCCGCCTGGATGCCGAGCGCCGCGCGGTGGTCAAGCTGGCCGGCACGCCGACCGCACGCAACCTGATCCGCATCTTCTTCCTGACCGAACGCCTGAAGGCCCTGGGTGGCAAGGACCATGGCATCCAGCACGTGCACGTGGTCGGTGCCGGCGTGATGGGCGGTGACATCGCCGCGTGGTCGGCCTACAAGGGCTTCAACGTGACTCTGCAGGATCGCGAGCAGCGCTTCATCGATCCGGCCATGGAACGCGCACAGGCGCTGTTCGCCAAGCGGGTGAAGGACGAGAGCAAGCGTCCGGCCGTGGCCGCGCGGTTGAAGGCCGATCTCGCGGGCGAGGGCGTGGCGCTGGCCGATCTGGTGATCGAAGCGATCATCGAGAATCCGGAAGCGAAGCGTGATCTGTACCAGTCGCTGGAGCCGAAGATGAAGGCCGATGCGCTGCTGACCACCAACACCTCCTCGATACCGCTGGACGAACTGCGCGACCACATCCAGCGCCCGGCGCAGTTTGCCGGCCTGCATTACTTCAACCCGGTCGCGCAGATGCCGCTGGTGGAAATCATCCATCACGACGGCATGGCCCCGGAAACCGAGCGTCGCCTGGCCTCGTTCTGCAAGGCACTGGGCAAATTCCCGGTGCCGGTCGCCGGTACCCCTGGCTTCCTGGTCAACCGCGTGCTGTTCCCGTACATGCTCGAAGCCGCCACCGCCTACGCCGAAGGCGTGCCCGGGCCGGTGCTGGACAAGGCCGCGGTCAAGTTCGGCATGCCGATGGGCCCGATCGAACTGCTCGATACCGTCGGTCTGGACGTGGCCGCAGGCGTGGGCAAGGAACTGGCGCCCTTCCTGGGGCTGCAGGTGCCGGCTGCCCTGGCGACGGTGGAACAGGGCAAGCGCGGCAAGAAGGACGGGCAGGGCCTGTACAAGTGGGAGAACGGCCGGGCGCAGAAGCCGGACGTCCCCGCCAACTACGAGATCCCGGCCGATCTGGAAGACCGCCTGATCCTGCCGCTGCTCAACGAAGCGGTGGCCTGCCTGCACGACGGCGTGGTCGCCGATGCGGACCTGCTCGATGCCGGCGTGATTTTCGGCACCGGCTTCGCCCCGTTCCGCGGTGGCCCGATCCAGTACATCCGTGCCACCGGTGCCGATGCCCTGGTCGAGCGCCTCAAGGTGCTGCAGCAGCGCTACGGCGATCGCTTCGCCCCGCGCCCGGGCTGGGACTCGCCGGTACTGCGTGAGCCCGTGATCTGAGGCGCGATGATGTGATGTGACGACGCCACCGTGAGGTGGCGTTGTCGTTTGTGCTGCCGTCCCTGTGCGACCAGAACAACCTGTTACCGATACAGGCCTCCCGCCCCCACACCCCGCATGCGATCCTCCCGCTCTGTCCCCGCCAGCGAGACCGCCCGCATGACGACCATCATCGCCCCCCGCATCCATGACATCGGTGGCCTGCAGGTACGCCGCGCCGTGCCGACCCTGCAGGCGCGCAGCGTCGGTCCGTTCGTCTTCGTCGACCAGATGGGCCCGGCCGTGCTCTCCCCCGGCACCGGCATCGACGTGCGCCCGCATCCGCATATCGGCCTGGCCACCGTCACCTTCCTGTGGTCCGGCGCCATCGGCCACCGCGACACGCTCGGCTCGGACCAGGTGATCCGCCCCGGCGACGTCAACTGGATGACCGCCGGCCGCGGCATCGCCCATTCCGAACGCACGCCCGCCGTCGAACGCGAGCACGACCATCCGCTGCACGGCATGCAGACCTGGCTCGCGCTGCCGAAGCATTTTGAAGAGACCGACCCCGCGTTCTACCACCATGCCGCCGCCACCCTGCCCCAGCAGCGCCGCAAGGGAGCCTGGCTGCGTGTCATCGCCGGCCGCGCGTACGGCGAAGAATCGCCGGTGAAGGTCTTCGCCGATACCCTCAACGTTGCCATCGATCTGGATGCCGATGCGGAAATCGATCTCGATACCGGCCACGCCGAGCGCTCGCTCTACATCCTGGAAGGCCAGGCCCAGCTCGATGGCGTGGATGTTCCTGCCCAGCACCTGATCATTCCCGAGCCCGGTGCCCGCGGCCGCCTGCGTGCCAAGACCCCGATCAAGGCGATGCTGATGGGCGGCGAACCGCTGGATGGCCCGCGCCACCTGTGGTGGAACTTCGTGTCCAGCTCCACCGAGCGTATCGAGCAGGCCAAGCACGATTGGGAATCCGGGCGTTTCGGCACCATTCCCGGCGACGACAAAGAGTTCATTCCGCTGCCCACGTACTGACCCGCGCACCGCCATCGACCGTTCGTCGGGTGTTGACGCCACCGTCACCCCGATGAACCCCGATTCAGCTACGTTGCGCCTGCCCACCCCGGGCATACACGTGGAGCACGTCGATGAGCATGGGCAAACGTCTGGCCGCCGAGTTCCTGGGCACGTTCTGGTTGGTGTTGGGTGGGTGTGGCAGCGCCGTGCTGGCCGCCACGTTCGGCGGCGATGGCAATCCGCTGGGGATCGGCTTTCTGGGCGTCGCGCTGGCCTTCGGCCTGACCGTGCTGACCGGCGCCTACGCGTTCGGGCACGTGTCCGGCGCGCACTTCAATCCGGCGGTCAGTGTCGGCCTGTGGGCCGGCGGCCGATTCCCCGCGCGCGAGCTGCTTCCCTACATCGTGGCGCAGGTGCTGGGCGGCGCATTGGCCGGCTTCATCCTGCTGCAGATCGCCTCCGGCGCGCCCGGTTTCCAGATCGATGGCAGCCAGGCCGGCGCATTCGCCAGCAACGGCTATGGCGCACTTTCGCCAGGGGGCTACAGCGTCGCCGCCGCCGCCCTCTGCGAAGTGGTGCTCACCGCGTTCTTCCTGATCGTTATCATGGGCTCCACCCATGGCAACGCACCGGCCGGCTTCGCCCCGATCGCGATCGGCCTGGCCCTGACCCTGATCCACCTGATCAGCATTCCGGTGACCAATACCTCGGTCAACCCGGCGCGCTCCACCGCCGTAGCCCTGTTCGCCGGCAGCGGCGCGCTCGGCCAGCTCTGGCTGTTCTGGCTGGCGCCGCTGCTGGGCGGGCTGATCGGCGGCACCCTCTACAAGTGGATGGGCACCGCGCCGCGCTGATGCTCAGGGCCGGGCGGGCAACCCCCGCCCGGCCGCTGACAAAAGAATCAACTGAAACCGTTATTTGTACACTGAGTCACATTCCGTTAAGGTCCCGAGCACTCGTCCGACACTGACGGCAGCGAGTGATCCGGTAGGCGCGCGGGGAATGCGCCACCACGGCCAGGGGTGTGGACGGCCACCGGAACGCCTGTCAGCGACGGACGCGATCATCGACCTTGGGGGAATGCATGAACGTCCTGCGCGCTGTCGTGTGTGTGTGTCTGCTGGTGTCTGCCGGCGCCGTCGCGGCGCAAGCGACCAGCGAATGTCCGTCCCTGCCCGCCAGCAGCGGCCTGCACTGGCAGCAACTGGCCCAGCGCGACCTGATCCTGTGCAGGGCCAGCACCGCCGATGGGCGTGAAGTGCTCAGCCTGACCTTGAGCGCACGCAATCCGGAGCTGCCGTTGAACCGTTCGCTGCGCCAGGAAAAAGGCAGCTTCGCCGGTGAAACCCTGTACTGGTACCAGCCCGACCTGGGCGGCCAGAAGCCGCCGGGGTATGAAACCCGCCGTATCACCGTGGTCAAGTTCGACAGGAACCGCTTTGCCCAGATCGCGCTGTATGCCGGTGACGCCAGCGAACTCGGCTCGCTGCAATCGTTGGCGCAGGGCATGAGCCTGACGCCCTCGGCCGTCGCCGCCGGGCGCTGAGCACGAGGCCGGGACAGTGCACCGCACTCATCCCGCCATCCACGGTAGCGCCGGCCGCTGGCCGGCGCCTCCCACACCGTCAGGTGTCATGCGTTTGTCGGCCAGCGAGCGGTGCCAGCGCCCCTCAGAAGCGGCCTTCCTGGAAATCCACGAAGGCCTGCATCAGCTCCTGCTTGGTGTTCATCACGAACGGCCCATGCCGCATGACCGGCTCGCGCAGCGGCCGGCCCGCCACCAGGATCAGGCGCGCCCCGGTTTCACCGGCACGCAGGACCAGCTGCTCGCCGCCGCCCAGCACCGCCATTTCCTGGCGGGCCACCGGGCGCGCATCGTCGCCTTCGCCGATCTCCAGCCCGCCTTCGAACACATAGGCGAACGCGTTATGGCCATCGGGCAGTACGTAGCTCCAGCCCGCGCCGGCATCCAGCGTGATGTCCAGGTACACCGGATCGGTGGCCGGCTGCACGATCGGCCCGACCGTGTCGCCCACCTGGCCGGCGATGACCTTCACCTGCACGCCCCCGGCCGGTGCCGTCACCGGAATATGGTCCGGCGCGAACTCCTGGTACTTCGGCTCGGTCATCTTCTCGCGCGCGGGCAGGTTCACCCACAGCTGGAAGCCGCGCATCTGCCCCGATTCCTGCTCGGGCATCTCCGAGTGGATCAGGCCGCGGCCGGCGGTCATCCACTGCACGCTGCCCGGCGTGAGCAGGCCCTCGTTGCCATGGTTGTCCTTGTGCCGCATGCGGCCATCGAGCATGTAGGTCACGGTCTCGAAACCACGGTGCGGGTGGCTCGGGAAGCCGGCGATGTAGTCCTCGGCGCGGTCCGTGCCGAATTCATCCAGCAGCAGGAACGGGTCCAGGTCGGGCAGCGAGGGGCCGCCGATCACGCGCGTCAGGCGCACGCCGGCGCCATCGGAGGTGGCCATGCCACGGATGGTGCGCAGCACGCGCACCGGGGTTGGGCTGCTCATGATGACTCCAGGATCGGTGAACTGCCTACAAGATGGGCGCGCCGGCCCCGCCGGCCAACCGCCACGCCCGCAACCGATTGTTCCAAGCGTGGTGTTCCGATGACGTGCACGGGCACGCACCGCGCCCACCCTACGACCAAAGTACTAGCGGCAAGCCCCCGCCATTGCATTGACCCCGTCAGTGCCAAGGCGGACTCTTACGACGATCTCCAGGGAGACGCAATCTCATGAAAGGTTTTTCGAAACTGGGTTGGGCAGTCATCGCACTGCTCGGCGCCTTCTGTCTAGGCACCGTCGCACTGCGCCGCGGTGAGCCCATCAATGCGCTGTGGATCGTCGTCGCTGCGGTCTCCATCTATCTCATCGCGTACCGCTTCTACAGCCTGTTCATCGCCGACAAGGTGATGCAGCTCGATCCGACCCGGGCCACGCCCGCGGTGATCAACAACGATGGTCTGGATTACGTTCCGACCAACAAGCACGTACTGTTCGGCCACCACTTCGCCGCCATCGCCGGTGCAGGTCCGCTGGTCGGCCCGGTGCTGGCCGCCCAGATGGGCTACCTGCCCGGCCTGCTCTGGCTGGTGGTGGGCGTGGTCGTGGCAGGCGCGGTGCAGGATTTCATGATCCTGTTCCTCTCCAGCCGCCGCAACGGCCGCTCGCTCGGTGACCTGGTGCGTGAGGAAATGGGGCCGGTGCCCGGCACCATCGCCCTGTTCGGTGCCTTCCTGATCATGATCATCATCCTGGCGGTGCTGGCGATGGTGGTGGTCAAGGCGCTGGCCGAAAGCCCCTGGGGCATGTTCACGGTCATCGCGACGATGCCGATCGCGATCCTGATGGGCGTGTACATGCGCTACATCCGCCCGGGCAAGATCGGTGAGATCTCCGTGGTCGGTCTGATCCTGCTGCTCGCCGCGATCTGGTTCGGTGGCAAGGTCGCCGCCGACCCGGTCTGGGGCCCGGCCTTCACCTTCACCGGTATCCAGATCACCTGGATGCTGATCGGCTACGGCTTCGTCGCCTCGGTGCTGCCGGTGTGGCTGCTGTTGGCCCCGCGCGATTACCTCTCCACCTTCCTCAAGATCGGCACCATCGTGGCGCTGGCGATCGGCATCCTGATCGTCATGCCCGAGCTGAAGATGCCGGCGCTGACCCAGTTCGCCGCCAGCGGCGACGGCCCGGTCTGGAAGGGCGGGATGTTCCCGTTCCTGTTCATCACCATCGCCTGTGGCGCGGTCTCCGGTTTCCACGCTCTGATCGCTTCGGGCACCACGCCCAAGCTGCTCGCCAATGAGCGCCACATGCGCTACATCGGCTACGGCGGCATGCTGATGGAATCGTTCGTCGCGGTGATGGCGCTGGTAGCCGCCTCGATCATCGACCCGGGCATCTACTTCGCCATGAACGCGCCGGCCGCCGTGATCGGCCCGGATGCGGTCTCCGCTGCGGCCTATATCAGCAACACGTGGGGCTTCATCATCACCCCCGAGCAGCTGGAGGCCACGGCCGCAGCGATCGGCGAGCCGACCATCCTGCACCGCGCCGGTGGCGCACCGACACTGGCGGTGGGCATCGCGCAGATCCTGCACGAGGCGATCCCGAGCGGCAGCAACGCGATGATGGCGTTCTGGTACCACTTCGCGATCCTGTTCGAAGCCTTGTTCATCCTCACCGCGGTCGACGCCGGTACCCGTGCCGGTCGCTTCATGCTGCAGGACCTGCTGGGCAACTTCATCCCGGCCCTGAAGAAGACCGAATCGTGGACGGCCAACATCATCGCCACCGCCGGTTGCGTGGCGCTGTGGGGCTACCTGCTCTATACGGGCGTGGTGGATCCCTTCGGCGGCATCCAGACCCTGTGGCCGCTGTTCGGCATCTCCAACCAGATGCTGGCCGGTATCGCGCTGATGCTGGGTACCGTGGTCCTGTTCAAGATGAAGCGTGACCGCTTCGCCTGGGTCACCGGTGTGCCGGCGGTGTGGCTGCTGATCTGCACCACCTATGCAGGGCTGATCAAGATCTTCGACAAGAACCCGGCGCAGGGCTTCCTGGCCCAGGCGCACAAGTACCAGGACGCGATCGCCACCGGCACCCTGACCGCCCCGGCCAAGACCGTCGGCCAGATGCACCAGATCGTGGTCAACGCCTACGTCAACACCGGCCTGACCGTGCTGTTCCTGTTCGTGGTGTTCTCGATCCTGTTCTACGCGATCAAGACCATCTTCATGGCCCGCCGCACGCCGCAGCGGACCGACAAGGAAACCCCGTACGTGGCACTGCAGCCGCACCAGATGGCGGACCTGTGATGAGCACCGAACTCGTCCCCGCCGGTCAGTACCAGGCCCACCGCCGCATCTGGCGGCGCCTGGTGCAGACCGCGCGGCTGTGCTGCGGCATTCCCGACTACGACAACTACGTCCGGCATGTGCTGGAAAAGCATCCGGACCGCGTGCCGATGGACTACAAGACGTTCTTCCGCGAGCGCCAGGAGGCGCGGTACAGCGGCAAGAACGGGGGGCGCTGCTGCTGAACGATGGCGGCCAGTGAACACGGAAACGGCGGCGCGCAGGCGCCGCCGTTTTTTTGGGTCAGGTTTGACCCCTGACCACCCGTCCAAAAAAGAGGCGGCCATCAAGGCCGCCCCGGGGGCACGACGTGGAGGCCGCGCTTACGCGCCCGCCATCCACTTCAGGATCAGGCCAGTCACATAGGCCAGCCCGGTACCGGTGGCGTAGCCCACGGTGCCCAGCAGCACGCCGACCGGCGCCAGGCTCGGGTGGAACGCCGCGGCCACCACCGGCGCCGAAGCGGCTGCACCGATGTTGCCCTGCGAACCGATGGCGAAGAAGAACAGCGGCGCGCGCATCAGCTTGGCCGCGATCCACAGCACCAGGATGTGGGTCAGCATCCAGATCGCGCCCAGCGCGAACAGCCACGGGCGGTCGAGCAGCGAGAGCAGGTCCATCTGCATGCCGATGCAGGCGATCAGGAAGTACAGGAACAGGGTGCCCAGGCGCGACGCACCGGCCGATTCGAGCCTGCGTGCACGGGTGAAGCTCAGGCCCAGGCCGAGCGCGGTGGACAACAGCACCACCCAGACGAACGCGCTGTCCAGGCTGAACTGGCTGGCCCAGCTCACATTCGCCTTGAACCAGCCGCTCAGCGGTGCGGCGATGGCATGCGCCAGCCCGACGCCGCCCAGCGCCACGCCGACGATCACCATCAGGTCGGTAAGGCTGGGAATACGGGCGTTCTGCGCCTCGTAGGCGGAGATCCGGGCCTTCATCTCATCGATGGCACGAGTATCGGCGCCATTGCGCGTATCGATCTGCTGGGCGCGGTTGGCCAGGAACAGCAGCACCGCCATCCACAGGCTCGCGCAGGCCACATCGACCACCGCGAACTGGCCGAAGGTGGTGGCATCGGTGCCGAACACTTCGCGCATCGCCACCATGTTGGCGCCGCCGCCGATCCAGCTGCCGGCCAGGGCGGCCATGCCCTTCCAGGTATCACCGGCCACGGTGGCCGGGTGGATCCAGGACATCGTCTGGAACGACACGATCGCGCCGAGGATGATGCCCAGCGTGCCGGCGCAGAACACCACCAGCAGCTTCGGGCCCAGCTTCATGATGCCCTTCAGGTCGATCGAGAGCGTCAGCAGCACCAGCGCTGCGGGCAGCAGCACGTCACGGGCGATCGGGTTGTACAGCGAGGTGTTGTGGCCGTCGATCAGGCCGGCGGTGTTGTAGATGGCCGGGATGAAGTAGCACAGCAACAGCGCCGGCACCCACGCGAAAATCTTCTTGAGGATCGGGGTCGGGCCACTGGCGGCCCAGAAGATCACGGCCAGGGTGGCGGCGATCAGGCCGAGGCCGACGATGTCATTGGTGATCAGGGCAGTACTGGGTTCGGTCGGCATCAAGCCATCCTCTGTCGATCGAAGGGATAAAAAAAAGCGCCGCATAGAGCGGCGCCTCCGGAGCTTAACATTGTCTTCACGACGCCACACTTTGCAGCGCAGCGCGCGGGCCGATCACGACGCGGGCAGCGATGCGCGTTCAGAGCGACCCGGCAGCGAAGCGCCCAGATCGAGGATCACACAGGTACCGCGCGGTACACGCGGCTGGATCTGCAGCGCCCAGCCCAGGTGCTCGCACAGCCGGGCGATCAGCTCCAGGCCGATGCCGCTCTGCTCGTTGCGGTCGCCGCGCGCCATGCGCGCATGTACGGCGGCGATCTCTTCCGGGCTCATGCCCAGCCCGGGGTCCTGCAGCGTCACCACGGCCTGCCCGGAGACCTGGATGTGGATGGCGCCGCGACCGCTGTTCTCGATCGCGTTGCGCAGCAGATTGCCGATCGCGGCCTGGACCACGCCGAGCGGGGCGATGATATCCACGCGCGCAAGACCGTCGATCTCGATGTGCAGGTCCTTGTCGCCCATCAGATGGCGATGGTCTTCGATGATGTCCGGCACCAGCAGGTCGAGCGGAATGCGTTCACCGAGCGCGGCCAGCCGGGCCGGGTCGCGTGCGAGCACCAGCAGCAGCTGGATCAGCTGCTCTACCCCCTGGGCCGTGCGGTGCACACGCTGCATCTGCTGGCGCACACGCTCTGGAATGTCCGGCTGGCCCAGCGCCAGTTCCGAGGCCCCGGTGATCACCGCGATCGGCGTACGCAGTTCGTGGCTGGCGGTGCTGATGAAGACCCGCTCGCGCTCGACGAACTGTTCGTTGCGCGCCAGGTAGTCGTTGAGCGCGTTGGCGATCACGTACAGCTCGGAGCTGGCGCGCGGGTCCACCTCCACCCGTTGCCCGGGCACCCCCGGGTGCAGATCGTCGATGCGCCGTGCCAGCGAGCTCAGCGGCCGCACCAGCCGCCCGACGCCGAAGGAGGCCATCAGCACGGTCACGATGATCATCAGCACGCCGGCCAGCAGCACCCAGCGCGTGGCGAACTGCTCCAGCTCGTGGAAATCGTTGATGTCCAGCACCAGCGCCAAGCGCCCAAGCTGGGTGGTTTCACGCACCATCACCGCGCTGGCGCGGCCGTTGACCTCCACGCCGTCGTGCAGCCCCGGGTGCAGCGTGCGCAGGCTGTCCGGCACCGTCGGGCTGCCGTTGATGTAGAACAGCCGCAGCGTGTCCGAATCCTGCCAGCGGTAGTGCGGCTCGTGTTCGATGTGGTTGACGATGCTGTCCAGCTCGGAGTTGAGCAGCGCCCGCCATGCCGAGTGTTCGGCGTGTTCGTGCACGTAGTTGCCCACGCTGAACACCGCCAGCGAAATCAGCGCCAGGTAGCCCAGCAGCCACCACACCATGCGCCGGTGCATCGGCGATGGCGTGGGCGGGCGCTTACGCCACTTCATCTGCACCGCCCGCCGCGGAAACGCCGAGGCGGTAACCGACCCGCGGCAAGGTGTGGATCAGCTTCTGCTGGAACGGGCCATCCACGCTGCGGCGCAGTTCGTACACGTGCGAGCGCAGCAGATCCCCGTCGGGCAGCTCGTCACCCCACAGTGCGAATTCCAGCTGCTGGCGGGTCACCGCGCCGGGGCTGGCGCGCATCAGCACCTCCAGCAGCTTGCGGCAGGCCGGATACAGGTGCAGCGGCTTGCCGTCGCGTTGCGCCTCCAGGGTGGCCAGATCCAGCTTGAGGTCGGCCACTTCCAGCACCTTGCGCGGGTTGCGCCCCTTGGCGCGCACCATCAGCGCTTCCAGCCGGACTTCCAGCTCGGGCAGTGCGAAGGGTTTGGTCAGGTAGTCGTCGGCGCCGGCGCGGAAGCCGGCGATCTTGTCGGGGAGTTCGTCGCGCGCGGTGAGCATGATCACCGGCACTTCCGAGCCGTGGTCGGCACGCAGCCGGCGCAGCACTTCGGGCCCTTCCATGCGCGGCAGCATCCAGTCCAGGATCAGGGCGTCATAGGGCTGCGACACGGCCAGGTGCAGGCCGGTCACGCCATCGGGTGCGACGTCCAGTACATGGCCCCGCGATTCGAAATAATCGAATAGATTGGCAACCAGCTGACGGTTGTCTTCAATGACCAGCAGCCGCATGGGAGACTCTCTTGACCGGTTGGGCGCATGGTAGCGGGAACCATGTCGGAATCCGGTCGCAATGGGGGTGGTTACGACGCTTTTCCTACGCTGTCGGGGAGACAGTGGCCGTTTTGCCAAAGAGCCTGGCGTGACCGAATCCTTCTTCCTGCGGCGCTGGCCGCGTGTGCTGGTCTGCCTTGCCCTGTTGCTGGCCCTGGCGGCGGGCATCGGCCTGCGCCAGCCCTCCCCGCCCGATGAACCCCGTTTCGTGCTGGCTGCACGGGCCATGGTCGCCTCCGGGCAATGGCTGCTGCCTCACCGTGGCAGCGAACTGTACGCGGAAAAACCGCCGGTGTTCATGTGGCTGCAGGCCGCCAGCCACCAGCTGTTCGGCGGCTGGACAATCGCCTTCCTGGTGCCTTCGCTGCTTGCCGCTCTGCTGACACTCTGGCTGACCTGGGACCTGGGCCGGCGGTTGTGGAACCGGCGTGTTGGCTGGTGGGCGATGCTCGCCTTGTTCAGCTGCCTGCAGTTCGGCCTGATGGCCAAGCGGGCGCAGATCGACATGGTGCTCGTGGCGATGACCACCCTGTCGCTGTGGGGATTGCTGCGCCACCTGCTGGAAGGCCGCAACCGGCCCGCGCTGTGGCTGGCCGGCTTCGCCGCCGGGCTGGGCACGGTGACCAAGGGCGTGGGCTTCCTGCCGCTGCTGGTGCTGCTGCCGTTCGCCGCCTGGCGCTGGCGCGTGCGCGGCGCCAGGCTGCCGGCCGGCACTGCCCGCGACCTGTGGTGGCTGCTGCCGGCCTTCCTGCTCGGCACGGCGGTGTGGCTGGCGCCGCTGGGCGTGGCGCTGCTGCACTCGGCCGACCCGGCCCTGCACGCCTATGCGCGCGAGCTGCTGTTCAAGCAGACCGGCATCCGCTACGCGAACGCCTGGCACCACGTGAAGCCGGCCTGGTACTACCTGCAGGTCATGGCGACCTTGTGGCTGCCGGGCAGCCTGCTGCTGCCCGCCCTGGTTCCGGCATGGTGGCGCCGCCTCAAGCGGCTGGATGGACGCTGGTGGCTGCTGCTGGGCTGGGCCCTGCTGGTGCTGGTGTTCTTCAGTGCCAGCCCGGGCAAGCGGGAGGTCTACATCTTCCCGATGCTGCCCGCGTTGTGCCTGGCCGCCGCCCCGCTGCTGCCCGGGCTGCTGCGCCGGGCCGGGCTGCGCTGGCTGCTGTGGGCCTATGTCGCCGTCCTCGGCGTGGCGGCGCTGTATGTCGGCACCCAGCTGTGGTCGGCCAGCGAATGGGCGCACGTGCAGCTGGCGCGGCGCGCGATGCCCGATACGCTGCTGCCCGTGCTTGGCGGCTGGCTGATCGCCTTCGGCGTGGTGTTGCTGGCGCTGGCCCTGTGGTGGCGCCAGCGCCGGGCAGGCGTGCTGGTGGTCGCGGCGGCCTTCCTGCTCTGGAATCTGTACGGCTGGGTGCTGATGCCGACCCTGGACCCGTACAGCTCCGCCTCGGCGGTGATGCAGCGCGTCGGCCTGCGGATCGGGCCGGAGGCCGAGCTCGGCGTGGTCGCCTGGCGCGAACAGAACCTGCTGCAGGCCGACCGCCCGGTGACCGATTTCGGCTTCAAGACCCCGTGGGACCAGCAATGGCAGGCCGCAGGGCCGTGGCTGTCACAGGCGCCGCGCCAGCGCTGGCTGCTGGTGCTCGATGAAGCGATCAGTCCCTGCGTGGACCCGGCGGCGGTGATCGAGATCGGCAGCGCCAACCGCAACCGGTGGCTGTTGTTCCCGGGTACTGCCTGGCAGGCCGACTGCCATGCCGCCGTCACGGCCACCGACACCGCGCAGGACGAGGAAGACTGAACGGCAGGCCGCGCTTAACCAGCGGCCAACATCGCTCCGACCGGTCTCCGACACTGCGCTGACGACCATGGCGCCGGAATCTCCCGCCGGCCCCTTTGTCCATGTTCCCAGCGTCCAGCGTTGCCCTTTCATCCACGTCGGCCACCGCGGTCACCCCACGCTTCCTCCGCGGCCACCTCTGGGTACCGCTGGCGCTGGCGCTGCTCGCCAGCGCGATGCTGATGGGCGCCGGTGGCGACCAGTGGCTGGCCGATCGCCTCTATCGACTCGAAGGGCAGCAGTGGGCGCTGCAGAACGCCTGGGTCACCACCCACCTGATCCACCAGGCCGGCAAGTGGACCAGCAGTGTCGCGGCGCTGGTCGCGATCGTGCTGTGCTTCCACGCCTGGCGCACCGAGCGCGCACCCGCATGGCGCTGGCCGCTGCTGTATCTGGTGCTGGCCGTCGCGCTGGGCACCGGCGTGGTCTCGCTGCTCAAGTCGCTGACCAACATGGATTGCCCGTGGGATCTGGCCCGCTATGGCGGCACCCGGCAGTTCATCGGCTTGTTCGCAACACGCCCACCCGGGATGCCGCGTGGGGTGTGCTTTCCAGGCGGGCATTCCAGCGCGGGGTTTGCGTGGGTCAGCCTGTACTTCTTCGCGCTGATGGTGCACCCGGCCTGGCGCTGGCGCGGCCTGGCCGTCGGCCTGCTGGCTGGCGGCGTGTTCGGCGTCTCGCAGCAGCTGCGCGGTGCGCATTTCCTGTCGCATGACCTGTGGACGCTGGCCATCTGCTGGACGGTTTCGCTTGGCCTGTATCTGCTGATCGAACCGGTGCGGCTGCGCGAACGCGGCACGTCACCAGGCATCGCGCAGGGAGAAGTGGCATGAGCACCACCCTTCCGCGCGCCACGCGCTTGTCGGCGTTGGCCACCCTGCGTGCCTGGCGGCCGCAGTGCACCACCGAAACCCTGATCCTGCTCACCAGCATCTTCTTCGCGGTGGCCTGCAATGGCCTGTTCTGGCACAGCGCGATGGCCACGCACCCGGGCAGCATCGGCTTCGCCGTCTCGCTGTTGCTGTTCCTGGTCGGCGCGCACTGTCTGCTGATGGGGCTGCTGGTGTGGCGCTGGAACGCCAAGGTGGTGCTCAGCGTGCTGCTGATCGGTACGGCGCTGGCCGCGCACTACATGAGCAGTTACCACATCTATCTGGATGCGGACATGCTGCGCAACGTGCTGGCCACCGACCACAAGGAAAGCCGCGAGCTGATCACGCCCACCTTGATCGCGCCCCTGCTGCTGTTGGCCCTGGCGCCGATGCTGCTGCTGTGGCGCGTGCAGCTGCGCCGACGCACGCTGGGCAGGGCGCTGCTGTGGCGCCTCGGTTTCCTGCTGCTGTCGGCGCTGATCGCCTTTGGCGGGGCGATGCTGTCCTTCCAGGAGATGTCCTCGCTGATGCGCAACCAGCGCGAGGTGCGCTATCTGGCCACGCCGGGCAACTTCCTGCTCGGCCTGCCCAAGGCGCTGCGCGGCGACAACCCGATCCAGCGCGCCGCGAAACTGCCGATCGGCACCGATGCCAAGGCCACCCCGCGTGCAGCCGGCAGCCGCCCGCGCCTGCTGGTGATCGTGATGGGCGAAACCGCACGCGCGCAGAACTGGGGCCTCAACGGCTATGCCAAGCAGACCACGCCGGAGCTGGCCCAGGCCGGGGTGATCAATTTCCCCGACATGCATTCGTGTGGCACCAGCACTGAAGTCTCCCTGCCCTGCCTGTTCTCGCCCTACGGACGCCACGACTACGACGAGAAAAAGATCCGCGCGCACCAGTCGCTGCTGCACGTGCTGGATCACGCCGGCATCGCCACGCTGTGGCGTGACAACCAGTCCGGATGCAAGGGCGTGTGCGAGGGCCTGCAAATGCAGCCGCTGGATGATGCCAAGCACCCGACCCTGTGCGCCAACGGGCGCTGCATGGACGAGATCCTGATCGACGATCTGGCCGCCCAGGTCCGCGCCAGGCCCGGCGACCGCGTGGTGGTGCTGCATCAACTGGGCAACCACGGCCCGAGCTACTTCGAACGCTACCCGGCGCGCTTCCGCCGCTTCACCCCCACCTGCGACACCCCGGACCTGGGCAAGTGCAGCCGCGCGCAGATCACCAACAGTTACGACAACGCGCTGCTCTACACCGATCACCTGCTGTCGCGCACGATCGGCACGCTGAAGGGCATGGACGACTACGACACCGCGATGATCTACCTTTCCGATCACGGCGAGTCGCTGGGCGAGAAGGGCCTGTACCTGCACGGGGTGCCGTACGCGATCGCCCCGCAGGAACAGACCCGCGTGCCGATGACGATGTGGTTCTCCCCTTCCTTCGCGGCCAACCGCGGGCTCAACCTGGCCTGCGTGCGGGAGCGCGCGGGCAAGTACACCGACCACGACAATCTGTTCCCCTCGGTATTGGGGCTGATGCAGGTCAAGACCTCGGTGTATGAGCGTGGCCGGGATCTGTTTGCTGGGTGCGAGGCATAAGCAGGCTAGTCCCATGCGCACCGCCCCGCCTCACGGAGCACGGACGCATCGCCGTTGACCTTGACGTTGACGTTGGCGGTGCCAATCGAACCGCCTCTGCTGCCCTGCCCCTTGCGGTGCGCCCGGCGCTTCACTAGCCTTCGCCGGTCTGACACCACCCAAGGATGTGCCCGTGAACCACCGCCCGCTCCTGCTGGCCCTGGCAGTCAGTGCTGCCGCACTGACGCTGGCGGCCTGCCAGAAGGAACCGTCCCCCGCCGATGCACCGGCCACGGGCACCACCCAGTCCAAGGAAACCGCGGACCAGTTCATCGCCCGCGTCAACGCCGAGTACAAGGCCATGTACCCGGAAATGACCTCGGCGCAGTGGCTGTCGTCGACCTACATCAACGACGATTCCGAGCGCGTCGCGGCCAAGGCCAATGAACGCTGGCTCACCGTCCTCAACGGCTGGATCGCCCAGACCGGCCAGTACGACGGCCAGCCCATGAGCGAAGACACCAAGCGCCAGATCCACCTGCTCAAGCTGATGACCTCCATGCCCGCCCCGCGCGACCCGGCCAAGCTCTCCGAGCTGACCCGCATCGCCAGCCGCATGGAGGGCGCCTACGGCTCCGGCAAGTACTGCACCGACGAGGCCAACCCGCAGAGCTGCCGCCAGCTGGGCGATCTGGAACAGGTGCTCGCGCGCAGCCGCGACTACGACGAGCAGCTCGACGCCTGGCAGGGCTGGCATGGCACCACCAAGCCGATGCGCGCCGACTACGAGCGCTTCGTCAGCCTGGTCAACGAAGGCGCCAAGGAAATGGGCTTCGCCGATGCCGGCCAGATGTGGCGCAGCGGCTATGACATGCCCGCCGACCAGATCGGCCCGGAAACCGACCGGCTGTGGGACCAGGTCAAGCCGATGTACGAGCAGCTTCACTGCTACGCGCGCACCAAGCTCGACGGCACGTACGGCAAGGACAAGGCCGAGGTCAACGGTGGCCTGATCGCCGCACACCTGACCGGCAACATGTGGCAGCAGGACTGGTCCAATCTGTGGGACCAGCTGGAACCGTATCCCGGTGCCGGCAACCTGGACATCACCGCCGCGCTGGAAAAGCAGTACCAGAGCAACCTGAGTGGTGCCCTGGCCAAGGCCGGCAGCGGCGCGAACGTGGAAGCGCTGTACAAGGCGCAGCGTGAGGCCGAACTGCGTACCGCCAAGCAGATGACCGAGCGCGCGCAGGACTTCTACGTCTCGCTCGGGATGCCGGCCCTGCCCAAGTCGTACTGGGACAAGACCCAGTTCATCAAGCCGCTGGACCGTGACGTGGTCTGCCACGCCAGCGCGTGGGACATGAACATGGACGGCGACGTGCGCACCAAGATGTGCATCAAGCCCAACGAAGAGAACTTCACCACGATCTACCACGAGCTGGGCCACATCTATTACGACCTGGCCTACAACCCGCTGCCGCCGTTGTTCCAGGGCGGTGCCAACGATGGCTTCCACGAAGCGATCGGCGACACCATCGTGCTGGCGATGACCCCGCAGTACCTCAACTCGATCGGCCTGGTCGACACCCCGCAGGAAAGCCGTGAGGCGACCATCAACGCGCAGATGCGCATGGCCCTGAGCGGCGTGTCGTTCCTGCCGTTCGGCCTGATGATCGACCGCTGGCGCTGGGGCGTGTTCGACGGCTCGATCACGCCGGACCACTACAACCAGGCATGGTGGGACCTGAAGGCAAAGTATCAGGGCGTGGCGCCGGCCACCGCGCGCGGTGAGGAATTCTTCGACGCGGGCGCCAAGTACCACGTGCCGGGCAACACCCCGTATACCCGCTACTTCCTGGCGCGCATCCTGCAGTTCCAGTTCTACAAGGGCCTGTGCGATGCCTCCGGTTACAAGGGTCCGCTGCACCAGTGCAGCTTCTACGGCAACAAGGAAGCCGGCCAGAAGTTCTGGGCCATGCTGAGCAAGGGTGCCAGCCAGCCGTGGCAGGCCACGCTGAAGGAGATCACCGGTGGCGACAAGCTCGATGCCGGCCCGATGATCGAGTACTTCACCCCGGTCAACGAATGGCTCAAGCAGCAGAACCAGGGCCAGATGTGTGGCTGGCAGGTGCCGGCGGCTACCGCTGCGGCGGCGCCGGCCGCAACCGCACCTGCGGCCCACTGACCGGTCGCGCTGGCCGCTGGTCCGCGCACCATGGCAAACGAAAAAGCCGGCCCTTGGGGTCGGCTTTTTCATGGGAACCGATCGGTGCGCTTTGCCGGGCAACGCGCCGCCGACCAGCAGCAGGCCCTGTGCGGTAGCGCCATCACTCGGCCGGCGCATCCCCCTGGCGGGCACGCGGCTTCAGGCTCGCGGCCAGTTCCACCTTGAACTGCTCGAAGTCCATGCCATCGGCCTTGGCCTCGGCATGTGCGGCGTCCTTGAGCGCATCCGAGTACACCAGGCGCACCGGGGTGCCCTGGCGTTCGTGCAGTTCGGCAGCCTGCATGATCAGGGCCAGCACCCGCGCCGCGCTGGGGGTCTGGCCGGCAATGCGGCCATCCATGCCCAGCACCCACTCGCCATCGCGGCGGACGATACCGGCCAGCAGCGTGCGCTGCTGGTCACGCAGCTCGGCATGCGGCTCAACCGGCGTGGCGTTGGCCTGCTCGCGGTTGGCGGCCTGGGTTTCGCGGCGCCGGCGGATGTCGCGGCGCAGTTTGGAGGTGGTCGACATGGGGAAATCCGGACTGCGGCAAAGCGCCAAGGATACCGCACGGGCCTTGGCGGGCCCGTCCTGGAGCCTGCGTGGCCAGCTCAATCGAGGACTTTTCCGTGCCGCCAATAGCCCATGAACGTGATGGCCCGACGGTCGATCCCGCATGTCTTCACCAGATGCCGGCGGATCGCCATGACTGCCCCGGCTTCGCCAGCGACCCAGGCATACAGCCCGTCCTGCTCGGCGCTGGCCTGCTCCCACAGGATGTCCTGGTCGATGTCGATCTCGGCCAGGGGCTGCTCACCGCCACCGATGCCCGACGGGCCGATCCGCGCCCGCACCGCGTCCTGCAGCCGCTGGCCATGCGCGGCGCCCTCGCGCGCGAGCCAGAACAACTGCGCACCATGCGGTGCCTGCAGCGGCAGCACATCCGCCTCGTGCTCGACCTCCAGGAAGGCCTGCACTTCCGGCGGCTGCGGCCACTGGGCCAGCGCCTCCAGAATGCCGGCCACGGCTGGCAGCGCGGTGTCGTCGGCGACCAGCAGCACCCGCTTCACCTGCGCCGGCGGCTTCCACTCGTAGCCCTCGCTGCTGGCCTCGACCTGCGCGTCCGGCGCCAGCAGGCCGACCCGATCACCGACGCGCGCCTGCATGGCCCAGCGCGAGGCGGGCCCGGTCGGGCCATGCAGCACGAAATCGACATCGACCTCGCCGGCGTCCGGGCGCAGCGCGCGGAGGGTGTAGGTGCGCATCGGCGCACGCTCGGTATCGGGCAGCGCGCGATAACGTGCGTACCAGTCCTCGCCTTGCGGCACCTCCGGTGCTGCCTGGCCGGGCAATGGGAAGAACACTTTGATGCGCTGGTCCGGTCCCTCGGTCTTCATGTTGGCCACGTCGGGCGCGGCGAAGACCATGCGGATCAGCGAGGGGGAGAGAACCGTGCGCTGCTTCAGCGCGACGTCGAACAGGCGGTAGGTCTGCTGTGCAGCCATGCAATCACCCTGGGTTGCGGCGGACATGGGGTCCGCAGGGGAGCGAAGTGGCTGTCGTGATGCACGAACTGGCTGGCGAGCGAACAGGATACGCCGCGGCGAGGCGTAGACAACGGCGCCACGCCTGCATTCTGTGCAGGCGGGGCGTGCGTGTGGCTCACTCGATCGGCGTGAGCAGGTCGCGGCGGCGTTCGCAGTGCCGCTCCCAGTACCAGAAGCTGCCGCCGATGGCGAAGAAGCCTGCGTAGCCCAGGGCCAGATGCAGCGGGTTGCTGCTGAGCATCGGCGAGACCACGCCGGCCACCACGGTGTTGATCATCAGCTGGATGAACATCTGCATGGACGAGGCCAGGCCGCGCTGATGCGGATACATGTCCAGCACGGCCAGCGCCAGGATCGGGAAGATCAGCGCCATGCCGACACCGCCAAGGAAGATCGGCATCACTGCCCACGGCAGCGCGATCTGCGGCACCGACACCACGTAACCGACGTTCAACAGCGCCGAGACCGCACACAGCCCGAAACCGATCGCGATCTGCCGCTGCGCGGTGAGCCGGCCCGCCATCCGACCGGACAGGAACGAGCCCATGGTCATGCCGCCGATGGTGGGGATGAACAACCACGCAAAGCCGCCCTCGCCCAGTTGCAGATGCTGCATCACGAACACCGGCGCGGACGCGATGTACAGGAAGATGCCGGAGAAGTTGAAGGCGCCGGCCGCGGCCAGACGGAGCAGGCGCGGGTTGGAGCCCATGCGGGCATAGCTGCGCAGCAGCGCGCGCATCGACAGCGGCGTGCGGGCCTCGACCGGATGGGTTTCGGGCAGCCACTTGCCGGTGGCCAGCAGCAGCACCACGCCGAACAGCACCAGGAACCAGAAAATCAGCGGCCAGTCGCCCCCGCCGAGCAGGATCCAGCCGCCGATGATCGGCGCGATCGCGGGGGCCACGCCGAAGATCATCGACACCTGGCTCATCAGCCGCTGTGCGTCGGCCCCGTGGTACAGGTCACGGATCACCGCGCGGCCGACGATCACCCCGACCCCGGCGGTAACGCCCTGCAGCGCGCGGAACACCAGCAGCGTGGTCATGTCGCGCGACAGCGCGCAGCCGATCGAGGCGGCGATGAACAGCACCAGCCCGCCGATGATCACCCGCTTGCGCCCGAACGCATCGGACAGCGGGCCGTGCGCCAGGCTCATCAGCCCGTAGAACAGCAGGTACACGCTGATGGTCTGCTGCACCGCGACCTGGTCCACCTGCATGCGGTCGCCCAGCAGCAGGAACGCCGGGAAAATGGTGTCGATCGAGAACGGACCGAACATCGCCAGGCCTGCGAGCAGCAGGGCCAGGCGGCGGGTCGAGGGCGAGGCGGGCGTCATGCGGGCTTCCGTCAGCGGCCATGCGCAATGCACGGCGGGCGCCAGCCCGGACGGGCGGCGCCAGATGAATACGAGGATCCGGTGATCATAGGCCTTTGTCACGGCCGGCACCATGCCCGGGCCGGACTTTGCGTGCCTGCGCGGCCTCGTATTCATGTGCGGGAAAGGCCCAGCGGCCCAAAGCGCTGGGCTATAATCGCCGGGCTACATGGTGGGAGAAGCGGCGCTTTGTTTTGAAGCACCCGCTGCCGAAGGCGCAACGCCCGTAATCGCTCAGGCCCGATACCACCCGTACCAAAACTCTGGAGAGACCGGCGAGTGCCGGCGCCGAAGGGGCACGAAGCACGCCGATGCGCGCTTTTAAACTCTCAGGCAAAAGGACAGAGGGGCACCCAGGAAGACCGCAAGGTCCGGTGGATCGCTGTCGCCCGCGACGCGCCCTGGCCCGGCCGCCTTCCGAACGTGCGTGCCCACTCTCCGAGATGCCAGCCATGTCCCAGAACACCCCCTCCCTGCGCGAGCTTGAACACAGCCACGCGTTCGTCGAACGCCACATCGGCCCCAACGATGCCGAAATCGCGCAGATGCTCGACGTGGTCGGCCACGCCTCGCTGGACGCGCTGACCGATGCGATCGTCCCGGCCGGGATCAAGTCGCCGGCCCCGCTGGACCTGCCCGAGTCGCTGACCGAAGTGCAGGCACTGGCCAAGATCCGCGCCATCGCCGACAAGAACCAGGTGTTCCGCACCTTCATCGGCCAGGGCTACTACGGCACGCTCACCCCGAACGTCATCCTGCGCAACGTGCTGGAAAACCCGGCGTGGTACACCGCCTACACCCCGTACCAGGCTGAGATCTCGCAGGGCCGCATGGAAGCGCTGATCAACTTCCAGACCCTGTGCGCCGACCTGACCGGCATGGAGATCGCCAACGCCTCGCTGCTCGATGAAGCCACCGCCGCCGCCGAAGCGATGACGCTGGCCAAGCGCTCGGCCAAGAGCAAGTCCGATACCTTCTTCGTGCACGACGCGGTGCACCCGCAGACGCTGGAACTGCTGCGCACCCGCGCCGAGCCGATGGGCATCGTGCTGCGCGTGGGCACCCCGGCCGAGGCGATGGAAGCCGAAGCCTACGGCGTGCTGCTGCAGTACCCGGACACCTTCGGCCATATCGGCGACTACAAGGCGCTGGCCGATGCCGTGCATGCGCGCGGCGGCCTGGTCGCGGTGGCCACCGACCTGCTCGCACTGACCCTGATCGCCGCCCCCGGCGAATGGGGCGCGGACATCGTGGTCGGCAACTCGCAGCGCTTCGGCGTGCCGTTCGGCTTCGGCGGCCCGCATGCCGCCTTCATGGCCTGCCGCGATGCGTACAAGCGCTCGATGCCGGGCCGCCTGATCGGTGTCTCGGTCGATGCGCAGGGCAATGCCGCCTACCGCCTGACCCTGCAGACCCGCGAGCAGCACATCCGCCGCGAGAAGGCGACCTCCAACATCTGTACCGCCCAGGTGCTGCTGGCGGTGATGGCGTCGATGTATGCGGTGTACCACGGTCCGGAAGGGCTGACCCGCATCGCCCGCCGCACCCATCGCCTGGCCGCGATCCTGGCCAGAGCGCTGCGCGCTGCCGGCGTCAACGTGGGCGAGCACTTCTTCGACACCCTGCACGTCAAGGATGTCGATGCCAAGGCGATCCACGCCAAGGCCGCCGCGGCGCGCATCAACCTGCGCGCGATCGACAGCGACGCGGTCGGCATCAGCCTGGATGAAACCACCACCCGCGCCGACATCGTCGCGCTCGGCCAGCTGTTCGGTGCCACGGTGGATGTCGATGCCCTCGACGCCGCCACCGCCGATGCGCTGCCGGCCGGCCTGGTGCGTACCAGCGAATTCCTGACCCACCCGGTGTTCAACACTCACCACAGCGAGCACGAACTGCTGCGTTACCTGCGTTCGCTGGCGGACAAGGACCTGGCGATGGATCGCACCATGATCCCGCTGGGCAGCTGCACCATGAAGCTCAACGCCACCGCCGAGATGATTCCGGTGACCTGGCCGGAGTTCGCCAACATCCATCCGCTGGCCCCGGCCGACCAGGCCACCGGCTACAAGGAACTGATCGACGGCCTGGAAGCGATGCTGGTGGAATGCACCGGCTATGACGCGGTCAGCCTGCAGCCGAACTCCGGCGCGCAGGGCGAGTACGCCGGCCTGCTGGCGATCCGCGCCTACCACCGCTCGCGCGGCGAAGGCCATCGCGACGTCTGCCTGATCCCGGATTCGGCGCACGGCACCAACCCGGCCTCGGCACAGATGTGCGGCATGAAGGTCGTGGTGACCAAGACCGATGCCAACGGCAACGTGGACCTGGACGACATCCGCGTCAATGCGGAGAAGTACAGCGACCGTCTGGCCGCGTTGATGATCACCTATCCCTCCACGCATGGCGTGTTCGAGGAAGAAGTGGTGGAAATCTGCGAGATCGTGCACAAGCACGGCGGCCAGGTGTATACCGACGGCGCCAACATGAACGCCCTGGTCGGCGTGGCCAAGCCCGGCAAGTGGGGCTCGGACGTGTCGCACCTGAACCTGCACAAGACCTTCTGCATTCCGCACGGCGGCGGCGGCCCGGGCGTGGGCCCGTGCGCGGTCAAGTCGCACCTCGCTCCGTTCCTGCCGAAGGTGCTTGGCGGCGAAGGCGATGTGGGCATGGTCAGCGCGGCCAGCTTCGGCAGCGCCTCGATCCTGCCGATCAGCTGGATGTACATCACGCTGATGGGCACCGCCGGCCTGCGCAAGGCGACCCAGGTCGCGCTGCTCAACGCCAACTACATCGCCAAGCGCCTGGCCCCGCACTTCAAGACCCTGTACACCGGCCGCAACGGCCTGGTGGCGCACGAGTGCATCCTGGACGTGCGTCCGCTGGAGAAGACCTCCGGCATCGGCGCCGAGGACGTGGCCAAGCGCCTGATCGACTTCGGCTTCCACGCCCCGACCCTGAGCTTCCCGGTCGCCGGCACGCTGATGGTGGAGCCGACCGAAAGCGAATCGCTGCACGAACTGGATCGCTTCATCAACGCGATGATCCAGATCCGCGAAGAGATCGCTGCGATCGAAGACGGCCGCCTGGACCGCGAGGACAACCCCCTCAAGCACGCCCCGCATACCGCCACGGCGGTCTCGGCCAGCGAGTGGGCCCACGCCTACCCGCGCGAACTGGCGGCCTTCCCGCTGGCCAGCCTGCGCCAGCAGAAGTACTGGCCGCCGGTGGCGCGCGTGGACAACGTCTACGGCGACAAGAACGTGATGTGCGCCTGCATCCCGGTCGATGCGTACAAGGAAGACGAGGGCGTGGAGGTGTAGGTGTAGGTGTCGACCGTTGGTCGGCACGATGCCTGACAGGCGTACCGACCAACGGTCGGTACCTACCTTGATCGGCATGCATCTGGAATGAAAACGGCCCGCATCGCGCGGGCCGTTTTTTGTTGCGTGCCCTTGCGGGGTGTGCCGACCAACGGTCGGCACCTACCACCCGCCCGGGGTCAGTCGGCCCGGCGGCTGGCGCGCACGCGGCGGGCGACTTCGCTGCTGATGGCGATCACCGCCGTCAGCGCGGCCATCGACAGGAACTGCAGGCGCGTGTGCGACTCGGACAGCAGCAGGCCGAAGATCAGCGCCAGCACCCCCAGGCCGATCACCGTGAGGTACGGATAGCCGGCCATGCGGAACGGCAGGCGGGTGCCGTCGCGGTTGGCACGGTGGCGCAGGATCAGCTGCGACAGCAGCGAGATGGTCCACACCAGCAGACAGGTCGAGCCGACGATATTGAGCAGTACCGGCAGTACCTTGTCCGGGAACAGCAGCTCCATCACCGTCGCCGCAAAACCGAACAGCACACTGGCCAGCACCGCGATGATCGGCACCTGGCGCGGATCGGTCCAGCCCAGCACGGCCGGCGCCTCGCGACGCTGGGCCAGCGAGTACATCATCCGCGACGCGCCGTACAGATTGGCATTGAGCGCCGACAGCAGCGCGATCACCGCGATCAACGTGATCGCCGTGGCCGCGCCAGGAATCTTGGCCGCTTCGAGCACCGCGGCGAACGGCGAACGGAGGGCCTCGCTGGTCCACGGCACCACCGCGATGATCACGCTCAGCGAGCCGATGTAGAACACCAGGATGCGCCAGGCCACGGTGCGGATCGCGCGGGCGATGCTGCGCTCGGGATCTTCGGTTTCCGCCGCCGCCACCGCCACGATCTCGGTGCCGCCGAAGGCGAATACCACCACCAGCAGCGCCGCGCCGATGCCGGCCAGGCCCTTGGGCATGAAACCGCCGTGCTCGGTGAAGTTGCGCAGGCCAGGCGAGGCCACGTCCGGCAGCCAGCCCATCAGCAGCGCCACGCCGATCAGGATGAAGCCGACGATCGCGGCCACTTTCAGGATCGCGAACCAGAATTCAAACTCGCCGAAGTTCTTCACCCCGAGCAGGTTGATCGCGGTGAAGAACAGCATGAAGGCCAGCGCAGCCATCGGCACCGGGATCGCCGGCCACACCGTGGCGAGCAGGCCAGCCGCACCGACCGCTTCAGCGGCGATCACGATCACCAGCTGCACCCACCACAGCCAGCCCACCGTGGCACCGGCAGTGGCCCCCATGGCATCAGCGGCGTACACCGAGAACGCGCCGCTGGTCGGCTTGGCTGCGGCCATTTCGCCCAGCGCGTTCATCACGATGATCACCAGTGCGCCGGCCACCAGATACGACAGCAGGACCGCCGGGCCGGCGGCCTGGACGCCCACGCCGGAGCCGAGGAACAGGCCGGCGCCGATCGCGCTGCCCAGGCCCATCATGATCAGCTGGCGGGGCTTGAGCGCGTGCCCGAGGCGGGTATCGGCGGGCGGAGTGGCAGGAGCCGGAGTCTGGGATGCGGGCATCGGAATCGATTGGCGGGCAACAAGTGCGACACCATACCCTGTCGGCCGCGCGGCGGCATAGGCCGGAAGCCCCACCCCGCCTCAGGCGGCGGCGCGCTCCCCGATCTGGGCGCGATAGGCCCGAGGCGACAGCCCGACCTCGGCCTTGAACTTGCGGGTGAACGCACTCTGGTCGGTGAAGCCACACGCCTGCCCGATGCTGGCAATGCTGTCCGGGCCGTGCAGCAGGTGCACCGCCATCTGGATGCGCAGCCGGGTCAGCACCTGCTGCGGGGTCATCTGGAACACCTTGCGGAAGGTGCGCTCCAGCTTGGACAGCGAGAAGCCGGTGATGTCGAGCAGGGTCTGCATGCGCACGTTCTCGGCGTAATGCGCATTCAGATGGGCCAGGGCCAGGCGCAGCTGTTCGTACTGGGTGCCCAGGCTGTCCTTCTGGCCGAGGTCGCGCGAGATGCCGATCAACCCGCGGATCTGCCCGTCCACCAGCAGCGGCCGCTTGCAGGTCAGGCACCAGCCCGGCTCGCGGTTGGCGAACAGATGGAGTTCCATCAGGTTCTCGATGACCTTGCCGGCCAGCACCTGCTCGTCCTGGGTGGCGTAATCGGCCCCCAGGCCGGTGGGATAGATCTCCGCCGCGGTCCGCCCGATCACCTCCTTGCGCGACTTCAGGCCCAGCCGGCGCAGCATGGTCTGGTTGATATGCGTATACCGCCCGTCGCAGTCCTTCATGAAGAACAGGACGTCGGGGATCGCATCAAACAGGGCTTCGATGTCGGCGGGTTCAACGCGCATGCGGCTGGGAAACACAGGAGAAGACGCGCCCAAGGATACCCGCCCGCGCGCGCCTCACCCAGCGCCCGGGCGCCGCATGTGAAGCGCGGGTGCAAGCAGCGTCGTGTTTTCGCACCTTCGATTAACGCCCGGCCCGCCAGTGTGAGGCGATCCCCCTTCCCGCCAGCTCCCGGAGTCGCCTCATGGCCGCCAGCAAGAAAAGCACGAAGAACGCCCCCGCACCCGCCACCGATGTCCGCGGCGAAGGGGATGAACTGCACCAGCGCGCGGGCAACGGCCACCCCGGGCTGACCACCAACCAGGGCATTCCGGTCGGTGACAACCAGAACTCGCTGCGCGCCACCCCGCGCGGGCCGACCCTGCTGGAAGACTTCATCCTTCGCGAGAAGATCACCCACTTCGATCACGAGCGCATCCCCGAGCGCATCGTGCATGCCCGCGGCAGCGCGGCGCACGGCTATTTCGAGCTGACCCGCTCCCTTGGCGAGTACACCCGGGCGCGGATCCTCAATGAAGTGGGCGTACGCACCCCGGTGTTCACTCGTTTCTCCACCGTGGCCGGTGGCGCCGGGTCGGTCGACACCCCGCGTGACGTGCGCGGTTTCGCGGTCAAGTTCTATACCAAGGAGGGCAACTGGGACCTGGTCGGCAACAACATCCCGGTGTTCTTCATCCAGGACGCGATCAAGTTCCCCGACCTGATCCACGCGGTGAAGATGGAGCCGGACCGGGCATTCCCGCAGGCAGCCAGCGCGCACGACACCTTCTGGGACTTCGTCTCGCTGATGCCCGAGTCGATGCACATGATCATGTGGGCGATGAGCGACCGCACGATCCCGCGCTCGCTGCGCACCATCGAGGGCTTCGGCATCCACAGCTTCCGCCTGATCAACGATGCCGGCGAGTCGACCTTCGTCAAATTCCACTGGCGGCCGAAGCTGGGCATCCAGTCCACCGTGTGGGACGAGGCGGTGAAGCTGCAGAGCGCGGACAACGACTTCCACCGCCGTGACCTGTTCGAGGCGATCACCACCGGCAACTTCCCCGAGTGGGAACTGGCGGTACAGCTGTTCACCGAGGAACAGGCCGAGGCCTTCCCGTTCGACCATCTGGATTCGACCAAAATCATTCCCGAGTCGCTGGTGCCGCTGACCGTGATCGGGCGCATGGTGCTGGACCGCTGGCCGGACAACTTCTTCGCCGAAACCGAGCAGGTCGCCTACTGCCCGGCCAACGTGCCGCCGGGCATCGACTTCAGCAACGATCCGCTGCTGCAGGGCCGCCTGTTCTCCTACCTGGATACCCAGCTCAGCCGCCTGGGTGGCCCGAACTTCCATCAGATTCCGGTCAATGCGCCCAAGTGCCCCTTCGCCAATCATCAGCGCGACGGGCACATGCAGATGAACATCCCCAAGGGACGGGTCGCCTACGATCCCAGTTCGCTGCAGGGCGACAGCCCGCGCGAGACCGCCGATGGCTTCCCGAGCCACGCCACCGCACCAGATGACGGCCGCAAGGGGCGCGTGCGGGCCGACAGCTTCGCCGATCACTACAGCCAGGCCCGTATGTTCTTCCGCAGCCTGGAGGCACCGGAACAGGCCCATCTGGCCTCGGCGCTGGTGTTCGAGCTGTCCAAGGTGGAGACGGTCAAGGTGCGCGAGCGCACCGTGAGCCATCTGCGCAACATCGATGAGGCCCTGGCCAAGCGGGTTGCCGATGGTCTGGCGATGCCGGCCCTGCCCGAGCCGGCCGCCACCCAGACCCCGGCGCAGGATTTCCCGAAGGCGCCGGAAGTGCGCATCATCGGCCGCACCAAGGACCTGCTGACCGGTCGCTGCATCGGCATCCTGTTCGACGAGGGCTCCGATGCGGCGCTGATCGCCAACCTGCGCAAGGCGGCCGACAAGGCCGGCGCCAGCGTCAAGCTGGTTGCGCCCAAGATCGGTGGCGCCAGGCTCAGTGACGGCAAGACGCTGGCGGCGGATGGCCAGCTGGCCGGTACGCCGTCGGTGGTCTTCGATGCGGTGGCCGTCGTACTCAGCCCCGAGGCGGCAAAGAAGCTGGGCAAGGAATCGGCCGCAATCGATTTCGTCAGCGATGCGTGGGTCCACCTGAAGGCGATCGCCGCCGATGATGGCGCGCAGGCGCTGTTGAAGATCGCGCGTGTCGGCAACGATGCCGGGGTGGTGGAAGCCGAGGATGCCAAGGCCTTCCTTGCCGCCGCCGCTACGCGGCAATGGGCCCGCGAACCGAAGGTGCGCACGCTCTCCTGAGCGGCGCCACCTTCGTCACCAGACAGGAGCATGACCATGCCGCGCGGTGATAAATCCAGCTATACCGACAAGCAGAAGCGCAACGCCGAGCACATCGAGGAAAGCGAGAAAGACCAGGGCCGCAGCGAAGCGGCTGCGGAGCGCATCGCCTGGGCCACGGTCAACAAGCAGGATGGTGGCGGGAAGAAGAGCGGTAGTGCGAACAAGACCGCCACCAAAACCACGAAGACCTCGAAGACCGCGGCGACGAAGAAGGCAGCGGTAAAGAAAACCGCTGCGAAGAAGGCCGCTGCGAAAGCAGCGCCCGGGAAGGCCACCAAGAAGACTGCAAAGAAGACGGCGACGCAGGCCGCTGAAAAAGCGACGACAAAAACCGCGATCAAGAAAACGGTAAAGAAGGCGGCGAAGAAGACCGTCGCCAAGCAGGCCACCGGCAAACCGGCCTCGAAAACCGCCTCCGGGGCGCCTGCGAAAAAGACGGCAGCGACCGGGGCCCGCAAGCGAGCGGCCGGCAAGTCCTGACATACGCGCAGGGCCGACCGTGCATCTACCGCGTGCTGCCTGAAGCAGCACGCGGCAGATCACCTACCGTTGCGCTTACCGCTGCGCTGGCGCGGTGGACGGCCTGGATGGGTTGACCGTTCGGGGCGCTACCGGTTTCACTGCCAAGGGCAACGACTGCAGCCGACGGATCGCGCTGATCGGCACGGCTTCGGCGCGCCGTTGCTCCGGCCACCACAGGAACACGAACGCACTGCTGGATCCCAGCAGTTTCGCGGTGCCCGGCAGCGCTGCAGCGTCACCTCCGAGCACGACCTGCACTGGTGTACCGCCCCTGCCATCGCGGATCTTCTCGGCCGAGCTCAGCGCATACAGCGCCGCGCCGAATGCCATGAAGCAGACCACCGCAATACACATGCCGGTCAGCGGACGCAGCCCGGAGAATTCCCAGTTCATCCACGGCGACTCCGAGAACAGCATCCGCCATCCCCAATGCCGCGCACGCAGGCGTGCCACCTTGGCTGGATTGCGCCGCCGCAGTGTTTCCGGCCAGCCCAGCAGCACTGCCAGCAACGCGCCCACCAGCAGGATCAGCACGTAGGCCGGATCACGCAGCCCGGCCACCAGGAAGTCGCTGACCTGCAGGTAATCCAGGATCGACAGCCGGAACTTGAAATAGAAGAAGTAGCTCGACCACAACCCCAGCACGGACAGGAATACGTAGCCCCCACTCACCATCAACGCCGGCTCCTGCCGCAGCAGGCGCCAGATCACAGCCACCATCGAGTCCTCATTGCCGTGCGTGACCGGCAGCAACGACCAATCGGTCGGCGTCTGCTCCGCCGGGACATCGCCGTGAATGCTGCCCTCGTCCCTGTTGCCCATGCGCCCCTCCCCCGTTCGGCAGAGCATCGCGCACTTTGGCGATGGACGGAAGCGGACCGGCCTTACTGCACGCTGAAACTGGCGACCGTGGCGTGCTCGGTTCCCTCGATGCGCAGATCGATGGCGAAGCGGTCGCACAGCCGGTGCACGATCGCCAGGCCGAGCCCGAAGCCGGCGCTGCCCTCGCCTTTCGCGAATGGCTGCATGATCGTGTCAGGGTCACCTGCCGGCGCCGTGTTGCGGATGCGCAGTCGTCCAGCCGCCACATCGATGTACACCTCACCCGCCCGGGTATGCGCGAACGCATTGCCGACCAGATTGGCCAGCAGCATGTGCAGCACCGGCCCCGGTACCGGCAGACTCACGTCGGCTGGCACGTCCACCCGCACCGCCACCGGCTTGCCCTCCAACAGCACGGCCTGCTCGACCACCACCTGTTCCAGCACCGGCAGCACCGCCAGTGGCGTCGCGTCCTGTTCCACGTTCTCTTCGCGGGCCAGTGTCAGCAGGGTGATGACGGTCTGTTCGAGTTGACGCGCCGAATGCTGGACATGCGCGAGCTGCCGCCGCCCGGCCCCGGACAGGCCAGGTTCGCTGGCCAGCTGTTCGGTGGCACTGCGGATCACCGCCAGGGGCGTGCGCAGCTCATGGCTGGCATCACGGGTAAAGGCATGCTCGCGCGCAATGAAGGCACGCACGCGCCCGCTCAGATTGTCCAGGCCGCGGGCGAGCACGCCGACCTCGTCATCGGGGAAGTCCCCGGCGAACCCCACCGGCAACCTGTCCGGCGCCATGCCGTCGACCAGCGCCGCCAGCTTCGACAAGGGACGCGTGGTCCGTCGCGCCAGCCATGCGCCGGCCAGGATGGCGACCACCACCACGGCCAGCCCGGACCAGGCCAGCAGCGCCAGAATCTGGCTGCGCATCGGCCGCACCACCAGCTGCTGGCTGACCTCGGCGACCAGCCATCCCGGTGTACCGGCTCCGCCCGGCGGCAGCGCGCGCAGGTGATAGTGCCGCCCTTCGGTGCCGCCGATCTCGCGGCGCCACGGCTCAGCATCGAAGGCGGCCTTGAGATCCGTGGGGAAGCTGGCAGGGCTGTCATGGACCGCCATGAACGCATTGCGCGGTGGCGACCAGGTCCCACTTGCGGCCCGCTGCTCCAGTTGCTGCTGCGCTTCCTGCTCAAGCATTGCGTCGAAGAACCGGTCTTCGACGCTGTACACGAACACCGCCACGTACAGGCCGAACAGGCCGGCCACCGCCAGCGCGAACACCGCGAAGGCCAGCATCAACCGGTTGCGCAGGCGATGCACCCGTGCCGTCATGTGTCGGCCTCCAGCCTGAAGCCGACCTCGTGCACGGTCTTGAGCATCGGTCGGTCGAAGGGCTTGTCCAGCCCCTGTCGCAGCAGATACAGATGCGAGCGCAGCGGATCCGAGGGCGGTGCTTCATCGCCCCAGAGGCGCCGGATCAACTCGCTGCGGGTCACCGTACGCGGCCAGGCTTCGGCGAGCAGCACCAGCAGGCGGTAGGCCGTCTGCGGCAACTCGATCGGCTGCTCACCGCGGTGTACGGTCCCGCTGCGGCGGTCGATGCCGAGAGATCCGATACGCAGCACATGCCCGTCGCGTCGGCCGTGCCGATGGGCCAGGGCCAGGCACCGCGCCAGCAGTTCCTCGCCTGCGAACGGTTTGACCAGGTAATCATCGGTACCGGCCTGGAAGCCGACCAGCTTGTCGGCCAGCGTGTCGCGCGCGGTCAGCATCAGGATCGGGATGTGGCGGTCGGCCTGCTCACGCAGATGGCTGCATACGCGCAGGCCATCCATGCCCGGAAGGGTGAGGTCCAGCACCAGCACATCCGGCGGCTCTTCCAATGCCATCTGCAGGCCACTGCGGCCATCGGCGGCAAAGGCCACGCGATGGCCGCGGGCTTCCAGCAGCGTGGCCATGCCGGCGCGCAGCGCCGGGTTGTCCTCGATCACCAGGATGTGCAGGCCATCGTCCATGGGTCAGCCTTCGATCGTGTCCTTGAGCTGCTTAGCTTCGGCCATGTCCGGGTGGGTTTCCAGCAGTTTGCCGAGTACCGTGCGCGCCTGTGCCACCTCGCCCAGCCGCCAATGCGCCTGTGCGATGCCCAGCGGCAGCTGCGGTTCGCTCATGTACGGGGCGGCCAGCTGCATGATCGACAGCGCATCACGTACAGCCGCATCGTCCTGCGCGGCCTGCAGCTGGTAGTAGCCGAGCACGCCGATCAGCTGATCGTGATAGCCGGTACGGTTGCTGGCCAGCTCGCGCTTGACCGCCTCGCCTTCACCGGCCAGCAGGCGCTGCACCAGCGCCATGCTGGCCTCATCGCGCCACGGCGTGCGCGCGATCGGCGTGCGGCCGGTGGCCCGCACGATCGCCTCGGCCACGGCCGGTGTCGAATAGGGGTTCTGCCCGGTGATCAGGCGCCCGTCCACCACCAGCTTGGGCATCATCAGCGGCGCCTGCTCCCAGCGCGCGCCACGCTCGCGCAGCGCGGTTTCCAGCAGGAACGGAAACTCCTTCGCCCAGCGCTTGCCGAACACCCCTTCCTCTGCATTGGTGAAGCCGGTCATGCGGCGCCCGGCGACCAGCAGCGATCCGTCCGCCAGCCGCACGTCCACCAGTGCGGCCGGGCCGTGGCAGACCGCCGCGACCACCGCGCCACGGTCGTGCATCGTGCCGAGCAGCCCCCGCAGCGCGGGGTCGGCCGGCAGGTCGAACATCGCGCCCTTGCCACCGACCACGTAGACCGCCGCATAGTCGGCGGCACTGAGGGTCGCGGTGGCGCGGGTATCGGCCAGCAGTGCGGCCGCGGCCGGATCGGCCAGGACGCGTGCGTTGAAGGGCTCCTCGGCGTTGAACTTGTCGGCCTCGACCGGTCCGCCTTGCGGGCTGGCGACCTGCACCGCCAGGCCGTTGTCGCGGAAGATCAGGTAGGCCTGCGCGAACTCGTCCATCTCGAAGCCGGGACGGGTCTTGCCCTGGTCGCGGCCTTCGCCGCTGACCACGATCAGCACGGTATCGGTGGCCGCGGGGCGGGCATGCACGGTGGAAACGGCCAGCAACATGGCCAGGGCGGCACCGGTGCGGCGCAGCAGGGACAGCATCATGGGCGACACTCCTTGGAAGGTGGCCCCAGCCTGCCGCGCCGATGTGAATCAGATTTCAAGCTGTCGCGCACGTACACGCAGCTGAACGACCTCACTGCGCCGGGCCGGGTCGATGGCTCCCCCGGCCCGAAGATGCGAAAATCCCTCCCCCTCCAGGGCAGGCCCCGCGCCAGCCGATTCCCGAGATACCGTGAAGACCCCCCAAGGCTTGCAGGCGCTGATCGACGACGGCGTGATCGATGAAGTGCTCCGCCCGCTCAAGAGCGGCAAGGAAGCAGCGGTATACGTGGTCCGCAGCGGCGACGACGTGCGCTGTGCCAAGGTCTACAAGGACATGGCCCAGCGCAGTTTCCAGCAGCGCGTGCAGTACCAGGAAGGCCGCAAGGTCCGTGGCAGCCGCGAAGCGCGCGCCGTGGGCAAGGCGAGCAATTACGGCCGCAAGCAGCAGGAAGCGGCCTGGAAGAACACCGAGGTCGAAGCGCTGTACCAGCTGCGCGATGCCGGCGTGCGCGTGCCCGAGCCGTACGGCTACTTCCACGGCGTGCTGGTGATGGAGCTGGTCACCGATGCCGAGGGCTATTCCGCCGCGCGCCTGGGCGAGGTCGAGCTCAGTCCTGAACAGGCCCGCGAGTTCCACCAGATCCTGGTCCGCCAGGTGGTGCGGATGCTGTGCTGCGGCCTGATCCACGGCGATCTGTCGCCGTACAACGTGCTGGTCGGCCCGGAAGGCCCGGTGGTGATCGATTTCCCACAGGTGGTCAGTGCGGCGGGCAACAACGCCGCGCGCACGATGCTGCTGCGCGACGTCAACAACCTCACCGCCTATCTGGGCCGCTGGGCGCCGGAACTGCTGGAGACCTGGTACGGCGAAGAGATGTGGGCGCTGTTCGAGGCCGGCGACCTGCTGCCGGACAGCGTGCTGACCGGCGAATTCGAACAGGATGAAAGCAGCATCGACCTGGATGGCGTACGCCATGCCATCAACGATGCGCGCGAAGAAGCGCTGATCCGCCAGCAGGGTCGCGAGGCGGCGGAAGAGAACGACGACTGAGCCCGTCCGCCGGCAGCGTGCGCCGGCGGACCGGTTCGACCGGCACAACGCCCCGCCGACGCGGGGCGTTCCGGTTTACCCGGCGGGCCGCACGATCATGCCGCCTGCAACGGCGCCGGCCGGACCCGCGCCGTGGCATCGGGTTCCAGGGTGAACACCGCCACCGACCCGGTCAGTGCGTGCGCCTGCTGCTCCAGCGCGCGGCTGGCGGCCGTGGCTTCTTCCACCAGCGCCGCATTCTGCTGAGTGACCTGGTCCATCTGCACCACCACCTGGTTGACCTGCTCGATGCCCGCGGCCTGTTCCTTGGTCGCCGCGGCGATGTCGCTCATCAGCTGGTTGGTGCGCGAACTGGCCTGGGTCAGGCGGGCGATCGCCGCTTCGGACTGCACCGTGACATTCAGCCCGGTCCTGACGTTGGCGCTGGCGTCGTCGATCAGCTCCTTGATCTCCTTGGCCGCGGTGCCGGCACGCTGGGCCAGGGTCCGGACCTCGGTGGCGACGACCGCGAAGCCGCGCCCGTTCTCGCCGGCGCGGGCCGCTTCCACCGCAGCGTTCAGCGCCAGGATATTGGTCTGGAACGCGATGCCGTCGATGACCGAGGAGATCTCGGCGATGCGCGCCGAGGACTGGTCGATCTGGCTCATCACCGCCGCCACCTGCGCGATCGCCTGCTCGGTCGCCTTGACCGCGGCACCGGCTGCATGGGCTTCAAGGTCGGCCTGGTTGGCCAGTTCGGCGTTCTGCCGGACCGTGGAGGTCAGCTCTTCCATCGACGCGGCCGCCTCCTCCAGATTGGCGGCCTGCTGCTCGGTGCGGCGCGACAGGTCATTGTGGCCAGCCGCCAGTTCCTGCGCGGCATCGTTGATGCTGCCGGCCGCGCCCTGGATCTGCCGCACGATGCCGGTCAACTGCCCGGCGGTCACGGTGGCATCGTCGCGCATCTGCGCGAAGACACCCTCGTAATGGCCCTCCATCCGCGCGGTCAGGTCGCCGGTGGAGATCGCGCGCAGCACCTGCGACAGGTCGGCGATGCTGCTCTGTGAGCTGGCCATCATGCCGTTGAGCTGGGCCACCATGGCCCGGAACTGGAACTGGAAGGCCTGCTCGCTGCCGCGCACCGAGAAGTCACCGGCACGCGCGGCGGCGGCCAACGTCTCGATCTGCTGGTTGATCGCCATCAGGCTGTCCTTGACGTTGGCCATGGTGGTGGTCAACACGGCCTTCTCGCCGGGGTAGCTGTCCAGGTCGCGACTGAGGTCGCCGATCGCGTAGCGCTGCATCACCTCGACCATGTGGAACTCGACGGCGACGTGGGAACCGACCAACGCGTTCGTGGCGTGGATCATCCGCCCGAAATCACCGGGGAAGGCCGTCTCATCCATGCGATGGCTGATGGCCCCGGCTTCATGCTGACGCGCCATGTCCAGCTGCGCGGCGATGGCGCCCTGGACGCTCTGCCGAACCGTGGCCATCGCGTTGCCGAGCTGGGTGATCTCATCGCGGCCGCCCAGATCGACGTCGTCGGCCAGATCACCCTTGGCCATGCGGTTCGCCAGGCCGACGGCGCGGGCGAGCGGACCGGTCAGGCTGCGGCCGATCAGCACGGAGGCGGCGATGCCGACCACCAACGCGATCGCCCCCAGCACCAGCAGCTGCAGCAGGGTCCGCTCACCCAGCCGGATCGCCTCGGCAGCGGCCTGGCGGCTTTGCTTTTCCTCGTAGACCACGCCATTGCTGAGCGCCTGGTTCCAGCCATTGGCCGCCTGCTGCACGGCGCCCAGGGTGAGCGCCGTCGCACCGGCAACATCGCCCTGCTGCAGCTGTTCGCTCATCTGCTTGTTGAGCGGACGCGCCACCGCGCGGGCCGCCGCGATGGCCTCGCCGATGGCCTTGTCCTGGGGCTGCGTGGGCAGCGCCAGGTAGGCGGCCCAGCTGGCTTCATAGCGCGCGACCAGCGCGGCGATGCGCGCTTCGTCATCGGCCAGACCGTCGCCCTGGCGGATCAGCATCTCCCGGCGCACGACCATCATCTGGTTGTTGGCATCGAGCATGTCCGAGAGCAGCCTCACCTTGGTCACGTTGACCTCGACCACCTGCTGCATCGCGCGCTTCTGCACGGCGCTGCCAGTCGCGCCGGTGGCCACCACGGCCGCCACCAGCAGCAACAACAGGCCAAAACCCATACCTAGACGCCAGACAACACTGACGTTGCGCAGATAATTCATGAGACATCCAAAAACGTGGGGGGTGGGCTGGTATCGGCGCCAGGGCCAGCGGCTTGACCGACTGCCGTGATCACGCTGTGAATGGATTCACCTTAGGCGCGCCGTAGGCGGGTTCCCGTACGCCACTCAGCCGCGCGTCAGGGTTTTCACGGCGAGTGCGCACACCGGGCAGGCATGGTGGAAACACGTTCCCGCTGGAGTTGCCGATGTCCCTTCGCCTGCACCGAATCGCCCGCCTCACCGCGCTCGCGCTCGCCTTGGGAGCGTCCTCCGGCTGGGCGGTCGCACAGACGGCACCCGCGCCCACTCCCACTGACACGGCCACCGCCAAGACACCCGTGGCGACCGGCGTCCGCTCTGATCTGCACGCGCAGGTGCTGCTGGATCGTGCCCATTTCTCGCCGGGGCAGATCGATGGCGAAGTCGGCTCGAACCAGAAACGCGCGGTCTCCGGCTTCCAGGCTGCACGAGGATTGAAGGTCACCGGCGAACTGGACGATGCGACGTGGAAGGCCCTGCAGCCGGACAGCGCTCCGCCCTTGGTGCGCTATACGCTGACCGCCGAGGACGTTGCCGGCCCGTTCCACCCCGTGCCGAAGGGCCCGGCCGAACAGGCCAAGTTGAAAGCGCTCGGCTTCGGCTCGGTGGAAGAGGCGCTGGGCGAACGCTTCCATGCCTCGCCGGAACTGCTCAAAACCCTTAACCCGGGCGTGGACCTGGGCAAGGCCGGCAGTGTGATCCAGGTACCGAACATCTCCGTCACGCCGTTGGCCAAGGCCAGCAAGCTGGTGATCGACAAATCCGACTCGACGCTGCGCCTGTTCGATGCCGACGGCAAGGTCTATGCGCAGTTCCCGGTTTCCTCGGGCAGCAAGCATGACCCGCTGCCGATCGGGAAGTGGAAGATCCTGGGCATTTCGCGCGATCCGACCTTCCACTACAACCCCAAGCTGTTCTGGGACGCCAAGGCCGGTGACAGCAAAGCGGTGCTGCCGCCCGGCCCGAACAACCCGGTCGGCGTGGTCTGGATCGATATCTCCAAGCCGCACTACGGCCTGCACGGCACCCCGGAGCCCGGCCACGTCGGCAAGACCGAATCGCACGGCTGCGTGCGCATGACCAACTGGGATGCGCTGCAGGTGGCCGACGCAGTGGATGCCTCCGTGCCGGTCGTGATGCAGGAGTAAGCAGATGAAGATCCTGCGACTGCTGGCGGTGGGCCTGGTCATCGGCGTGGTCGGGTATTGGCTGCTGGGGCCTGGCCCCTCTGCCCGCCTGGGAGCCGCCGAGCCGGCCAAGATAGGCTCGGCCACGAGTTCCACCCGCGCCGCACTCGATGCGCCACCGCCACCTGCTGCCACCCCGGCCCCGACGCCGGTACCGATCCAGACCACGCCCACACCGCCCGCGCCTGACGCGGGCGGTGCCGCACCGGCACCGGCAAACGCGGCCGGCGCCTTGCTGCTCCCGGTGCAGGGCATCGGTGCCGAGCAACTGCAGGACACCTTCACCGATGCACGCAGCGAAGGTCGCGTGCACGATGCGATCGACATCCTTGCGCCAAAGGGCACGCCGGTGCTGGCGGTTGCCGATGGGACGGTCGAAAAGTTGTTTGACAGCGTGCGGGGCGGGCTGACCGTGTACCAGTTCGAGCCGAGCGGCCGCTACTGCTACTACTACGCGCACCTGGACCGTTATGCCGACGGTCTGGCCGAGAAGAAGACCATCAAGCGTGGCGAGGTGATCGGCTATGTCGGCAGCACCGGCAATGCCAGCCCCGAAGCGCCGCACCTGCATTTCGAGATCCACGTACTGGGCCCGGAAAAGCAGTGGTGGAAAGGCGAATCCATCAACCCCTATCCGGTGCTGAAAGGTCAGCAGGCGCTCTGATCAACGGGGGCCGGGGGTACCGTCCCGGATCGCCCGCGCCAGTTCCCAGGCACGGCCGCGCAGCGCATCCAGGCGGTCATTGAGCTCGCCAGCGTCTGCCTTCCACTGGAAGTGGCCGTTGCTGTAATCCTGGCCAAGCGCGAGGTCGTTGAAAGACCCCATGCCACCGTAGGCGCGCAGCAGGCTTTCCGGCGCGCCGGGATTGCCCTGCTCGAGCTGGGTGATGACGCGCCGCATCCAGTCCGCCCAGTGGCGTTCGCCGTCGCCGCGCAACAGCGCTTCAAGCTCGGATACCACCGCATGCAGGGCGCGGTTCGCGCTGCTCATGCCGATGCCCGCCTGATCTCCCGTTTCCATGCCGCCCCGGTGTCTCGTTGAGTGGCTGCACAGCATGCCATGGTGTCGATGGCGCGGGCGCGAACGTTGCGGTCAGCTGCCCGGGCGCACTCAGTAAAACTACTGGCGCGAATGCGGGAAATTGCCGTTGTCGTGGTCATCCACGCGGCGGACACTGGGCCCTGACGGCACGCCCTGCCCGTTCTGGAGAAGACCGTGACGATGTCCGCGCCCCGTATCGCCCTGCTCGCGTTGTCTGGCGTACTCGCAGCAGGTGCTGCCGCGGCGCAGGACCTGCCTGCCACCGCATCGGACCGCTTCGCGATGCTGGATCGCAATGGCGATGGCAAGGTCAGCCGTGATGAGTATGACGGTGACGCGTTCTTCCGTCTGGTCGATGCGGATCACAACTACCGCGTGAGCGTCGATGAAGTACAGGCGGTACTGGGACCGCAACGCGACGGTGAGTTCTCCGCTACCGAGTGGCTACGCATCGCCGACCAGAATGGTGACGGTGAACTGAGTGCCGAAGAGATGCGCCGCTCCTCGGAGATGCGTTTCCAACAGCTGGATGCGAACCAGGACGGCAACCTGGAGTTGTCCGAAGTGCGGATGGGCATCGGCCAGCGCTGAGGCGCCCCCGCCACGAAAAAGCCCCGCTTTCGCGGGGCTTTTCCTGCACCTTCAGGCACTACCGGGCATGCCCGGCACGCCCGCGCCTGATCAGGCGAACGGGTCCTGCAGGACCATGGTGTGGTCGCGGTCCGGGCCGGTCGAGACGATGCTGACCGGGCAACCGGCCAGCTCTTCCAGCGCGCGCAGGTAAGCGCGGGCGGCCGGCGGCAGGTCATCCCAGTTGGTGATGCCGTGGGTGTTCTCGGTCCAGCCCGGGAACTCCAGGTACACCGGCGTGCATTCTTCCCAGCCCTGCGCGTCCAGCGGCGCGTACTCGGTACGCTTGCCACGGTATTCGTAGGCGATGCAGACCTTCAGCTTCTCCATGCCGTCGAGCACGTCCAGCTTGGTGATGCACAGGCCGCTGATGCCGTTGATGGCCACGGCGCGCTTGAGCGCGACGATGTCCATCCAGCCGCAGCGACGCGGGCGGCCGGTCGAAGCGCCGTATTCGGCACCGCGGTCGCGGATGCCCTGGCCGACTTCATCGTCCAGCTCGGTCGGGAACGGGCCACCGCCGACGCGGGTCGCGTAGGCCTTGGCGATGCCCAGCACGTAGTCGATCGCATCGGCGCCGACGCCGGCACCGGCCAGTGCACCACCCACGGTGGTGTTGGAGCTGGTGACGTACGGGTAGGTGCCGTGGTCGATGTCCAGCAGTGCGCCCTGGGCGCCTTCGAACAGCACGCGCTTACCCTGCTTGCGCAGGTCGTGCAGGATGCCGGCGACGTCGGACTTCATCGGCTCGACGTATTCGCCGAAGGCCAGTGCTTCGTCGTAGGTCTTCTGGAAGTCGACCGCGTCGGTATTGAGGTACTTGGTCAGCACGAAGTTGTGGTAATCCAGCGCGGTGCGCAGGAGTTCTTCCAGCTGGGCCGGGTAATGCAGGTCGGCGATGCGGATGCCGCGACGCGCCACCTTGTCTTCATACGCCGGGCCGATGCCACGGCCGGTGGTGCCGATCGCCTTGCCGCCGGCAGCGCGTTCGCGCGCCTGGTCCAGGGCGATGTGGTACGGCATGATCAGCGGCGCGGCCGGGGAGATCTTCAGGCGCGAACGCACTTCCACGCCGGAGGTTTCCAGCTCGGCGATTTCCTTCTGCAACGCGGCCGGCGAGATCACCACGCCGTTGCCGATCAGGCACAGCGCGTCTTCGCGCAGGATGCCCGACGGGATCAGGTGCAGCACGGTCTTCTTGCCATTGATGACAAGGGTGTGGCCGGCGTTGTGGCCGCCCTGGAAACGCACTACGGCACCGATTTCCTCGGTGAGCAGATCGACGATCTTGCCCTTGCCTTCATCGCCCCACTGGGCACCAAGCACTACGACAGACTGACCCATGACGGGCTCCTCATATGTTGCGGCCATCGGGGCCGCGGACGGGTAAACCGTGGCAGGGCTGGCCAGCGCGGTGATGGCGGCTCCAAACGGGGAGCGGCCGGCGATGGAAGGCCCAGACACGGAAAAAGCCGAACGGGGAGGCCCGTCCGGCTTTTTTGCATTATCCGGGTTTCCCTGGGCAGGTGCCACCCTGCTGGCGGCCCGTGTTGGCAACCGGTCAGGACGGGCCCATCGGGTAGTGCCGGCCGCTGGCCGGCTCCCGACCATGGCTGGGAGCCGGCCAGCGGCCGGCACTACCCGGTCAGAGGCGGGGCAGAGCGGAGCCGGCCAGTGGCCGGCATTACCGGGTCAGGGGCCGGGCAACGCCCGACGCTATGCGTGACGGATCCACCAGAGCGTGGTCAGGCCGGCCAGCAGGATCACCCCGCCCCACGCACGCAGGGCGCTGCTGCGCAGCATCAACAGCTGCTCGGCCATGCGCTTCCAGGCCAACGGGGCGGCGAACAGGAACAGGCCTTCCAGCACGGCGACCAGGCACAGCGCCGAGAACAGATCTTTCATGACATCTCCACAAACAAAACGGGGACCCGGTCTGCACCGGGTCCCCGTGGATGACTACCGCCTGCGGCCTCAGCGATCGCTCTTGAGGTACTGCAGGAACGGGTCGTTCTTGTCGAGCACGATCACGCCGTTGCCGTCGGTCATGGATCCACGGTAGGCCTCCAGGCTGCGGTAGAAGGCGTAGAACGACGGGTCGGCCGAGCCGGCCTTGCCGTAGATGCGGGCGGCATCGGCATCGCCGGCACCGCGCAGCTGCTGGGCGTCGCGCTCGGCTTCGGCCACGATCACGGTGCTCTCGCGGTCGGCCTGGGCACGGATGGTCAGCGACTGCTCTTCACCCTCGGCGCGCAGCTTGGCTGCTTCCTGCTTGCGCTGGGCGCGCATGCGCTCGTACACATCGTTGATCACCTGGCTGTCGGTCGGCAGGTCGATCTGCTTGATGCGCAGGTCGATGATCTGCATGCCGAGCGCCTTGACCGACTCGTTGATGCCGGTCAGCTGGTTGGCGATCAGTTCGCTGCGATCCCCGGAGACCAGCTGCTGCAACGAACGCGAGTTGATCTGGTTGCGCAGCGAGTCGGTGATGATCGGGGCCAGACGGGCGTTGGCCACGCGGGCATCGCCGCCGGTCGCACGGAAGTACGCGCGCACGTCGGAGATGTAACCGATGGCGAAGAAGTCGACGCTGACGTCCTTCTGCTCGGCGGTGAAGTAACGCGCCGGGGCGGTATCGAGCACCTGGAAGCGGCGATCGAACACGCGCACCGTCTCCACCAGCGGCACCTTGAAGTGCAGGCCCGGCTTGATGTCCGCACGGACCACCTTGCCCAGGTTCAGCACCATCGCGGTCTGGTCCTCACGGACCACGTAGACCGAACCCAGCAGGCCGAGCAGGACCGCTACGGCCAGACCAATCCACAGTGAACTTCTCATCGGCTGCCCTCCTCACGACCGGTCGGGCGCGTCGTCGGACGCTCCGGATTGCGAACGCCATCCACGGCCGTGCTGGCAGGCAGCGACGGCAGCATGACTTCCGGGGTCACCGCCGGAGCGGCGTTGGTGCTGGTGCGGGTGTCGCCCGGCATCGGCACGTAGATCAGCTGGCGGCCATCGCCGCCGATGATCTTGCGGTTCTCCGAGAGCACCGTCTGCACCGTTTCCAGCCACAGGCGCTTGCGGGTGACGTCCGGGGCGTCCTTGTACTGGGCCTGCAGCAGGCTGAAGCGCTCGGCATCACCCTCGGCCTTGGCAACCACGGCCTGCTTGTAGCCTTCAGCGGTGGTCCGGGCCCGCGAGGCCTGGCCGCGCGCTTCCGGGACCACCTTGGCCGCATAAGCCTGGGCTTCGTTGATCAGACGCTCCTTGACCTGCTGGGCACCGTTGACCTCGTCAAAGGCCGGCTTGACCTCCTCGGGCGGGCGGGCATCGGGCAGGGTCAGGCCGGTCACCGACAGACCGGTGCGGTAGATGCCGAGCGAGGCCTGCAGGCGCTCTTCGGCGGCCACGGCCAGCGGGCCACGGTTGTTGAGCACGTTGTTGAGGTCGGCACGACCCACCTGCTCACGCACCGCGCTCTGCGCGGTCTGCTCCAGCACCTGGTCGGCATCGACCGAGCCGAACAGGTACAGGCGCGGATCATCGATGCGGTACTGGACGTTGAGCGAGACGTTGACGATGTTCTCGTCGCGGGTCAGGACCGGCACCTGGCTGCTGAACGTCTTGATCTCGGTGGCATTGACCTTGGTGACCGATTCCAGCGGCCAGGGCAGCTTGAAGTTGGGGCCAGGCTGCAGGATGCGATGGAACTGGCCGAAGCGCAGGACCACACCGCGTTGCTGCTCGCCGATCAGCTGGAAGCTGGAGAACAGCAGCAGCAACACTGCAGCCACCGCGACCCACCGCAGGATGCCGCCATCGAACAGGTCTTTCAACGGACCGGGCAAACCGCCCCAACCGCCGCCATTGCCGCCACCGCGAGGACCGAACGGCCCACGTCGATTCTCGTCGGGGCCTTGTCCGCCCTTGTTGCCGCCGGGTGTATTCCAGGCCATGCACGCTCCATCAAGGTAAGGTTGCCTGCGGGCCACTCCCGCACCGTCAACCGTTAAAACGTTGTCGATTCTACTAGATGGGGCAGATCGACAGGATTGGAAGGGGTCACGCATCTCCGGGAACGATTCATAACCGCAGCGGGTAAGGTAGTGGTTTCCCCCCGTCAGGCATCTTCATGGCAATTCCCGACCGGTTCAACGCCTTCCGCATCCACCAGGACGATACCGGCTACCACGCCGGGCTGGAACCGATCGGGCTGGCGCAGCTCAACCCGGGCGAGGTGGTGATCCGCGCGCACTGGTCCTCGGTCAACTATAAAGATGCATTGGCTGGCACCGGCAAGGGCAGGATCCTGCGGCGTTTCCCGCTGGTCGGCGGCATCGACGTGGCAGGCACGGTGGTCGCCTCGACCGATCCGGCCTACCGCGAGGGTGATGCGGTGCTCGCTACCGGCTGCGGGCTGAGCGAGACCCGCGATGGCGGCTACAGCCCCTATGTGCGCCTGGCCGCCAGCGCAGTGATCCGGCAACCGACGGGACTGACCCCGCGCGAGGCGATGATCCTGGGCACGGCCGGCTTCACCGCCGCACTGGCCCTGGTGCGGATGCTGGACAACCGGCAGACCCCTGCCCACGGGCCGCTGGCCGTCACGGGGGCCACCGGCGGGGTCGGCTCGCTGGCCGTGGACATCTTTACCCGCGCGGGCTTCGAGGTGCATGCGATCAGTGGCAAGCCCGACCAGGCCGACTACCTGCGTGGCCTGGGTGCGCGCGAGGTCCTGCCGCGTGAGGTGCTGGCAACCACCCGCCCGATGGAGTCGGCGCGCTTCGGCGGTGGGCTGGACAACGCGGGTGGCGCGATGCTGACCAGCCTGCTGGCCCAGACCGTGCCTTACGGGTCCGTGGTCGGTGCCGGCCTGGCCGCCAGCGCGGAGCTGGAGATGACGGTGATGCCTTTCATCATCCGCGGCGTGTCGCTGATCGGGGTGTCCTCCTCCAGTGCACCGCGCGAGCTGCGCGAAGCGGTCTGGGAGAAGCTGGGTGGTGCGTGGAAGCCGGCGCATCTGGACGCGATCTGTACGGGCGAAATCGGGCTGGATGGCCTGCCGGCGGCGTTCGATACCCTGCTTGCGGGCGGCAACCACGGCCGCACGGTGGTACGAATCGACTGAGCGTGGCAGCCGGGCGACGGACGGCACGCCCGGCGCTTCACGACGGCGCGATGCCCGCACTACACTGCGGGCATCACACGGGGAACACCATGGCACGCATTCTGATCGTCGACGATTCACCGTCGCAGCTGTTGGGGATACAGCGGATCGTCGAGAAACTCGGGCACCAGATCCTGACCGCCACCGACGGCGCGGCCGGGGTGGAAGCGGCCAAGGCCGAGCTGCCCGATCTGGTGCTGATGGACGTGGTGATGCCCAACCTCAACGGTTTCCAGGCGACCCGGACGCTGGCCCGCGACGCCTCGACCAGGCACATTCCGGTGATCCTGGTGACCACCAAGGACCAGGACACCGACCGCATGTGGGGCATGCGGCAGGGGGCGAAGGCCTACATCACCAAGCCGTTCTCCGAAGACGAGCTGTCGGAGGTGCTGGAGCGCGTTTTCAGCCACCAGGAACCGCCGACGGCGTGATGCCGATGCCTCACACCTTCTCGCCGAAGGCCTTGGCCAGCGCCTTGTAGGCCTTCTTCTGCGCCTCATCGGTGGGCGCCGGTGCGATGATTTCCAGCTCCACGATCTGATCGCCATCCGGGTTGCCCGGCAGGCCACGGCCACGCAGGCGCAGCTTGCGCCCGGCATCGGACTCGGCCGGCACCTTCAGGTCCACCGCACCGCCCAGAGTCGGCACGCTGATGCTGGTGCCCAGCGCCGCCTGCCACGGGGTCACCTGCAGGGTGTACAGGATGTTGCGGCCATCCACCTCGAACTGCGGGTGCTCGGCGTACTCCACTTCCAGCAGCAGGTTGCCGCCACCGGTGCCCTGCCCGGTCAGGCGGATCACCTGGCCCGGGCGGATGCCCTTGGGCACGCGCACATCCAGCTGCTTGCCGTTGACGTTGATGCGCAGGCTGTCGCCCTGGTAGGCGGCCTCCAGCGGGACCGACAGCTTGGCGCGGGTGTCGCGGGTCGGCTGCGGGCCCTGGCTGGCACCGCCGAAACCGCTGGCACGCCCGCCGCCACCGCCGCGCTGGCGCGCGAACAGACTTTCGAAGAAATCGCTGAAGCCGCCGCCACCGGCGCCGCCCCCGAACACCTCCTCGAAATCATAGCCCTGCCCACCGCCGTAGTTCGGCGGGGTATGGAACTCCTCGCCGGGCCGGTAGCCCTGCGCCTTGAGCTGGTCATAGGCCGCGCGCTTCTGCGGATCGCGCAGCGCCTCATACGCCTCGTTGACCGCCTTGAATTTGTCCTCGGCCCCGGCTTCCTTGCTCACATCCGGGTGGTACTTGCGCGCCAGGCGGCGGTAAGCGGTCTTGATCTCAGCATCGCCCGCGGTGGGTTCCACCCCGAGCGTGGCGTAGTAATCCTTGAATTCCATCCAAACACCTCGACTAAGTTCGGCCACCCGCGTGGGCGGGCGCCGTCCGCGCAATTCTAGCTGCTGCGGGTCGGCCCACCGTGACGCCGGGGGCGAATGATCCTGCGCAATGCGGCGGACATCCCGGGCGGCTACGCTGCCCCCGTGGCCCGCCTTTCCCGCTGAAGATGGGTCTGCACGGCCGGTTTTCAACATGTTGACATGGCCATCCCATGCCCCTCACTACCCTGCCTGTGTCCAAGGAGTCCGCATGACCATCCACGTTGGCGACCGCATCCCCGAAGTCACCCTCAAGCGCATCCGCGAGGGCATGGAGACCATCGATACCCATGCCCTGTTCGATTCGCGCAAGGCGGTGCTGTTCGGCGTGCCCGGCGCATTCACCCCGACCTGTTCGGCCCGGCACCTGCCCGGCTTCATCGAGCAGTTCCCCGAATTCCGCCACCGCGGCATCGAGGTGTTCTGCATGGCGGTCAACGACCCGTTTGTCATGAAGGCCTGGGGCGAGAGCCAACAGGTCCCCGAGGGGCTGCAGATGCTGTCCGACGGCAACGGTGAATTCACCCGGGCGCTGGGCCTGGAAATGGATGCCAGCAGTTCGGGCATGGGCACGCGCTCGCGTCGCTTCGCGCTGTATGTGGAAGACGGTGTCGTGCGCGAAACCTTCATCGAGGAACCCGGAAAATTCGAGGTGTCTTCAGCGCAGTACGTGCTGGAGCATCTCCCCCGCTAGACCCACGCAACAAAGGAAACCGGCCAGCCATGTCCAAGCCAGCCAACAAGCAACACAACGCCGCTCCCGACAACGCCCGTCCGCCGGGCATCAGCGACACCGCGACCCTGCGCGCCAAGGCCCGCAAGGATATCGAAGACGGCGCGATCACCGACAGTTACAGCGCCGACCGCGAGGCGGTGATCAAGCTGCTCAACGATGCGCTCGCCACCGAATACGTGTGCGTGCTGCGCTACTACCGCCATTACTTCATGGCCAAGGGCATGCTCGCCGACTCGATCAAAGCCGAGTTCCTGGAGCATGCACAGCAGGAACAGGCGCACGCCGGCAAGCTGGCCGAACGCATCGTGCAGCTCGGCGGCGAACCGGACCTCAACCCGGATACGCTTACCGCGCGCTCGCACGCCGAGTACAAGGAAGGCAGCGACCTGCGCGACATGGTCCGTGAGAACCTGATCGCCGAACGCATCGCGATCGATAGCTACCGCGAGATGATCAACTTCGTGGGCGACAAGGACACCACGACCAAGCGCATCCTCGAAGAGATCCTCGCCCAGGAAGAGGAACACGCCGACGAATTCGCCGATCTGCTCGACGGCTGGATCGGGGAGTAACCCCGGCCACGTACCGGCTCCGCGCAGGACCCGAACAGACGTGTAGTGCCGGCCGCTGGCCGGCTCCGCACAGGATTCGAACGCACTGCAATGCCGGCCAGCGGCCGGCACTACCGGTCAGGGTGCAATGCCGGCCAGCGGCCGGCACTACCGGCGTCTTCGCGGCGCGACGTCAGCGCAGGATACGGAACCGCACCTGCGTCCAGGCACCGTCGGCGGCCAATGCGGTCAGCGTGTGCTCGCCCACCTCGTCGAAATCACGCTGGAACAGTCGCGCGCCTTCGGTGCGGGCGATCCAGCGGTCGTCCAGCAACCAATCGACCGTGGTCTCATTGCCCAGCGCCCGCAGTTGCAGGCGCACACCGTGTTCGGCATTCGGTGCGCGTGCGAGGGTGGCGCGGTCGTTCAACCCTTCGATGTGCAGGGTGCCACCGCTTTCACGCCCATCGTCGCTGCAATCCGGCGACAGGGCCGGCAACTGCGAGGCCTGGCGCTGGGCCTGCGGCAGCCACGGTGACAACAGCGCCGGCCAGCGCGCGATCTCGCGCTGCTCTGCTTCGTGCGGCCGACTGCACTCGGGCGACAGCCGCAGCCCGGTGCGCGCATCCACCTGGAACCGCTGCAGACCCGGTTGCCACAGCCGCGCCTCGCGCTCGGCAAAGGTCGGCGGCACCACGCCATCCAGCACGAAGGCCGGCATCCGCCGTTGGCATAGTGTCGCTGCAGTCTGTTCGGCGAGCCCACCGGTGGGCCAGCAGATGTCGGTCTGCGCCACGCTCGCCGACATCGGTGCCGCGCTCGCATCGCCGGCCTGGCGCGGCAGACTGTCGACCACTTCAAACATCAACGGCAGGGCGGTCACCGCACCGTACTGGCCGGGCAGCGGCGTGCCATCCGGTCGCCCGACCCAGACGCCCACCGTGTAATGCCGCGTGGTGCCGATCGCCCAGGCATCGCGGTAGCCGTAGCTGGTGCCGGTCTTCCAGGCCACGCGCGGGCGGCCGGTGACATCAAAGGTACCGGTGCCGTAGCCCGGGCGTGGATTGGACTCGAGCACCTCCCGCGTGATCCACGCCGCGCCGGGCGACATCAGGCGCCGCTCGATCACCGCATCCCCGGCGGTGTAACGCACCCGCCCGGCGATGCCGTTGCGGTTGAACGCGGCGAAAGTACCGACCAGATCCTCCAGCCGCGCACCGGTGCCGCCGAGGATCAGCGACAGGTTCGGCGCACTGCCGTGGGGAAACCGCAGGTTGATGCCGGCATGCGACAGGCGTGCGGCGAAACGGGCCGAGCCGACCCGGTCGAGCAGGTCCACCGCGGGCACGTTGAGCGACAAGCGCAGGGCCGTGGCGGCACTGACCGGCCCGTTGAAGGCCGCATCGAAGTTGCCGGGGCGATAGCCGCCAAAACTCTGCGGCGCATCCACCATCAGGCTTTCGGAATGGATCAGGCCATCGTCCAGCGCCATGCCGTACAGGAACGGCTTGAGCGTGGAGCCCGGCGAGCGCCACGCCTGGACCATATCCACATGGCCCAGCCGCTGCTTGTCACCGAAGGCCACCGAGCCGACGTACGCGCGGGCTTCCAGCGTGCGGTTGTCCACCACCAGCAGCGCCGCCGAGGTGCGCTCGGGCAGTTGCGAAAAGTACGAGGACACCCGTTCCTCCAGCGTGCGCTGCAGGCCGATATCCAGCGTGCTCTCGATCCGCGCGGCCCGTGGCTGTGCCGAACGCAGGCGCTGGGCGAGCAGTGCGGCATGCAGCGGCGGCTGCAGGGCGCGGGTGACCACCGGTTCGATGCGGGCGTCGTCGACCTCCTCGCGTGACCACACACCGAGGGACACCATGCGTTCGAGCACCTTGTCGCGCGCGCGTTGGGCCGCTTCCGGGTGGCGGTCCGGGCGCAACCGGCTGGGTGACTGCGGCAGCACCGCCAGCAACGCCGCCTCGGCGTGCGAGAGCTGCGAGGCCGGTTTGCCCAGATAGGCCCAGCTCGCCGCTTCCACGCCTTCGATGGTGCCACCGTAGGGCGCACGCTCCAGGTACAGCGCCAGGATCTGAGTCTTGCTCAGGTGCAGTTCCAGCTGCACCGCGCGCAGCAGCTGCTTGGCCTTTCCCCAGGGCGTGCGCGTATGCGGATCGAGAATACGCGCGACCTGCATGGTCAGGGTTGAACCACCGGAGACGATCCGCTGCTCGAACAGCCATTGCTTGCCGGCCCGCAGCAGCCCCCACGGATTGATACCCGGATGCCGCCAGAACCAGCGGTCTTCGTAGTTCAGCAGTGCCTGCAGATACAGCGGCGACACACTGTCGGCCGAGGCCGGGTAGCGCCACACGCCGTCGGCATCGGCGAACGCGCGCAACGGGGTGCCATCGCGCGCGACCACCAGGGTGCTGGTGTCACGCTGCCTGGGCAGCGGTGGCGGAAACGCGAGATCCAGCACCAGCAGCAGCGTGAGCACCGCAGCCGTACCCCAACGCAGGTACGGCAGCACGCTGCGTAGCGCCGACGCCCACCACCGCTTGGAAATAAGAGACGTCATGTCAGGTCAGCAACGAGGCAGGCGGGCCGTCAGGCGGACGGCCCGCCCTGCGATCAGGGCTGCACCACGGTCAGCGATGCCGGGAGGCTGCGCCCTACGCCGCGCAGGTCCGGACGGTACATGTCCTCCACCAGCGGTGGCGGCACGCGGTAGGTGCCCGGCGTGACCGCACGTACCAGGTAGAACACCTTGGCGGTGCTGCCACGGGAGAGTTTCAGCGCGGCCACATAGCGATCGTCGCGGAACTCTTCGTGCTTGATGTTGGCCGCATCGCCGCGGTCGTTGACGCTCAACCCATCGACCGCCACATCGGCCCACTGCTTGGCATCGCCCAGGTTGAAGTTCTCGATCTCCAACCCGGCCGGCAGCAGATCGGTCAGCAGTGCATCGGGCATGTCCACATTCGGGGTGACACTGACCCGCACGATCAGGGCCTCGCCTTCCTTCAGCGGACGCGGCGTCCACGGCTTGCCGTCGGTGGTGTACCAGCTGCGCTCCACGCCCAGCGTGCGGCTGTCCGGTTCCGGCGGGTTGCGCGGAATGCCGGCCACTTCCAGGCTGGCGAACATCGGCGGCTCCCCCTGCGGGGTGAAGCGCACGCCCTTGGCCAGCGCGGCGTAGTCGAAGCTGCGGCCGAACATGCGGCGCGCCGAGATGCTCTCGCTTTCGCCACCGACCACCAGCTCACCGGATACCAGCTTCTTCTGGTTGGCCGACAGCGCCTTGCCCATGCGCGCCAGCGCCACCTGCTCCTGGGTGCTCAGCCACATCCAGCCACTGTTGCGGCGGGCGTCCAGCGCGCGGCCGAGATCGACCGCACGTGCATCGTAGGCCGGCTTGGACAGCTTGCGCTCGTGCAGCAGTGCGATCATCAGCGCGTCATCGCGCACCGCGCTGCCGTAATCGCCGAAGTAGGCCGGACGGTCGTCCGCGCGCTTGGCAAAGCCGGCGGCAATGGCCGCATCGCCGCGCTTGTGATCGCCCTGCAGCGACAGCGCGATGCCCAGGTGCACCAGCGACAGGCCGGTCAGTGATTTGCTGCGCTCGTTGTCATACAGCGCGCGCAGTGTCCCCAGCGGCGCACGGTTGACCCGGGCCAGCACGTAGCCCGAATAGGCCTGGTTGGCGAACCTCAGGTTCTCGCGGCGATCCTCGCCATAGAACTGGTTGCCACCGGAGAGCAGGTCTTCGCTCAGCCGGTTCAGTGCCTTCTGCAGCACGTTGTCCGGCACGGCGAAGCCGGCCTCCTTGGCATCGAGCAGGAACTCGGCGATGTACGGGGTCAGCCAGGGGTTGATGTAGCCGTCGTCGCCCCACATCGAGAAGTTGCCGTTGGCGACCTGCATCGAGGCCAGGCGGCCGAACGCACCTTCCATGCGCTCGCGGCGGGTCTTGGCATCCAGCCCGTCCGCTCCGAGCATGGCCGAGGTCGCCTCATCCAGCATCAGCGCGGCGTAGCCCTTGCTGGTGGTCTGCTCGGCGCAGCCATACGGATAATTGAGCGCGCCGTTCAAGGCACTGGCGAACGGAATCGGCGGCAGCGCGCTGACCAGCATGCGCGCGGTCACCGAGTCGTTCATCAGGCCATCGGCCAGCCCGGCTTCCATCGTGACCGCGGCCAGCGGATCCAGCGTGCGGGTCTGTGCGCGCAGTACCTGCGGCCACGCCGCGCGCACCGGCAGGTCATAGCGGCGATCGACCTTGAAGCCGTTGCCATCCACGCGTACGCGCACCTTGGCTACCGTGTAGCCCTCGCGCGCGGTCAGCGGGAAGCTCAGCGTGCTCTTGGCGTCGGCGTTGAGCTTGAGCGTGCGGCTGGACTCGCCCAGGGTGAGCGGCCCGATGCCATCCACCTGCACCTTGAACTCGCCCGGCGTGCCGGTGAAGTTCTGCACGTCCAGGGTCACGGTGCTGGTATCGCCGGGCGCCATCACGCGCGGCATGCTCGCCTCGGCCAGGATCGGCGCGCGCACCACGGTCTCCACGTCACGCTTGCCATACTGGTCATCGGCATACACCAGCGCCGACACACGCAGGGTGCCGTTGAAGTCCGGCACCTTCAGCGCGACCCGGGCGATGCCCTTGGCATCGAGCTTCACCGGGCCGGAGAACAGGTCCACTGTCTGCACGCGCGCGGTCGGGCGCTTGGCCTGCGGCATCGCCGCCAGCGCCATGTCGCCGCCGAACTTCAACTTGCCGCTGCTGCCGTCGAAGCTTTCGATCACGCGGCTGTAGATGTCATAGGCATCCACACCCAAGCGGCGCTGCGCGAAGAAGTGCGCGGCGGCATCGGGCACCGGGAAGCGGGTGATGTTGAGGATGCCCACATCCACCGCCGAGACGGTCACATGCGCGACCTTGCCGGCCAGCTGCGGGGCACTCACGGTGACCGGCAGCGTCTGCTCCGGACGCATCTGCTTGGGTGCGACCAGGCCGACCGCGATCTGGCGTGCCTTGCGGTCCATCGGCACATGCACCACGCCGACCGCACGGGCCGGGGTGATCTTGCTCGGGGCACTGCCGCCACGGAACACCAGTGCGGTGATGTAGACGTCGTGGCGTTCCCACTCGGCCGTGACCGGAATGTCGTAGGTGCTGCCCGGCTTGGCGTCGATATCCTGGACGTAGAGCATCTTGTCGCTCTCGACCATCAGCACGCCCTTGCCGGCATGCGGCGGGGTCACGGTGACGCGCACGGTATCGCCGGCCTTGTAGCCGGTCTTGTCCAGGGCCAGCTTGACCTTGTCCGGGCGCGCATCCAGGCCGCGGTTGTCGTCGTTCCAGCTCCAGCCGGCGTTGAACGGATAGCGGCTGGTCAGCCCGGTGGCCGGGTCGAACACGTCCAGCCGGTACTCGCCCCACTCCACCGGGAAATCAACACCGACCGCGGCACTGCCGGCGTCGACGGTACGGGTGTCCTTGTTCTCGAAGCGACGGGTGAAGTCGTAATCCCAGCGGTTGTCGTTGAAGGTCCAGTGATAGTCGCGCAGCTCGCGCACCAGCGTGACCTTCAGGCCCTTGGCCGGCTGCGGCTTGCCCGCCGCGTCCACGCGCATCAGCTCGAAGCGCGCCGTGCTGTTGGCGTCGGCGCCGTCCTTGGGATCGAACAGCGGGCGCACACCGACCAGGGCGGCTGCTGGCCACATCACCCGCTTCAGGGTGCGGGTCACCGTGCGGCCACCGGTTTCATACACGCTGCCGGACAGTACGACGGCGATCGGCGCGGTCGGCTTCACCTCGGCCGGCAGCTCCACGTCCTGGCGCAGCTTGCCGTCGGCCGGGAACTCGGTATCGATGACGTCACGCGCCTCGCGCGGCAGCGCGGTGGTCGGGTCGCCGAAGAAATAGCCCGGCAGCGACTCGACCGGCGACTGTTCGGCCGCCACGGCCAACCGTGCGGTGAAGCGGTTGCCGTCAGCCGGTGCACCGTACAGATACGCGGCATCGGCCTGCAGTTTGAGCGGCTCGCCCGGCTTGAGCGTCTTCTGGGCGCTGTCCAGGTCCAGCTTCATGCGCTCGGGCAGGAATTCCTCGATGCGCAGGGTCATGCCCTGGATCGCTTCCTTGCTGGCCGGGTTGGTGCGGAACTCCACCTGCCAACGCCCAGTTGGCGCTTCGGCCGGGATCAGCTGTTCGAAGCTGAAATAGCCCTGCTCGCCCGGGGTCAGGCGGGTCTCGCGGAAGGTCTTGCCGTCGGGCTGCTTCAGGCGCAGGAACACCGGCTGTGGCTTCACCGGCTTGCCGTCGTTGTCGCGCAGGAGGGCGGAGATGCGCACGGTCTCGCCCGGGCGGTACAGATCGCGGCCCGACCAGGTGAACACGTCGAACCAGGCGTTGTCGCGCCCGGCCACGGCGAACTCGCTCAGGTCCAGCGCGGGCTGGTTGAACGGCAGCATCGAGGTGTCACCGCCACTGCTGGCGATCAGCACGTGGCTGGCATCCAACGTGTAATTGAGCAGCGCATTGCCATTGCCGTCGGTTGCGCCTTTGAGCACCACCTCGCCTTTTCCATCCAGGATGCGCAGCTCGATTTTCTTCAGCGACGCTCCGCTCTGCAGCGAGGCGGTGTGCACGAACAGTTTGTCCTTGTAGGCGCGCGTATGCAGGCCGATGTCGCTGACGGTGAAGAAGGCGGTGTCGTACTCACCTTCGAACGAACCGCTGCGCTTCATCACCGCGAAGTACAGGCCCGGCTGCTGCAGCTCCTTGATGTCCTGGGTCGGCAGGTAGGTGAGCACGCGCTCGTTCTGCTTGCCGCCGATCACGAAGCGGTTGACGTAGACCGGCTCGGCCAGCTGCGACATCGGCGTCTTGTCACCGTAGTCGCTGTCCAGCTCCCAGCTGCCGCGGCGGCCGCCGCGCTGGTACTGGCTGAAGAAGTTCGGCAGTTCCTTCTCGCGCACGCGCAGGAACTCCACGTCCACTTCCGGCACGTTGACCGAGACCACCGGCAGGCCGCGGCTGTCCTTGGCCGGCAGCACGCTGCCCTGTGAAGCAAACCCGGCCACCGGCTTGAGCTCGCCGGTGAAGACCTTCTGGCGCAGCTCCTTGCCGATCCGGCTGCCATCGGCGGCGAGCAGATCGGGGGAGACGATCAGCGAGTATTCCTTGGCCGCTTCCACGAACGGATAGCGCAGGGTCTTGCCGTCATCGGACAGCGACCAGCTGCTGTCCTCGGTGCCGACCTTCTCGGCGAAGCGGACCAGCGCATCGAAATCCTGGGTGCCGACCAGCGGGCGCGAGAACTCCAGCGCCAGCGACAGGCCGTCACTTTTCTGATCGGGGTAGGCCCGGACCAGGGTGAACTCGGTGATGGCCTCGGCCTTGGCCGCGATCGGTGCGCCGGACGGGGCTGGCAGCTGGCCACTGTCGTTGCGTTTGCAGCCCCCGACGCCGATGGCCAGGCCGACGACCAGCGCCAGGCCTGCGATTCCCTTCCAGCTCCACTGCCCGAACCGACTGCGGCTAGCCATGACGTCACTCCTTGAACAAGGCGGCCAGTATACGGGCCGTCCCGGTCCGTCCGGAGGGCGGGGAGCCCTGCCAGTGCGGGCGTCATGGTGGGCGGGCAGGTGCGCGGCGGACGGCAGCCGACCAACGGTCGGCTCTACGTGGCGAGGTAGAGGTCCACGTACTCGTGGACGGGCATTGCCTCCAGCGCGACCGGGTCCAGCGAGGCCTCGAGGATCTGGCGCTGCTGCACGGTCGGGAACACCCCGGCCAGGTGCCGGCGGAACTTGTCCTCCAGCAGCGGGATGCCCTCGGCCCGGCGCCGGGCGTGGCCCAGCGGGTACTCGACCACTGCGTCCACCGTGCTGCCGTCAGAGAAGGTGACGTGCAGCGCGTTGGCGATGCTGCGCTTGTCCGGGTCCAGGTAGTCGGCGGTGAACTGCGGGTCTTCCACGCAGGTGATCTTCGCCCGCAGCGGATCGATGCGCGGATCGGCAGCGACGTCATCCTCATAGTCCTCGGCGACCAGCCGGCCGAAGATCAGCCCGATCGCCACCATGTACTGCACGCAGTGGTCGCGGTCGGCCGGGTTATGCAGCGGGCCGGGCTTGTCGATGATGCGCAGGCAGGCCTGCTGGGTGCGCAGGGTGATCTGCGCGATGTCCTCGCTGCGTTTTCCGGTGGCGCGCATCTGCGCATGCACGTCCATTGCCGCTTCGACCGCGGTCTGGCCATGGAACTCGGCCGGATAGCTGATCTTGAACAGCACGTTCTCCATCACGTAGCTGCCGTACGGCCGCTGGAAGCGGAACGGCTGCCCGCCGAAGGAGACATCATAGAAGCCCCAGGTCGGCGCGGTCAGCGCGCTGGGGTAACCCATCTCCCCGGCCGCGGCCATCAGCGACAGGCGCACCGCACGGCTGGTGGCGTCGCCCGCCGCCCAGCTCTTGCGCGAGCCGGTGTTGGGCGCGTGCCGGTACGTGCGCAGCGACTGCCCATCCACCCACGCCAGCGACACGGCATTGAGCATGCGCTCGCGATCCAGGCCGAGCATATGCGACACGACCGCCGTGGAGGCCACCTTGACCAGCACCACATGATCCAGCCCGACCCGGTTGAAGGCGTTCTCCAGCGCCAGGCAGCCCTGGATCTCATGCGCCTTGACCATCGCGGCGAGCACATCACGCATGGTCAGCGGGGCGCGCCGCAGCGCCTCGGCATTGCGGCTGAGCCAATCGGCCGTGGCGAGGATGCCGCCGAGATTGTCGGAGGGGTGCCCCCACTCCGCCGCCAGCCAGGTGTCGTTGAAATCCAGCCAGCGAATCATCGCGCCGATGTTGAAGGCCGCCTGCACCGGGTCGAGCTCGAACCGGGTGCCGGGCACGCGTGCCCCGTTGATCACGCGCATGCCCGGCACCACCGGCCCGAGCAGCTTGCTGCAGGCCGGGAACGAGAGCGCGGCCAGCCCGCAGCCCAGCGTATCGATCAGGCAGTGCCGCGCGGTGGTATACGCCAGCGGCGAGCTGACCTGATAGTCGCGAACGTAATCGACGATGTCGGTCAGGACCGTGTCCCATGGTGGGCGCTGGTTGCTGTGGCTGTCATGACCGGACATCGTGATTCTCCTGTTGGGTGTTACAAGGTCGTCGCGGGCACCCGTACGGCACCGTCCATCAACACGCGGGCACTGCGGCTCATGATGGCCTTGGTGACCGCCCACTGACCGTCAACGAGGGCCGCCTGCGCGCCCACGCGCAAGGTGCCGGAGGGATGACCGAAGCTCACCGATTCGCGCTCGCCGCCCCCGGCGGCCAGGTTCACCAGGGTGCCCGGGATCGCGGCGGCAGTGCCGATGGCGACTGCGGCAGTGCCCATCATCGCGTGGTGCAACTTGCCCATGGACAGCGCGCGTGCGTGCAGATCGATATCACCGGCCGCGATCTGCTTGCCGCTGGAAGACACGTAGTCCTGCGCCGGGGCGACGAACGCGACCTTCGGCGTGTGCTGGCGGGTCGCGGCCTGCTCGATGGTCTCGATCAGCCCCATGCGCACCGCGCCGTGCGCGCGGATCGCCTCGAAGCGGGCCAGTGCGGCCTTGTCCTCGTTGATCGCCGGCTGCAGTTCGGTGCCGGTGTAGCCCAGGTCGGCTGCGTTGAGGAAGATGGTGGGAATGCCGGCGGTGATCATCGTCACCTGGAAGCTGCCCACGCCGGGCACGTCGAGCGTGTCGACCAGATTGCCGGTCGGGAACATCGACCCGCCCTCGCCGTCGCCATCATCGGACGGGTCGAGGAACTCCAGCTGGATCTCCGCCGCCGGGAAGGTCACCCCGTCCAACTCGAAATCGCCATCCTCCTGCACCTGGCCGTCCACGATCGGCACATGCGCCAGGATGGTCTTGCCGATATTGGCCTGCCAGATCCGCACGGTGCACAAACCGTTGTGCGGGATCCGGGCCGGGTCAATCAGTCCGTTGCTGATCGCGAACGGGCCGACCGCGGTGCTGAGGTTGCCGCAGTTGCCGCTCCAGTCCACGAAGGCGGTCTCGATCGAGACCTGGCCGTACAGGTAGTCCACGTCGTGATCCGGCACCGACGGCGCGGAAATGATCACGCACTTGCTGGTGCTGGAGGTCGCGCCGCCCATGCCATCGGTGTGTTTGGCATACGGATCGGGCGAGCCGATCACGCGCATCAGCAGCGCATCGCGGGCGGGTCCCGGCACCTGCGCCGCGGCAGGCAGATCGGTCAGCTTGAAGAACACGCCCTTGCTGGTGCCGCCGCGCAGGTAGGTGGCAGGGATGCGGAGCTGGGGGAGATGGGTCATGAAATCATGTCCGTGCAGGATGGATGGGGACGAGCGGATGCGTCATCCGCTTGAATGGCGCTGCGTGCACCGGAGGACGGTGATGGCGTCTGATCCATCAATGCATCGAGCCCGCGCGAGGTATCCCAGACGCGAAGGATGTCAACGCGGTCCGGAAGGTCAAGGTAATAGACCAAATAGCGATCAAAGATGGGCAAGATCACGAATCGCAGTGGGACCGGCAGGTCATCGCTGACCCAAGCGTGCCGAGCGGACCCTGACCCAGGAAATGCCGCGTTCCGCAGCAGTGTGGCATCCACCGTCGCGATGAACCGTTCGCCCAGCGCCAACCCTCCCTGACGCGCGAACCAGAGCGCAGCGTCGGCCACGTCCTGTTCCGCGCGTGGCCGCCACTCAATCCGCTTCACGGTCCAACCGCTCTGCCAGGTCACGGCGCATCCGCTCGAAAGTTGCCGAGGTGACCGGGGCACTTGGGCCAGACGCCAAGCCCTCCGCAATCAACCTGCGCAGCAGCTCTTCGGCCTTTTGCCGCTGGCGCTGGCGGATCAGGTCGCGCACGTAGTCGGACGTACTGGAGTACCCCCCCTGGCTGACTTCCTCATCGACAAACTGCTTGAGCGGATCGGTGAGCGAGATGTTCATCGTGGCCATGATCAGACCTCTTTGGCAATTTTTGCCATAAAAGTGTGCACCTACATCTCATTGATCGCAACTCCGCCTCGTTCATCCCGCCGCTTCGCTGTTTCGGCCAACGCGCTACGACGCTCCCAGCGGAACAGCCACAGGATGATCAGCTTGGTGCTCCCGCTGACCACGGCCAGCAGCAGCAACGGCCAGCCCAGACGCAGGCCCATGGCGAAGGCGAACACGATGGTGGAGATGTCCATCAGCAGGATCAGCTGGCTCATCCGCAGCGACACCGCGCCCGTGCGGCCGGAGCGCCAGATCAGCAGGATCTGGTGCGCATAGCCCTGGGCCAGCAGCGCGGTAACGGCCACGATCATCGCCGATGCGAGCACGCGGCCCTCATCCACGTGACGCTGCCCCCACACCAGGCCCAGCAGTGCGCACAACAGCGCCACGCACGCCACGACAAGGCTGGCGGTCGCAGCGCGGCTGCGCCGGTCCGTCCAGATCTCTCTCAGGATCAGCAACATAAGCACCGAGGCAAGCAGGCGCGGCCACACGATGAAGTGGTTGAACGGCTGGATGCTGTAGCCGTAGACGAAGAACGACAGGTAGGCGAGGAAACCGACCGTGAACTGGTTGAGCGACAGGATATCGGTGGCGACTGCGCCCGCCGTCGCGCTCGCGCGGCGCTGCCACACCTTGCGCAGCTGGGCCCACACACCCACCAGGCTCAGCAGGATGAAGGCGGTATTGATCGCGCCCGCCACGGTGTAAAACATGTCGCCGCCTGTCCCGGTTATTGTGGAACCTACGCGCCGATGGCCCCATGCCAGCGACGCGCCAGGCCCGCACCTCGCGGGCGGGCCTGGCATACCGTCACATCACCTGCGCCGATTCCAGGAAGTCCTGGGCGAACCGCTGCAGCACGCCGCCCGCCTCGTAGATCGAGACCTCTTCAGCGGTATCCAGGCGGCAGGTGACCGGCACCCGCAGCTGTTCACCGTTGCGGCGATGAATGACCAGGGTCAGCTCAGCACGCGGCACACGCTCGCCGAGCACGTCGAAGGTCTCGGTGCCGTCGATGCCCAGCGTCTTGCGGTTCACGCCTTCCTTGAACTCCAGCGGCAGCACGCCCATGCCGATCAGGTTGGTGCGGTGGATGCGCTCGAAGCCTTCGGCCGCGATCGCTTCCACACCGGCCAGGCGCACGCCCTTGGCGGCCCAGTCACGCGAGCTGCCCTGGCCGTAGTCGGCACCGGCGATGATGATCAGCGGCTGCTTGCGGTCCATGTAGGTTTCGATCGCTTCCCACATGCGGGTGACCTCGCCTTCCGGCTCCACGCGCGCCAGCGACCCCTGCTTGACCTGGCCATCAACCACGGCCATTTCGTTGATCAGCTTCGGGTTGGCGAACGTCGCACGCTGCGCGGTGAGATGGTCGCCACGGTGGGTCGCATAGGAATTGAAGTCTTCCTCGGGCAGGCCCATCTTGGCCAGGTACTCACCGGCCGCGCTGCTGGCCATGATCGCGTTGGAAGGCGACAGATGGTCTGTCGTGATGTTGTCGCCCAGCACCGCCAGCGGGCGCATGCCGGTCAGGCTGCGAGCACCGGCCAGCGCGCCTTCCCAGTACGGCGGGCGACGGATGTAGGTGCTCTGCGGGCGCCAGTCGTACAGCGGGCTGATCGGTGCGCCATGTTCCACCTTGAAAGTGAACATCGGGTCGTAGACCTTGCGGAACTGCTCCGGCTTGACGCAGGCCTTGACCACCGCATCGATCTCGGCATCGCTCGGCCACAGGTCCTTCAGCGTGATCGGGTTGCCATCGGCATCGTGGCCGAGCGCGTCCTTTTCGATATCGAAGCGCACCGTACCGGCGATCGCATACGCCACCACCAGCGGCGGCGAGGCCAGAAACGCCTGCTTGGCGTACGGATGGATGCGGCCGTCGAAGTTGCGGTTGCCCGAAAGCACGGCGGTGGCATACAGGTCGCGGTCGATCACTTCCTGCTGGATCTTCGGGTCCAGCGCGCCGCTCATGCCGTTGCAGGTGGTGCAGGCGAAGGCCACGATGCCAAAGCCCATCTGCTCCAGTTCGGTCAGCAGGCCGGCTTCTTCCAGGTACAGCTGCACGGCCTTGGAACCGGGCGCCAGCGAGCTTTTCACCCACGGCTTGCGGGTCAGCCCGGCGCGGTTGGAATTGCGGGCCAGCAAGGCGGCGGAGATGACGTTGCGCGGGTTGCTGGTGTTGGTGCAGCTGGTGATCGCGGCGATGATCACGGCGCCATCGGGCATCAGGCCATCGGCCTGTTCCTGCTTGCCCGAGGCCAGCTTGCCTTCGTCGGCGATGCCGCGCGCGGCCAGGTCGGTGGTCGCCACACGCTTGTGCGGGTTCGACGGGCCGGCCATGTTGCGCACCACGCTGGACAGGTCGAACTGCAGCACGCGCTCGTACTGCGCGGTGACCAGATCATCGGCCCACAGGCCGGTGGCCTTGGCGTAGGTTTCCACGAGTGCGACCTGGTCGTCCTCGCGGCCGGTCAGGCGCAGGTAATCCAGGGTCTGCTGGTCGATGTAGAACATCGCCGCGGTGGCGCCGAACTCCGGCGTCATGTTGGAAATGGTGGCGCGGTCGCCGATGGTCAGCGCGTTGGCGCCCTCGCCGTAGAACTCGATCCACGCACCGACCACGCGCTCCTTGCGCAGGAACTCGGTCAGCGCCAGCACCACGTCGGTGCAGGTGATGCCCGGCTGCGGGCGACCGGTGAGTTCCACGCCGATGATGTCGGGCAGGCGCATCCACGAGGCACGGCCGAGCATCACGCTCTCCGCTTCCAGGCCGCCCACGCCGATCGCGATCACGCCCAGCGCGTCCACGTGCGGGGTGTGGCTGTCGGTGCCCACGCAGGTATCGGGGAAGGCCACCCCGTCGCGCACCTGCACGACCGGCGACATTTTCTCCAGATTGATCTGATGCATGATCCCGTTGCCTGGCGGAATCACGTCGACGTTCTTGAACGCCTTCTTGGTCCAGTTGATGAAGTGGAACCGGTCTTCATTGCGGCGGTCTTCGACGGCGCGGTTCTTCTCGAACGCGGCCTTGTCGAAGCCCGGGAATTCCACCGCCAGCGAGTGATCCACGATCAGCTGGGTCGGCACCACCGGGTTGATCTGCGCCGGGTCACCGCCGGCATCGGCGATGGCATCGCGCAGGCCGGCCAGATCGACCAGGGCGGTCTGGCCGAGAATGTCATGGCACACCACGCGCGCCGGGAACCACGGGAAATCCAGGTCCTGGCGGCGCTCGATCAGCTGGCGCAGCGAGGCCTCCAGCGTGGCCGGGTCGCAGCGGCGCACCAGGTTTTCGGCCAGCACGCGCGAGGTATACGGCAGCGTGGCATAGGCACCGGGCTGGATCGCATCGACCGCGGCACGGGTATCGAAATAGTCCAGCGCGGTGCCGGGGAGGTTCTTGCGGTACTGAGTATTCATGGCTGGCGATAGCTGCTTGTTGGCGGGCCGGGGCGTCGTGACACCGGCGAAGAAGGAGTAGCGACGCCGCAACGGAGCAGACCGGCATCGCGCCGGCCTGTTCCGCAAAGCACCCGCGAACGGGTGCGGTACGTCGGTCTTACTTGCGCTGGTCGATCGGCACGAAGGCCTGGTCTTCCGGGCCGGTGTAGTTCGCACTCGGGCGGATGATCTTGCCGTCGATGCGCTGTTCGATGATGTGCGCGCTCCAACCGGAGGTACGCGCGATTACGAACAGCGGGGTGAACATCGCCGTCGGCACGCCCATCATGTGATAGCTGACCGCGCTGAACCAATCCAGGTTCGGGAACATCTTCTTGATGTCCCACATCACCGATTCCAGACGCTCGGCGATGTCGTACATCTTGACGTTCTGCTGCTCGGCGGACAGGTCGCGCGCGACCTCCTTGATGATGTTGTTGCGCGGGTCGCTGACGGTATAGACCGGGTGGCCGAAACCGATCACGACTTCCTTGCGCTCCACGCGGGCCTTGATATCGGCCTCGGCATCATCCGGGCTGTCGTAGCGCTTCTGCACTTCGAAGGCCACTTCATTGGCGCCACCATGCTTGGGACCGCGCAGGGCACCAATGCCGCCGGTGATCGCACTGTACATGTCGCTGCCGGTGCCGGCGATGACACGGCAGGCGAAGGTGGAGGCGTTGAACTCGTGCTCGGCGTACAGGATCAGCGAGGTGTGCATCGCCTTGACCCACGAATCCTGCGGCTTCTCACCGTGCAGCAGGTGCAGGAAGTGGCCACCGATGGAGTCATCGTCGGTCTCCACGTCGATCGCACGACCGTTGTGGCTCCAGTGGTACCAGTACAGCAGCATCGAGCCCAGGCAGGCCATCAGCTTGTCGGCGATGTCGCGCGCGCCTGGATGGTTGTGGTCATCCTTCTCCGGCGACACGCAGCCCAGCACGGAGACGCCGGTGCGCATCACGTCCATCGGGTGCGCCGACGGCGGCAGTTCTTCCAGCGCGGCCTTGACCGCGGCCGGGATGCCCCGCAGCGACTTCAGCTTGGTCTTGTAGGCCACCAGCTCGGCGCGGGTCGGCAGTTTGCCGTGAACCAGCAGATGCGCGATTTCCTCGAACTCGCTGGTGTTGGCCAGATCGGCGATGTCATACCCGCGGTAGTGCAGGTCATTGCCGCTGCGGCCGACGGTGCACAGCGCGGTGTTGCCGGCGGCGGTGCCCGACAGGGCGACGGATTTCTTCGGCTTGAAGCCGGGGGCGGTAGTGGTGTCGCTCATGATCCCTCCAGAAAACTAGTGTGCGGTCTTACTTCTTGGCGGCGAACAACGCATCGAGCTGCCGCTCGAAGGCGTGGTAACCGATACGGTCGTAAAGTTCCTCGCGGGTCTGCATCGCCTCCACCACATTACGCTGGTGGCCCTCGCGGCGAATGGTCTCATACACGTTCTCGGCCGCCTTGTTGGCAGCACGGAACGCGGACAGCGGGAACAGATGGATGGCGACGCCGGCCGAAGCCAGTTCATCGCGGCTGAACAGCGGCGTGGCACCGAACTCGGTGATGTTGGCCAGCACCGGCACCTTCACCGCATCGACGAAACGGCGATAGGTGTCCAGATCGTAGGCGGCCTCGGCGAAGATGCCGTCGGCACCGGCCTCGACGCAGGCGATGGCGCGCTCGATCGCGGCATCCACACCGTCCACCTGGATGGCATCGGTGCGCGCGATCAGGAAGAAGTCCGGATCGGTCTTGGCATCGGCGGCGGCCTTGACCCGGTCCACCATCTCCCCCTGCGACACGATCTCCTTGCCCGGCCGGTGACCGCAGCGCTTGGCGCCGACCTGGTCTTCGATATGGCAGGCAGCCGCGCCGGCCTTGATCAGCGACTTGACGGTGCGCGCGATGTTGAACGCGCTCGGGCCGAACCCGGTGTCGATGTCCACCATCAGCGGCAGGTCGCACACATCGGTGATGCGGCGCACGTCGATCAGCACGTCTTCCAGCGTGTTGATGCCCAGGTCCGGCAGGCCCAGCGAGCCGGCCGCGACGCCGCCGCCGGACAGGTAGATGGCCCGGTAACCGGCACGCTTGGCCAGCAGCGCGTGGTTGGCGTTGATTGCACCGATCACCTGCAACGGGGATTCGGCGGCCAGTGCGGCGCGGAAACGGGCGCCAGCGGAGGAAACAGGGGTGCTCATGCGGCATTCCATCGTGGTTGACCGGTGGATAAGCGCAAGGGCCGTGCCAGCTCGCAAGTAACTGATTTCATTGATTCAACACCGGGACGAGGATGTTTCACCTTGAAACATTGAAACACCTGTAACATGGCTGGAACTGAAACACTGAAACACGCCCATGTCGATCAGCCTGCCCCGCCACCGCTCCCGCCTGTCTGATCCGGAAGCCGGCCAGCTGCCGGTGATCTGGACGGTCAGCGTGTCGCGCTTGACCGGCCTGCTCGGCGATGTGATCCCGGAGTTCGACCGCCGCGCCCGCATCGTGCCCATCAACCTCGGCTTCGAGGAGGCGGTGGATGTGATCGGCCAGCGCCTGCGCCGCGAACACTGCGACGTGGTGATCGCCGGCGGCTCGAATGCGGCCTACCTGCGCAGCCGGCTGGAGGTGCCGCTGGTCCCGATCCAGGCCAACGGCTTCGACCTGATGGAAGCGCTGGCGCGCGCACGCCGGATCGCCCCCAGGATCGGCCTGGTCACCCATGCCACCGATGTGCCGACCTTCGGCAGTTTCCAGCACAGCTTCGGGCTGGACATCGAGCATCGCCGCTTCGTCACCCGCGAGGACGCGCGCGACTGCATCGCGGACATGCGCGCCAATGGCATCGAGGTCATCGTCGGCACCGGCATGGCGATCGACCATGCCGAGCAGGTCGGACTGCCCGGCGTGCTGCTGTACTCGGCCGACTCGGTACGACAGGCCTTCGAACATGCGCTGGAGCTGACCCAGACCCTGGCCCGCTCCGGTGCGTCCTCGCTGCGGCGGCGGGCACCGCCCAAGCGACGCGATGCCGACCATGCGCTGCTCGGCGACAGTGCCGCGATGCAGCAGGTGCGCGAGCACATCGCACTGTATGCGCCTTACGACAGCACGGTGCTGATCACGGGCGCCACCGGCACCGGCAAGGAACTGGTGGCGCGGCAACTGCACAGCGCCAGCGGCCGGCGTGGCCGCTTCGTCGCGCTGAACTGCGGGGCGATCAGCGAATCCCTGCTCGAAGCCGAGCTGTTCGGTTACAACGAAGGGGCGTTCACCGGGGCCCGCCGCGGCGGTCGCGTGGGCCTGGTGGAAGCGGCCGACGGCGGCACCCTGTTCCTGGATGAAATCGGCGAACTGCCGTTGCCGCTGCAGACCCGGTTGCTGCGTGTTCTGGAAGAGCGCGAAGTGCTGCGCGTGGGCGCCACCGAGCCGACGCCGGTGGACGTACGCGTGGTCGCCGCCACGCTGCAGACGCTGGAATCACTGGTGGAGGCGCAGCGCTTCCGCCGTGACCTTTACTACCGCCTGGCCGCACTGCGCATCGCGCTGCCGACGCTGCACGAACGGCGAGAGGATGTCCCCTTGCTGGTGAGCCACTTCTTCCGGCAGCTCGCAGGTACGGACGCCCCGCTCTCCGCCGAGGCACTGGCGCGGCTGCGCGACTACCCGTGGCCCGGCAATGTGCGTGAACTTCGCAACATGGTGGACCGGCTGCGCATCCACTGGCAGCAGCAGCCGGGTGAGCTGTCGTTGCCGCAGATGCTGCACTGGCTGCCGGAGCTGCATGCAGTGCACACCGTGCCCGCGAGCCGAGCCACCACCCCACCCGGGGCACTCACCGCTGCAACGGCGGCGCGGCCGGATGCGGACGCACTACAGCAACTGCTGGCCGACTGCGGCGGCAACCGCGAGCAGGCCTGCGCACAGCTGGGGGTTTCGCGGACCACGCTGTGGCGATGGCTGCGCGAGGCGACGCCGGGGTGATTACGGGAACAGCATCCGCTTGCTCCACTGGCCATCGGCGCCGACCTCATAGCACCAGCGCTCGTGCAGGCGGAACTGCGCGCCGTACCAGAACTCGATCCGCTGCGGCACCACGCGCAGGCCGCTCCAGCCGTCCGGGCGCGGCACATCGCGGCCGTCGAAGCTGGCCTCGGTGGTCGCCACGCGTGCATCGAACTCCTCGCGTGAGGCCAGCGTCTTCGATTGCAGCGACGCCCACGCGCCAATCTGGCTCATGCGCGGGCGCGAGGCGAAGTACGCATCAGCCTCGGCATCGCTGACCTGCTCCACCCGCCCTTCGATGCGCACCTGGATGCCGGCCTCGCGCAGGCTGCGCCACAGGAACAGCAGCGCGGCCTGCGGATTGGCCTGCAGCTCACGGCCCTTGTGGCTGTCCAGGTGGGTGTAGAACACGAAACCGCGTTCGTCGAACGCCTTGAGCAGCACTGTGCGCGCCGAAGGCTGGCGGTTCTGGTCGGCCGTGGCCACGGTCATCGCATTGGGTTCGACTTCCCGGCTCGCCTTGGCTTCTTCAAACAGCCCGGCAAAGGTGGACAACGCTTCGGCATACAGATCGGTCATGGCGGTTTTCTTGTCACGCGGTTTGGGTTTATTGTCGCTGCATGCCTGCACCTGCGTACATGCCCCCGACAAAAGGTTTTCCGGATGCGCTGGTCGCGCAGGCGCTGGATGACGCATTGAGCTGCGGTGCGGCCATCCCAGTATTGGCGATCAGCGGCCTGCAGGGGAGTGGCAAATCGACGCTGGCCGCCCAGGTCGTGGCGCTGGCGGAAACGCGCGGCCTGCGCGCGGCCATGCTTTCCATCGATGATGTCTACCTGACCCGTGCCCAGCGCCAACGCCTGGCGCGGCAGGTCCACCCGCTGCTGCTGACCCGCGGCCCGCCGGGCACCCACGATCTGGCCTTGGCCCATGCCACGCTGGACGCGGTCGCCGCTGGTGGGCCGGTCGCCTTGCCCCGGTTCGACAAGCTCGCTGACGAGCGCCTGCCGGAGAAAGACTGGACACGCATCGACGGTCCCCTCGACCTGCTGGTGTTCGAAGGCTGGTTCCTTGGCACGCCCGCGCAGGGTGAGGCCGAATTGGAGCCACCGCTCAATGCACTCGAGCGCGAGGCCGATGTGGATGGCCGCTGGCGGCGCTGGTGCAATCAGGCACTGGCCGAGCAGTACCCCGCGCTGTGGCAGCGATGCGACCGGCTGTGGTTCCTGCAGCCGCCGGATTTCTCGGTGATCCCGCGCTGGCGCTGGCAGCAGGAGCAGAACCTGCAGGCCGCCCAGCCCGACCGCAGCAGCATGAGCCGCGCCCAGTTGGAGCGGTTCGTGCAGTACTACGAACGGGTCAGCCGCCAGGCCCTGCGCACCCTGCCGGAACGGGCGGACAAGGTGATCGCGCTGGACGAGCAGCGCCGGATCGTCGCCACGCGCTGACCGGCGCCGGAGCCGAGCCCGCGGCGATCAGCTGACCAGGAAGGTCACGCGCAGGTTCACCCGCCACTCGGTGATGTTGCCTTCGCCATCGGTCACCACCTTGGTTTCATTGATCCAGGCGCCCTGGATGCCTTTGACCGTCTCGGAGACCTTCTTCAGGCCGCTGCGCACGGCGTCTTCGACGCTGGTCTTGGACGAGGCGTTGATCTCGATGATCTTGGCGACAGACATGGTTCGCTCCGGTGGCGCGCGGGACAGTCCGCACCCGCCCACCATGGGGGCCGCCGCGTAAAGGCGATGGCACGGAGATGTTAGGATCGAGGGTAATGAATCCCGCTCCGAACCTGATCCTGATTGGCCCGATGGGCGCCGGCAAAACCTGCATCGGGCGCCGGCTGGCCGAGCGCTTCACGCTGGACTTCGTGGATGCCGACCAGGCCATCGTGGACAGCACCGGGGCCAGCATTCCGGCGATCTTCGAACTCGCCGGGGAAGCCGGGTTCCGCCAGCACGAACGCCATGTCCTGCACGCTCTGCTGGACGGCCACGGCCAGTTGATCTCCACCGGGGGGGGCGCCGTGCTGGACCCGGACAACCGCGCGGCCATCGCCCGGCGCGGCTTCGTGGTCTACCTGCGGGTCAGCGTGCCGGCCCAGCTGGAGCGGCTGGCCCGCGACCGCGGCCGCCCGCTGCTGCAGCGCCCGGACCGCGAGCAGGTGCTGCACGAAATGGCCGCCGCCCGCGATCCGCTCTACCAGGGCCTGGCCGACCTCACGCTGGATACCGATCTCTACACGCCCGCCGAGGCCACTGCGCAGCTGGTGCTGCGCCTGGCCGCGCAGTGGCAGCGACAGGAAACACCTGAATGACCCCCGCCCCGCGTACCGTTGCCGTCAGCGGCGACACCCCCTACACCATCCACATCGGCCCCGGCCTGCTTGGCCAGGGAGAACTGCTTGCCCGCCATGTGCGTGGCCGCCACGTGCTGCTGCTCAGCGACTCCTCGGTCGCCCCGCTTTACCTGGCAGGGGTGAAGGCGGCGCTGCTGGCCACGCGCCCGGACCTGCTGATCGGCGAGCTGGTGCTGCCGGCCGGCGAAGCCTCCAAGACCCTGGCCCACTTCGGCGATGCGATCACCGCCCTGGCCGCCCTCGGCGCCACCCGCGATGCCTGCGTAATGGCCCTCGGCGGTGGCGTGGCCGGTGATCTGGCCGGCTTCGCCGCGGCCTGCTGGATGCGCGGCGTGGACTGCGTGCAGCTGCCGACCTCGCTGCTGGCGATGGTCGATTCCTCGGTCGGCGGCAAAACCGCGGTGGACATCCCCGAAGGCAAGAACCTGGTCGGGGCGTTCCACCCGCCGCGCGCCGTCATCGCCGACACCGCCGCCCTGCGCACCCTGCCGCCCCGCGAGCTGCGCGCCGGCCTGGCCGAAGTGATCAAGTACGGCGCGATCCGCGATCCGCTGTTCTTCCAGTGGCTGCAGGCCGAACATGCCGCGCTGCTGGCCGGCGATGACACCGCGCTGGCCCAGGCCATCGCGCGCAGCTGCGAGCACAAGGCCGAGATCGTCGCGCGCGATCCGCTGGAAAAGGGCGAACGCGCCCTGCTCAACCTCGGCCATACCTTCGGCCACGCGATCGAGACCGAACAGGGCTACGGCGCGCCGGGCAACGACAACCTCAACCACGGCGAAGCAGTCGCGGTCGGCATGGTGCTGGCCGCGCGCCTGTCGGCCCAGCTGGGCATGAGCGAGGAGGCAGACACCGAGCAGCTGCGCGAGCTGCTGCTGCGCTACGAACTGCCGGTGGCCATTCCGGCCGGCCTGGCGCCCGAGGCGCTGCTGGCCCGGATGCGGCTGGACAAGAAGAATGTCGCCGGCCGGTTGCGGCTGGTGCTGTGGCGTGGCATCGGCCGCGCCGAAGTCGTCGCCGACGTCGACGAGGCCGACGTGCTGCGCGTGCTGGCCGCCGGCTGAGCCTGCGACGTTCCGCCGCACCTGCCCCGTTGCTGACGGCCGCCTCCGGCGTTCACGGCTACAATCGGGGCATGCGCGTCTTCCTGCACCAACATCCCCGCGGTGCCGATCCGGCCCGCTATCTCCAGCTCACCCTGCAACCGGACCTGTTCGGCGGCTGGGAGCTGCTGCTGGAGTCCGGCCCGATCGGCGGGCGCGGGCAACTGCGCCGCGAGCTGTACCTGCAGGAAGACCTGGCGCTGGCCGCGTTCGAAAAGGCACGCGATGCGCACCTGCACCGCGGCTACGAAGTGACCTACACCAGCGGCGACGCGCCGCACTGAGCGGCCACCGCCGCACTGACCCCATTCGGCCCCGCGCCACCAGATCCCAAGGAAGCGTTCCGTGACCAGCCCCTCCCGCCATGATCGCCTGCTGCGCGCCCTGCGCCGCGAACCGGTGGACTGCACCCCCGTCTGGCTGATGCGCCAGGCCGGTCGTTACCTGCCCGAGTACCGCGCCACCCGCGCCAAGGCCGGCAGCTTCCTGGCGATGGCCAAGAACCCGGACATCGCCTGCGAAGTCACCCTGCAGCCGCTGCGCCGCTTCGACCTCGACGCGGCGATCCTGTTCTCGGACATCCTGACCATCCCCGATGCGATGGGCCTGGAGCTGTATTTCGTCGAAGGCGAAGGCCCGAAGTTCCGCCACCCCGTCCGCGACGCCGCCGCCATCGCCAGACTGGCCGTGCCGGACATGGAAACCGAACTGCGCTACGTGATGGACGCTGTACGCGTGATCCGCCGCGAACTGGACGGCAGCGTGCCCCTGATCGGCTTCTCCGGCAGCCCGTGGACGCTGGCCTGCTACATGGTTGAAGGCGGCGGCAGCAAGGACTTCGCCCGCATCAAGGCGATGGCCCTGAACGAACCGGCCGCCCTGCACCAGCTGCTCTCGGTCGTCACCGATGCGGTGATCGCCTACCTCGCCGCCCAGCGCGCGGCTGGCGCCCAGGTCCTGCAGGTCTTCGACACTTGGGGCGGGGTACTCAGCCCGACCATGTACCGCGAATTCTCCCTGCGTTACCTGACCCGCATCGCCCAGGAACTCGAACGCGGTGAAGGCAGCGACCGCACCCCGCTGATCCTGTTCGGCAAAGGCACCGGCCTGCACCTCGGCGCCCTGGCCGACACCGGCGCCGACGCGCTCGGCGTGGACTGGACCCTGGACCTCGCCGACGCCGTCGCCCGCACCGGCGGCCGCGTCGCCCTCCAGGGCAACCTCGACCCGACCACGCTCTACGGCAATCCGGCCGCCATCGAACGCGCCGCCGGGCAAGTGCTCGACAGCTACGCCCAAGGCAACGGCGGCTCCCGCGAAGGCCATGTCTTCAACCTCGGCCACGGCATGTCCCCGGACATGAATCCCGAGCACGTGCAGGTGCTGGTGGAAGCCGTACATCGTTTGAGCCGACGCTGATCGCCATCGGCAGGTAGCCGGCCAGCGGCCGGCACTACACGGGCACGGCCGACGAAGCACGCGTTCTGCACCCAGGACGCGTGCTTTCGTTGTTGCACGCCCCAATGCTTCGGCTTCGGCTCTTGACCACACCCTGATCCCACATCGGCGATCATATCGCCCTCGTTGACGAAGGCTCCGCACCATGACGACCAGCAGCTACGCCTCGATCCGGCCCCTGTTGTGGCTCGTATCGCTGGCCATCTTCATGCAGATGCTGGACTCCACCATCGTCAACACCGCATTGCCTGCCATGGCCCGCAGCCTCGGCGAAAGCCCGCTGCAGATGCAGTCCGTCGTCTTCAGCTACGCCCTGGCCGTCGCCACCTTCATCCCCGCCTCCGGCTGGATCGCCGACCGCTTCGGCACACGACGCACTTTCCTCGTCGCGATCATCCTGTTTACCCTCGGCTCGCTCGCCTGCGCTCTCGCCCAGACCCTGCACCAGCTCGTCGGTGCGCGCGTCCTGCAGGGCATCGGCGGCGCCATGCTGCTGCCGGTCGGGCGCCTGGCCGTCATGCGCTCCGTCTCGCGCGAAGAATTCCTTCGCGCGATGAGTTTCATCGCCATCCCCGCCCTGATCGGCCCCCTGATCGGCCCGACCCTCGGTGGCTGGCTGGTCGAAGTCGCCTCCTGGCACTGGGTGTTCCTGATCAACCTCCCGATCGGCATCATCGGCTACATCGCGGCGATGAAGATCATGCCGGACCACTACGCCGAACACCGCACCCGCTTCGACATCGCCGGCTACCTCATGCTTGCCTTCGGCATGGTCGTACTGTCCCTCGCGCTGGACGGCATCTCCGGCATGGCCACCCCGCATGCACTGGTCATGCTCATGACCGTCGCCGGCCTGGCCGCCCTCGTCGGTTACTGGCTGCACGCCGCCAACTCCACGGCACCGCTGTTCTCGCTGGCACTGTTCCACGTGCCCAGCTACCGCATCGGCATCCTCGGCAATCTGTTCTCACGCATCGGCAGCAGCGCCATGCCGCTGCTGATTCCACTGCTGCTGCAGGTCGGCATGGGCATGAGCCCGATGAAGGCCGGCCTGTTGATGATCCCGGTCGCTGCGGCGGGCATGGTCTCCAAGCGCTACGCGGTCAAGCTCGTCGAGCGCTTCGGCTACCGCCGCGTGCTGATGGTCAACACCGTGCTGGTCGGCCTGGCGATGGCCAGTTTCATCTTCATGACGCCCGGCCAGCCGCTGTGGATCCGCATCATCCAGCTGGCCCTGTTCGGTGCGGTCAATTCACTGCAGTTCACCGTGATGAACACCGTGACCCTGCGCGATCTGGACCGCGACTTCGCCAGTGCCGGCAACAGTCTTCTTTCGATGGTGATGATGCTCGCGACCGGTTTCGGTGCGGCCGCGGCCGGCAGCCTGCTGGCCGCGTTCAATCATCTCGATGCGTCGCACGGCGCGACGGCCGCGCTGCACGCCACCTTCGTCTGCGTCGGCGCCATTACCCTGACCTCCACGCTGATCTTCTGGCAGCTGCCGGACACGCGGCCCTCGCCGCGCGATGTCGAGGAAGTCGCCGAGTAACCGCGGGCAGACGTCCTGCGGTCTGCGGTCTGCGGTCAGCTATAGGGACCGTCAGCGGACCAACGGTCCGCTGCTACCGGGAGCGTGCAGCACCCGCGCGATCGCCTCCACCAGCAGATCGCCGGTGACCGGCTTGCGCAGGAAGGCATCGAAGCCTGCGTCGCGGGCCTGCTGCTCGATCGATGGATCGGTGCGCGCCGTGACCGCGATCAGCGGCATCTCGAACCCTTGGCTGCGCAGATGCTCAGCCAATGCGATGCCGCCCAGCCCGGGCAGATCCAGATCCATCAGCACCACCTCGAACGGCGCCTCGCTGACCTCGCGCAGCGCCGACAACGCGTGCTCGGCATGCACCACCTGGTGGCCACGCGCCGACAGCAGGCCGCTGACCACCTCGGCCACGGTCAGATCGTCCTCCACCAGCAGGATGCGCAGTGGCGGCAACACCCACTGCTCGCCCTCGGCCGCACCCGGCACGCCGGTGGTTCCCTGCTCCAGGGGCAACGGCAGGGTCACCGTGAAACGCGTTCCCACGCCGAGCTGGCTCTGCACGCCGATCTGCCCCTGCATCGCCAGTGCCAGTTCGCGGCAGATCGCCAGGCCCAGCCCGCTGCCCCCGTACTGCGCGGCGGTGCGGGCGCCATCGGCCTGCTCGAAGCGGCGGAACAATCGCTCCTGCTGATCGGTGCTGATGCCCGGCCCGGTATCGGATACCTCGATGTGCAACCCGCGGCCGGCCGTGATCGCGCGCAACGTCAACCGTACTTCGCCGTGGCTGGTGAACTTGACGGCGTTGCCCAGCAGGTTCAGCAGGATCTGGCGCACGCGCAGCTCGTCACCGACCGTGCGGGTGCCGGCCGGCAAGGTGTTGTCGACCACGAACCGCAGCCCCTTCTGCCCGGCCAGCGCGGCCATCAACGCACAGACATCGTCGATCGGTCGCTGCAGCTGGAACGGCTGCGCCTGCAGTTCCAGGCGCCCCGACTCGATCCGGGCCAGGTCCAGCGCGTCGTTGACCAGATGCAGCAGGTGCTCGCCGGCGTGGCGGATCGACTCGGTATAGCCACGCTGCTGGGGGTTCAATGGCGAGGACAAGAGCAGCTCGCTCATGCCCAGCACCCCGGTCATCGGCGTGCGCACCTCATGGCCCAGGTTCGCCAGGAAACGGGTCTTGGCCGCCGAAGCCTGCTCGGCCAGTTCCTGCTTCTGCAGGGCCAGCTGGTACGCATGCCGGCGCTGCAGCCGGCGCCGGTACAACCAGGCGAACAGACTGAGCAGCAGCAACACGGCCGAGGTCAGCAGCAGCAGGCCCGACAGGCTCCGCCACCACGGCGGCAGCACCCGGAACTCCAGCACCTGCACCCGCGACCAGATGTGGTCGGCCGAGCGAGCCTGCACTTCCAGCCGGTAGCGGCCCGGCGGCAGGCGCGAGAACAGACGTTCGCCGCCGGGTCCCACTTCCACCCAATCCGGGTCGTAGCCGGCCAGCCGGTAACGGTAGTTGTTCGAGGTGGAATCGGCGAAGGACAGCAGCCGCGCGACGATCCGCAGGTCGCGGTCGCCGTCGGCGATGTCCAGCGGCACCGCATGGGTCAGGTCCAGGACACGCTCGCCACGGCGCACCTCGACCCGCTCGATCACCAGGGGCGCGCGTCGCGTCGCCGGCTTGACCTGTGCCGGATCGAACACCACCACGCCGGCCGGCGTGCCACCCACGATGCGACCACTCGGGGTCAGCGTCAGCGTGCGGCGGCGGAATTCCTGGCTGGGCAGGCCATCATGGACGCCGTACTGGCGCACGCTGCCGGCTTCCGGATCGACACGCACCAGGCCGCGTGCATTCGCTGCCCAGACTACCCCCTGCCGGTCCACCACCAGACCGGTGGCGGTGATCGCGGGGTAGCCGGCACTGCTGCCGATCACTTCCTGCAGGGTCAGCCGATCGCCCTGCCAGCCGTAGTGCGAGAGCTTGCCTTCCTCGGAAAGCCAGACACTGTCATCGCCGGCCAGCGCCATCGCATGCACGCTCGCCGCGGGGCCACCGGGCAGCGGCTCGAAACGCGAGCGCGCCGCGACCCACTGCAGCAGTCCCTGCCCGGTGGCCACCCACAGGCGGTCCTGGGGACCGCACCGGATATCGAGCGCGTTCTGGCCCGCGCTCAATCCAGCGTGGCCCAGCGCGATGCGATGCAGGACGCGTCCATCGAGATCGCGCTGCTGCAGCCCGGTGGCCGACGCTGTCCACAGGCGCTGCCCGTCGCACAGCGCCAATGATTCGATCGCGCCCTCCATCGTGGCGTCCACCGCCGCGTCGCTGCCCCAGCGCCGCATCCGCTTCTGCCGGGGGTCATAGCGCAGCAGCGCGTCCCAGGAGCCGATCCAGACCTGCCCTCGCGGATCCTCCAGCACCGACTGCAGCCATTGCGTGCCGTCCACCCAGGTCCGGTGCTGTTCGATTTTCCCGCTGACCGGGTCGAACTTGTCCAGGGCGCCGTGCGTGCCCACCGTCCACACACCGCCGTCGGCGGCCGCGCCCATGCCCAGCACATACGCATTGCGCAGCGAGGCCGGGTCATCTTCCAACCGCGACAGCACCGAGAACTGCCACCATCGCGGCAGCAGATGCCACAGGCCGCCGTTGGTGCTGGCCAGCCAGATGCCACCCTCGCGGTCTTCGTAGGCGCCGGTCCAGTTCGGCCGCACCTGCCCGCGCGCGATCGCGCTGTACAGCGGCACCTGCTGGAACTGGCCGTCCATCGCACGGCCCAGGCCCGAGCGGGTATCCAACCAATACCCGCCCTGCTCGTCGCGCAGCATCATGCCCAGGATCTGATCGCCATCGGCAACGGCCCAGGGCGCCGGTTCGAAGCGGCCATCCGGGCGGCGCACCGCCACCCCGACATTGCTGCTGATCCACAGGCTGCCATCGGCCTCGGCGGTGAGGCCGTTGATGACGCGCGCCGACAACTGGGCACTGGGCACCGGTTCGAAATCGTGTCCGGTCCAGCGCGCCAGGCCGGCTTTGGATCCGATCCACAAGGTGCCATCCAGGGTGGTGGCCAGATTGCCGATCGATGCCGCCGGCAGGCTGCGCGGGTTGCCGGGCTCGGGCATGAAGCGGGTCAGCGTGCCATCACGCTCCAGCCGGTGCAGGCCGCCCTGGTAAGTGCCGAACCAGATCGCACCGTCCGGCGTGGAAGCCACGCTCCAGATCGTGTTGCTGCCCATCTCCGGATGGCTGTCGCGATCGTAGAAGCGGATCTCGCGGCGATCGGCCGACATCATCGCCAGGCCGGCGTTCTCCGTACCGATCCACAGCTGATTGCGCGCATCCACGTGGACGCTCCAGACGTGGTTGTCGCGCAGGCCGTCCTCGGCGCGCCAGATGCGGTAATTGCGACCGTCGTAACGGGCCAGCCCATCATTGGTGGCAATCCACAGATAGCCGTAGCGATCCTCGGCCATGCGATTGACGGTGTTGGATGGCAGGCCATCGAACACGGTGAGCTGCCGCGGCGTCGGCGGTACCGGCTGGGCCGACGCAAGCGCCGGCCAGAGCACACACAGGCCGATCAGCAGCGGCCACAGCACACGCAACACCACTGGCTCTCCCGGGTCTGTCCCTCGATTCACTGCCGTCGCCCGGAACGGGCCTGTCACCCCTGACCACCCCGGTCGTCGGGCAACGCCCCGCATAGTAAACCGTTCCCCGCGCCGGCACGATCCACGCGCGGCAAGGCGAGCCGTTGCATCGCTGTGTGCAGCGCATCGCCCTGCAGTGGCTTGTGCACCAGACCGTCCGCGCCGGCGGCGATGACCTGCAGCTCCAGGTCCAGCTCCCGTCGCGCCGTCAGCACCAGTATCGGCAGGCGTTTGCCCTGCTGACGCAGCAGGCGCAGCAGTGACAGCCCGTCCATGCCCGGCAGGTCCAGGTCCAACAGCATCAGCTGGGTGCCGGGGCGGGCCAGCGCGGTCAGTGCCGCCAGCGCGTGCGCGGCATGCACGACGGTGTGACCGCGCAGCCGCAGCAGTGCGCCGACCACCTCGGCCACCAGCGGATCATCTTCCACCAGCATGACCTGAAGGGCATCGAGCGCATCGCCCTGCGGTGCGGTCGCGTGGGGCCCGATCGCCTGGCAGCCTTCCAGCGGGGCACTCAGCGTCCCCTGCCAGCGGTGATCAGGCAACCGCGACACGCGCAGGTGCCCGTGCATCGCGCCGATCAGCACGTCGACATCGGCCAAGGCCTCGCGTACCTGCAACGGCGCTGGGGACGGACAGGCCCCCGGTTCGGCGAGCACATCCAGCAGCAGGCCACTGCAGCCCGGCCGCCAGGCGATGCGCAGGGTCAACCGGACAGCCCCGGTCTGCTCTGCCAACCCGCACGCGAGCAGTTCCACGGCTTGTCGCAACCGGTCCGGGTCGCCCACGGCGCTGGCACCGGGTTGCAATGGCGGGGCCAACACGAGGCGGCAGCCACCCGCCTCCAGACCCCCGGCCACGGCGGCATGTACCTCGTCCCACCACGGACCGATGGCAAAGCCCCGTGGATGCAGCATCACCTTGCCGGCCTGCAGCCTGGCCATCTCCAACGCCTCGTCGACCACCTGCAGCAATGCACGCCCGCCCTGCTGGATATGCAGCACCTGTTCGCGCGCGCCTGCGGGTAACGGCGTAGCCAACAGCAGTTCGCTCATGCCAAGCACGCCGGTGAGCGGTGTCCGGACTTCATGGCCCAGCGTGGCCATGTAGCGCGCCTTGGCCTGCGCGGCCTGCTCGGCACGTGCCTGGCGGCGCGTGGCCGCCCGCCAGGCGAGCGCGCGCTGCCGCCGCTGCCTCAGCGTCCACACCAGCAACGTGCCGGCACTGGCGGCGAGCAGCCACAGCAACGCCCACGCCCCGGGATGCGCCCAACCGTTGTAGGCCACGTGCAGGTGCACCTGCTGCAGGGCCGACCATTGCCCATCCACGTCACGTGCCTGGAATTCCAGTACATGCTCGCCGGCCGGCAGGCGGGGGAAGCCGCGCGCGCCGCGTCGCCCGGCGCGGACCCATTCGGGGTCTTCGCCCCGCAGCCGGAATCGATACCCGCTCACACCGTCGGGCCGGCCGCTCAGCAGGCGCGCCGACAACTGGATGTCGCGATCATCGGCGTTGAGCTGCAGTGGATCGGTGGAAGGCAGCTCGACCCAGCGCCGTTGTCGGCGCACCTTCACCCGGTCGATCACCAGCGATGCCGGCGTCGTGGCGTCGACCATGCCCGCCGGATGCAATGCGAGCACATCGCCGTTGGCTTCCAGGGCGAGCAGATGCGCTCCGGCAGCAACCAGGCCAGTATCGAACACCATCAGCGGCAGGCCATCATCGGCGGTGTACAGCCGCGCACTGCCTCGCTCCGGGGCCAGGCGCACCACCCCGCGCGCCGTGGTGGCCCATAAGGCACCATCCGGGGCGCCGCTCAATCCGCGTGGCAACGCGGCCGGTACTCCCTGCGCCGCGTCAACCCGTTGGCTGTGAGGCGGGCGGCCGGGCGCATGCTGGTAGGCCGACCAGCCCTCCGCATCGGCTGCCCACAGCCACCCATCGGAGGCTAGATGCAGCGCGCCGATCTCCCGCCGGCCGCTGCCCGGCACCGGGAGAAAACGGCTGGCCGCCACGTGCCACTGTTTGAGACCCTCGCCGTCCCCCAACCATACCTCTCCGCCAGGGCTGCACTGGAGCGCGAACTCCGCCACGCCCGGGCGCAGGCCCGCCGCCGCGTAGGCAGCACTGGCCAGGACGCGGCCATCGCCCGCACGCTGCTCCACGCGGCCATTGCCGGCCAGCCACACGTGATCGCCACAGGCCAGCAACGCGGCCTGCGGCGACGTGCCCGGCGACACACTGGCCGCCCCCACCTGCCAGCGCTGCCGACGCCGGCGCAGCGGATCGATCCGGGTTAGCCACGGCGCCGCGAAGACCCACACCACGCCCTGCGGATCTTCAACCACCACGTGGCGATCGGCACGTGCTGGATCCTGTGCATAGGACCACCGCGCGGGGGAGAAGCCCTGCTCCGGCGAGAGACGGGCGAGCGTGCCGCCGCGTGCCCACCATGCGTGTGCGTCTGCCGCCGGGGCCAGGCTGCCTGCCGCACCGGCGATGGGTCCGGCCGGTGCGGCGAAACGCTCGAAGTGCCGCCACTGGGCGCCGAGTCGCCATACGCCCTGGCGGCTTCCCGACAACCAGACCCGCCCCTGCCGGTCCTCGAACGCCTGCCCGATGCGCGACACCTCGCGCCCGTGCGGCCGGGGCAGTTGGAGCGCGTGGTGGTTCCGGCCGTGCTGATCCTGCCACCACACCTGGTCGCCATCGCCGAACCAGTCCCCGCCACGCCGCGCTGCGCCGAGCCAACGGGCCGGTGTGCGGTGCCCGGAAACGGGTTGCAAGGACGGCAGCTGCCGCACCCGCGAACCCTCGCCCGTGCTGGAATGCAGCCGCCCCTGCGAATCCAGGCCGAGCGCGGTCACCGGCCGAGGGGAAGCGCCGAGCATCGCAGGCGCCTGGAACCGGTCGTGCTGCCACCTCGCCAGCCCGGCGGCACTGCCGATCCACAGGCCGCCGTGCGGATCGGACACGAGCCGCTCCACCCGTGCCGACGGCAAACCACCACCGCCAGCGGCCGGCAGGTGCTGACGCAGGAAGTGATCGCGGTCGAGCCGGAACAGACCGGCATCGCGGGTACCAAACCAGACGCTGCCATCGTCCATGGGCTGGATCGCCAGGATCGGGCTGGCCGCCACCGTGGGTACCGCCGGCCCCGCCCACCGGGCGAACTGCTGGCGGTCAGCGGAAAGACGCTGCAGATAACCGTTGCCGGTGCCGATCCATAGCTGGTCACGAGCATCGAGGGCCAGGCTGCGCACCACGTTGTCGGCCAGGCCGTGTTCCATGCGCCAGATCCGGAAACCGCTGCCGTCATAGCGCGCCAGGCCGTCGCCCGTCGCGAACCAGAGATAGCCCTTACGGTCCTCCACGATCTGATGCACCACGTTGGACGGCAATCCGTCGACGGTCGTCATCCGTATGCCATGGCTGGGCAGCGCCAGCACCGGAAACGCCTGCAGCAGCCAGACCAGCAGCCCCCACCGCCCCCATCGGCACCCTCGGTGCGGCGTGCCGCTCATGCGCTGCGCCGGCATCTGGCCAGTCCATCGCCCAACGCCGCCCGGCTCACGGGCAGGCGCAGGAACAGCTCGAAGCCGGCCGCGATCGCCTCGCGCTGCGCAGCGGCATCCGCACGCGCAGTCAGTGCTACCCGTGGCACCCCCGGCCACCGCCGCGACAGCCGTGCCCCCACGCGTTCGCCATCCACCCTAAGGGCGGGATCGACCACGATGACGTCCCAACCCGCACCGTCCGCGGCGGTGGGCGGCAGTGCATCCGCGCCGGGAAAGTGGGTGGGCAGATGGCCCAGGGAGGCCAGCATGGCCAGCAGCACCTCGGCAACGACCGCTGAGGGATACACCACCAGCACGCGCAGTGCGCCGGCCGCAGCCGGCCCCGGCAGCGCACACGCTGCAACGATGCCGGTGGGGAGCTCACCGCGCGGCAAGGGCAGCGCCACCTGGAAACAGGTGCCCTGGCCGGGAACGCTGGTCACGGTGATATCGCCGTCCATGGCCACTGCCAGATCGCGTGAGATCGACAATCCCAGCCCACTGCCGCCGTAACGGGCCGCGGTCTGCGCGCCATCGGCCTGTTCAAAGCGCTGGAACAGGCGCTGGCACTGCGCCGGCGTCATACCCGGTCCGGTATCGCACACCCGCAGCACGATCCCTTGGCCATCGTGTCCGCCGTGCGCCTCCAGCCGCACCGTTCCCTGCGCGGTGAACTTCAGCGCGTTGCCGAGCAGGTTGAGCAGGATCTGGCGCAGGCGACGCGCATCGCCGATGACGCACGCCGAGGCCGGCAGCGTGCTGTGCCACTCCAACGCAAGCGCCTTGCCCTGCGCCACCGGCAGCAGCAGCGCGTGCAGTGCTTCGATCATCCGCTGCAGCACGAACGGTGCCGGCTGCAACTGCAGTTCCCCTGATTCGATGCTGGCCAGATCCAGTGCGTCATCCATCAGCCGCAGCAGGTGCTCACCGGCATGGTGCAGGCTGTTGACCCGGCTGCGCTGGTCTGGCGGAAGCGGTGAGCGCAGCAGCAGTTCGCTCCATCCCAGCACCGCGGTCATCGGCACCCGGATGCGGGTCCCCAGCGTGGTCAGGAAACGGGTGCGCTGCACGGATGCGCGCTCGGCATGCCCCTGCCGGGCACGCAACCAGCGCCAGCGCCGCTGGCGACCGCGGCGTACGTGAAAGCGCCATCCCCAGAGCCACACCGCGCCCAGCCCCGCGGCCGCGGCGGCCCACCGGGCCGGCGGCGCCTGCCACCATGCCGGGGCCACCTGCAATGTCACCCGGCGCACCGGCGACCATCGGCCGTTTCCCTGCCGGGCCTGCACCTCCAGCGTCTGCAGCCCCACCGGCAGACGTTCGAACACGCGCAGCCCGGCGGCATCACTTTCCTGCCACTGGGCCTCGTGATCCTGCAGCCGGAACCGATACTGCACGTGCGACGGCGCACCGCTGCTGAGCAGCCGCGCGGCAACGCGCACATGCCGATCAGCACCCGAGAGCGGCACCGGGCCGGCGCCGACCGGCAGCGTGATCTGCGCCTTGCCACGGCGAGCAGTGATCGCATGGATGACCAGACCCGGCGCGCGCTCAGGGCCCGTGACACCGGCCGGATCAATCAGCAACAGACCGCCTTCGCTGACCGCAGCGGCAAGCCGACCGTCGGCGGTGCGCACCAGCCCGTGCGGCACCACGCCCTGCGCCGGCAGCCCCTCATCGCCGCCGAAGTGGCGCACGCCGCCGCCGTGCGGGTCGACCCGGACCAGGCCACGTGCATCGCCTGCCCATGCAACGCCCGCTGCGTCGACCACCAGTGCGCGTGCCAGCAGACGCGGATACCCGTGCGCAGGGCCGAAGCTGTGCGTCTTGCGCAGCTGCTGGCCATCCCAGCGGTAGCGCCGCAGTACCCCGAGGCTGCTGATCCAGTAGTGGCCATCCTCGCCGCGGGCGATCGCCCCCACTTCGCCGCGCGGCGCTCCCTCCACGACCGCGAAGCGTTCCTGCGCCGGCAGCCAGCGTTTGACGCCGCTGCGGTCGGTTGCCCACAGCCGGCCATCGTCATCGCACAGCAACTGCGGGCCATGGCTCGGCGGCACCAGCCCGAGGGTGTGCGGCGCGGCGGACAACTGCAGCACACCGTCGGCATCGCGTCGCTGGATGCGGTCGGCACGCCCGAGCCACAACGATCCATCGCCGCAGGCCTGCAGATCGACCCTCCCCGCGTCGCCGCCCACGCCCAGCAACCAGTGACGGCGGCCACCGCTGCCCGGCAGGTAGCGCGACAACGTATTGCCACTGGCCACCCATACCTGGCCGCGACGGTCTTCGGCGATGGCCACGGTGCCCGCACGCAGGTGATCGGGGCGGTAGTCGACGCCCAGGTCGCTGCGCCCGCTCACCGTGTCAACGCGCTGCAGGCGCCCGCGATCGCCGGCGATCCACACCCGCCTGCCATGGGAGGGCGCCAGGGCCAGCACGTGGTCGCCATCGAGTCCGGGCCAACCATCACGGGCGGCCGCCAGCAGCGTGAACTGGCGCCACCGCGCGGGCAGGTGCCACAGGCCCTCGCCGCGGCCGACCCACCACAGGCCGCCGACCCGGTCCTCCAGGGCATGGCTGACCGCGGCCGTGCTCATCACGGCGCCGGCGTATCCACGCAGCGGCACCGGCTGCGGCGCCTGCCCGCGCGCGTGAAGCCGCAGTCCGGTTGCGCCGGCGCTCCAGAGGTCGCCCGCGCTACTGCGCAGCACCGGCATCGCCGTGCCCTCCGGCATCCGATGCAGCTCGCCATCGCGCCACCGGTGCACCCCCTGCGGTGTGTGCACCCACACCCCGCCGTCCGGATCGGGCCAGAGCACGCGCACGTCAACGCCCTGGTCGTCCTGCAGCGGCACCTGGGTGAAACGATGTTCCTCACGCCGCAATGCCCCTGCCGGCGTCCCGATCCACAGCCGGCCCTGGCGGTCGGTGACCAGGGCAGTCACCCGGCGCACGGGGCCACCGTGCAACTGCAACGGCACGCGTTGCCAGCGGCCGTCCGGATGCCGTGCGAACAGGCCGTCGTCGAGGGTACCCACCCACACCACACCGTCGGGGGTGCTGGTGATCTGCATGACGCCGATGCGGGGCAGGACCACCGCGCCATTGCCCGGCATGCTCTGGATCTCGCGGCGATCAGCAGACAGCGTCAGCAGGCCCTGCGAGGCGGTCGCCAGCCAGAGCTGGTTCTGCGCATCCAGATGCAGCGCGCGTACGTCCACATCCAGCAGCCCCTGCTCCCTTCGCCACGCGCGGAAACGGTGACCATCAAAGCGCAGGAGTCCATCGTCGCTGGCGAACCACAGATAACCGTCGCGGTCTTCCACGACCGCACGCAGCGCCGCGGTCGGCAGCGCCTCGGCGGGGCCCAGCGGCCGGGGCCAGGGTGCCGTGACGGGATCGCCGGCCAGAACAGGGACCGGCAGCCAGAGCGCGAGACCCAGCATCACCGCAGCCCAGCGATGGCCCATTGATGCGGATCGGCCTCCCCCCACGCGTACCCCGACCGTCCTCTCCTGCATGAACAGCAAGGTATGCCGAAGCCACGCGAAGCGGGCTGGCAGGGTCTGGACCCGGTCACAGTCCGATCAATCAAATTTCAGATCAAAAAAGAAACTACGAGGCATGGCATTGATCGCACCGGTGCGCGCAGTGCTTCGGCTGATCAGTGTCGGGGCGACTTCCCGGCGCGCGCCTGCACGATCGCATCGATCAGCATGTCACCGGTCACCGGCTTGCGCAGGAAACCGTTGAATCCGGCCGCCAGCACCTGCTGCTCGGCGTAGGCATCCGAGCGTGCGGTCACCGCGATCAGGGGCAGCTCATAGCCCATCGCACGCAGTTGTCCCGCGATCGCGATGCCGTCCAGCGCCGGCAGGTCCAGGTCCAGCAGACCCACATCGAAGTGGGCTGCCGCCACCTCGGACAACGCCGCCAGGCCGTGCAGCACGTGCACCACCTCGTGCCCGCGCGAGCGCAGCAGCCCGGCGATGACATCGGCCACGGTGGCATCGTCCTCAACCAGCAGGATGCGCAGCGGCGGCAGTTGCGTGCGCGTGTCGTGGCCCGCCTCACGCGGCGTGCCGAGCGGCTGTACGGTCCAGGGCAACGGCAGCGATACGGTGAATCGGGCGCCATCGCCCAGCCGGCTGTCGATCTCGATCCGGCCGCCCATCGCCACCGCCAGTTCCTGGCAGATCGCCAGGCCCAGGCCACTGCCACCGTAGCGCGATGCGGTCCGTGGGCCATCGGCCTGTTCAAAGCGATGGAACAACCGTTCCTGCTGGTCCTGGTTGATGCCCGGCCCCGTATCGGAGACCTCGAAAATGATCGCGCGACCCTCCTCGCCCAGTTCGACCCCCAGGCCGACATGGCCATGCTCGGTGAACTTGATCGCATTGCCGAGCAGGTTCATCAGGATCTGCCGCACACGCATCTCATCGCCGCTGACCTGCACCGGACCGGGCAGGTTGAAGCTGCGTTCGAACGCCAGCCCACGGTGGTGGGCCATCGGTTCCATCAGGGCTTCCACCTGCTCCAGCAACGACATCAGATCAAACGGACGCAGATCCAGCTCCAGCCGCCCTGCCTCGATACGGGCCAGATCCAGCGCGTCGTTGACCAGCCGCAGCAGATGTTTGCCGGCATGCTGGATCGAGCCGGCATACCCCCGCTGCACCTCATCCAGTGGGGTCGACAACAGCAGTTCGCTCATGCCCAGCACGCCGGTCATCGGTGTGCGCACTTCGTGCCCCAGCGTGGCCAGGAAGCGGCTCTTGGCCTGTGACGCCTGCTCGGCCAACTGTTGTTTGTGCACCGTCAATTGCCATTGCTGGCGACGGCGCAGGCGCGCACGTGCGACGTACGCCAGCGCGGCGATCCCGATCAGGCCCAGCAGCACATAGCCCACGATCGCCCAGCCACTGCGCCACCATGGCGGGCGCACCTCCAGGTCCAGCGTGCTGGGCGGCGTCCACGCGCCCTGCGGCGTCGCGGCCTGCACCTCGATGCGATAGTGCCCGGCGGGCAGGCGCGACAGCAGGCGTTCGCCATCGGCCGCCTGCATCACCCAGTTCTGGTCATAGCCGGACACCCGGTAGCGGTAGCGGTTGCCGTGCGGGTTGGCGAACGACAGCAGGCGTGCGGACACGATCAGGTCGCGGTCCTGCGGTCCCAGCACGATCGGTGCCTGCGGAGGCAGCATCTGCTGGCCCTCGGCATCGTCACGACGCACCTGCACGCTGTCGATCACCAGCTGAGATGGCGGCAGCACCATGTCCGCCGCGTCCGGATCGAAACCAACCAGCCCGGTCGCGGTCACTGCCAGCACCCGGCCGTCGCGTGTCTGCACGGGCGGGCGATTGCTGAACTCCACATCGGGCAAGCCGTCGCGTTCGCCATACAGCCGCAATCGACGTTCGCTGCCCTGCCAGCACACCAGGCCGCGTGGCGTGGTCGCCCATACCTGCCCGTGGCTGCCCAGCGCGAGCCCGCCCATCGACACCGCCGGCATCCCTTCGGCCGCGCCGACGCGTTCGCGCAGGCTCATGCTGAGCCCGTCCCAGCGGTACCGTTCCAGCGCGCCCTGGCGCGCCAGCCAGAGTTCATCCGGGCCGGTCCAGGCGGCATCATAGATGCTGCCGCGGGAAATCCCGGGCACCTGTTCGAAACGGTCGTTGCGCCACCGCATCAGCCCCATCTGGTCGCCCATCACCCAGAGCTGCCCGCGCGGATCGAACACCATCTGCTCGACCGGATTTTCGGTCAGCCCGCGGTTCTGGTCGTTGCGGATCGTATCGAGCACGTTGCCGCGGGCGTCGCGGCGCTGGATGCCGAAGTTCATGATCGACAGCCACAGCTCGCCATCCGGTGCCTGCCGGATCAGATCGATGCGCTGGCGTACATCGGCGCCACCGCCGATCTTCCATTCGCGCAGTGTGCCGGTGGCCGGCTGGTACAGATTCAGACGGCCCGCGCGACCGATCCACACGGCGCCGTCCTCGCGGGGCAACAGCGACCACGCCGCGCCCACTCCGATCTGTTTGTCGTCGGCGATCTGGCGCAGCTGCCCCTGCACATCGAGACAGTAGAGCCCGTGCGCGCCGGAAATGTAGAAGTCGTCCCCCGCCGCTGCCGCGCCCAGCAGGTACACACTGTCCAACGGCTTGCCGTCAAGCTGGTACCAGCTGGAGAAACGCTTCCAGTCCGGTGGCAGGTAGGCCAGTCCCTGGGTCAGCATCGCCACCCACAGGCCGCCTTCATGATCCTGCAGCATGTCCAGCACGCCACTGCGCGCGGTCAGGAAGCCACTGCCGGCATCACCGGCGAGCAGCCGCGCGGTGCTGGCATCGCCGCGGTACAGACCATCGGCCGTGCCCAGCCAATAGCCGCCGTTGCGGTCGTGGATCACCGTGGCCGCACGTACATCGGCGCTGAGCTTCCAGGGCGCCGGACGGGCCTGGTCATCGGCACCGATCTCGAACAGCCCGCCTTCGGTGCCCGCCCAGACCGTGCCATCGGGCTCGCGGGTCAGGCGGAACACGCTCTTGCCGCCCAGCAGGGCCGGCGCGATCCGGGTGAAACCGTCGCCATCCCAGCGGGTGACACCGTTGGAGGTCCCCACCCAGACCCGCCCCTGCGGATCGGCCAACAGGGTGTAGATGGTGTTGTCGGGCAGACTGCGCGGATCGCTCGGGTCGGCCTGGTACCTGACCAGCGCCCCGTCTTCGCTGCGCCGGCATATGCCGTGCTGGTTGGTGCCGATCCACAGCGACTGCGCGGCATAGGCCAGCGACCAGAACTGGCCCTCGCACGCCTCGCTCAGGGCGGTAAAGCGGGTGAACGCCGTCCGGTCCGGACCCAGCATGCCCAGGCCAGCGCCATTGCTGCCCACCCAGACGCGGTCCAGCGGATCGATCAGCAGCGTTTCCACCTCGTTGCCGGGAAGCGAGCCGGGGTCGGCCGGATCATTGCGCCACACCCGCAGGCCGACGCCGTCCACGCGAGCCAGGCCGTCATCGGTCCCGGCCCAGATGTAGCCCTGGCGATCCTGGGCCAGGGCCAGCACCATGCGCGACGGCATGCCCTCGGCCGCGCCCAGGCGGCGCAAGCGTGGCGTTTCCGCCGATATCCCTGCGGCTTCCAACACTGACGGCACTGCGCACAACCACAGCCCCAACAGCACGATGCCTGCACCCCAGCGGCGCGTGCTCATCGATCCGGTCTCCCTGTTGGTGCGGATTGTCACACAGCGATCAGGACGGTGTCCGCATTCCGGGCCGACGGCCGTGGATGGAACGGGCTGTTTCCGTCCTGCACAGGGAACACGGCACGGGCGCCCCGTGCTGTTGTCAGGTGCACCACGATCTGTTGCAGCCATGACGCTGCATCCCATGACACGGCTGTGCGTATGATCGCCCCAGACCCTCATGGAGCCAGCGCCTTGCTCAAGCGCCTGACCCTTTCGCTGCTGTTGTCGGCCCTGCCGCTGCTCGCCATCGCCGCCCCCGACAGCTACCGCCTCGACCCGGTGCATACCCGCGTGCTGTTCGCGGTGGAGCATGCCGGCTTCTCCCACGCGTTGGGCACCGTGTCCGGCAGCGAAGGCGTGCTGGTGTTCGACCCGGACGACTGGCGCACGGCACGCCTGGAGGTCAGCGTGCCGATCCAGCGCCTGGACCTGGGCGATGACAAATGGAACAAGGCCACGCTGGCGCGCAATCTGCTCGACGGTGAGCGTTTCCCGGACGCGCGGTTCGTCTCGACCCGGGTCGAACCAATCGATCCCACCCACGCCAACGTGATCGGCCAGCTCACCGTGCGCGGGGTGACCCGCGAGGTCACGCTGGCGGTCACCCTGAACGCGCTCAAGCGTCATCCGCTGCCGCCGTTCCGCCGCACCGCCGGCTTCTCGGCCACCGCCACACTCAGCCGCAGTGCCTTCGGCGTGGATGGCTGGGCCTCGATGATCGGCGATGAGGTGCAGCTGCGGATCGAAGCGGAGGCCGTGCGCGATCGCAACGCGAGCGACCCGGGCGATCCTGCCCCTGCCGATGTGCCGGGAACTCCGGCCCCGCCGATCGACTCAGATACCCCACAGCCGGTCCAGGAGACCACGCCATGACCGCCAAGAACACCCCGACCCGCTGGGGCGGCGTCAGCCAGACCCTGCACTGGCTCATCGCCGTACTGATCCTCGCCCTGGGCATCGTCGGGCTGACCATGGGCGAACTGCCCAAAACCCCGAAGTACTTCTGGGTCTACACCATGCACAAATCGATCGGCATCACCGTGCTGGCGCTGGTGGTGACCCGGCTGCTGTGGCGGCTGTACGCCGGCGCCCCGCAACCGGTGCCGGGCACGCCAACCTGGCAGGAACGCATCGCCTCGGCCACGCATTGGCTGCTGTACGTGCTGATGTTCGCCATTCCGCTGTCAGGCTGGCTGTACGACTCGGCCAGCGGCCTGCGCCCGTTCCGTTGGTTCGGTCTGGTCGATGTGCCCAAACTCAGCCCGCCCGATGAACGTGTCACCCAGATCTCCCACGCCATTCACGAGTGGGGCTTCTGGCTGCTGATCGCGGTGGTCGTGGCCCATGCCAGTGCTGCGCTTTACCACCATTTTTACCAACGCGATGCCACGCTTGCGCGCATGCTCCCGCAGCGCTGGCTTGCCTCCCCCCAGAAGGATTGACCATGAACATCAAGCTCACCTCTCCCGCCGCGGTCGCCGCCGCCCTGGCTGGCCTGCTGGCCACCGCCCCGGTGCTGGCCGCCGATTACGTGCAGGCGCCCGGCTCGGTGCTGGCCTTTGCCACCAAGTACGACGGTGAAGTGTTTACCGGCACCTTCCCCGGCTTCGACACCAGGATCAGCTTCGATCCGGCCAAGCTGGACGATGCCAAACTGGAAGTGACCATTCCGCTGGCCAGCGCCAAGAGTGGCAACAGCGACCGCGACTCGACCCTGCAGGGCGCGGACTTCTTCAACGTGGGCAAGTTCGCCCAGGCCAAGTACAGCGCCACCAAGTTCCGTTCGCTGGGCAACAACCAGTACGCCGCAGACGGCACCCTGGAGCTGCGCGGCGTGAGCAAGCCGGTCACGCTCACCTTCACCTGGACCCCGGGCGCGCAGCCGGTGCTGGCCGGCAAGGCGACGGTGAAGCGCCTGGACTTCGGTGTGGGCGGCGGCGACTGGGCCGACACCAAGACCATCCCGAACGAGACCGCGATCAGCACCAAGGTCGTACTGAAAGCAAAATAAGCCGCGCCGGCTACAGGTAGAGCCGACCGTTGGTCGGCTGCCGCAACGATGATCCCCGGGCAGCCGACCAACGGTCGGCTCTACCGGATCCAGGCTTCTACCGCGGGCACGTCGAACGGCCAGTCCAGTTCCCGGCCCCGTGCGTCGCGCAGCACCGGTACCCGGAGCCCGTAGCGGGCCTCCAGCGCGGCATCGTCATCGATGAACACACTGTTCAGATCGGCCACCCGGGCCTGGGCCAGTACCGCCAGGGCCTGGTCGCACAAATGGCAGTCATCACGCTGGAACAAGGTAAACACCGGCCCACCCGCCTTGGAAAATGTTGCGCCGCAGCCAGAGCCGGCGGCATGAAGCGCATAGAATAGCGCTCCATCCGATACCCGCAGTTTGGCAATCATGGCTGTCAGCACGTTCGACGTTTTCAAGATCGGCATTGGCCCGAGTTCTTCCCACACCGTGGGACCGATGAAGGCTGCCGAACGTTTCGTGCACCGCTGGCTGCTCGATCCGGGCCATCTGCAGGACGTGGTGCGCATCCGCGCCGACGTCTACGGTTCGCTGGCCCTGACCGGCCGTGGCCATGGCACCGACAAGGCCGTGCTGCTCGGGCTGGAAGGCCAGCGCCCGAACCTGATCGATCCGGACATCATCCCCGAGACCCTGGAGCGGATCCGCAGCAGCAAGCGGATCCGCCTGATGGGCCAGCACGAGATCGCCTTCGACGAGAAGCGCGACCTGGGCCTGAACAAGCGCCAGAAACTGCCATACCACACCAACGGCATGCGCTTCACTGCCTACGGCGCCGATGAGCAGGTGATCGCCACGCGCGACTACTACTCCGTCGGTGGCGGTTTCGTGGTCAACCAGGACGATGCGGCCGATGACCGGATCGTGCCCGATGAAACCCCGCTGCCCTACCCGTTCAAGAGCGGCGACGAGCTGCTTGCCCAGACCGCACGCAGTGGCTTGAGCATCGCCCAGATGATGTTCGAGAACGAGAAGTGCTGGCGTACCGAGGACGAGATCCGCGAGAGCCTGCGTGAAATCTGGAGCGCCATGCAGGCCTGCGTGGCACGCGGCATCCGCCAGGAAGGCACCCTGCCCGGCGGCCTGCATGTCTCCCGCCGCGCACCGGCGCTGTACCGCGAGCTGTCCTCCAAGCCCGAAGCGGCGATGCGCGATCCGCTGACCACGCTGGACTGGGTCAACCTGTACGCGCTGGCGGTGAACGAAGAAAACGCCGCCGGTGGCCGCGTGGTCACCGCCCCGACCAACGGCGCCGCCGGCGTGCTGCCGGCCGTGCTGCATTACTTCGACCGCTTCTGCCCCGGTGCCAACGAACAGCGCGTGTTCGATTTCCTGCTGACCTCGGCGGCGATCGGCATCCTGTACAAGGAAAATGCCTCGATCTCCGGTGCCGAAGTGGGCTGCCAGGGTGAAGTGGGCGTGGCCTGCTCGATGGCCGCCGGCGGCCTGGTCGCCGCGCTCGGCGGCAACCCGAGCCAGATCGAGAATGCCGCCGAGATCGGCATGGAACACAACCTCGGCCTGACCTGCGATCCAATCGGTGGCCTGGTGCAGATCCCCTGCATCGAACGCAACGCGATGGGCGCGGTCAAGGCGATCAACGCTTCGCGCATGGCGATGCGCGGCGATGGCAAGCACAAGGTCTCGCTGGACAAGGTCATCAAGACCATGCGCGACACCGGCCGCGACATGCAGGACAAGTACAAGGAAACCAGCCGCGGCGGGCTGGCGGTCAACGTCATCGAGTGCTGATCCACCGCCCCCGGCGGTAGAGCCGACCGTTGGTCGGCTGCTCCCGGTGGCCTCATCGGCACGCCCGCATACCGCCCGGGTGTTCGGCACCCCTGCACATCGCTCGGATGTAGAGCCGACCGTTGGTCGGCTGCTCCCGGTGGCCTCATCGGCACCCCTGCACGGCCACTCCGGTACAGTCAGGACTTCCCCCGATGGAGACCGCCATGCGCATCCTGGCCGCCGCCCTGCTCGCCTGCCTGCCGCTGACCACCCTCGCCGCCGACACCTACGGCCCGCGACTGGAAGGCTTCGACTACCCCTATCCGGTCAAGATCTTCCGGTTCGAGTCCCAGCGCCAGCCGCTGGAGATGGCGTACATCGACGTGCCCGCCGGCGGCAAAGGGTTCGCCGGTACGGTCGTGCTGCTGCATGGGAAGAACTTCTGCGCGGCCACCTGGAAGGACACCATCGCGGCACTGAGCGCGGCCGGCTACCGGGTGATCGCCCCGGACCAGATCGGCTTCTGCAAATCGAGCAAGCCCGAACGCTACCAGTACTCGTTCGGCCAGCTGGCCGCCAATACCGAAGCGCTGCTGGAGCATCTGGGCTACGGCGAGGGCAAGCTGCACATCGTCGGCCATTCGATGGGCGGCATGTTGGCGGCACGCTTCGCGTTGATGTATCCCCAGCGCTTGCTCAGCCTGTCACTGATCAACCCGATCGGACTGGAAGACTGGAAGGCCAAGGGCGTGCCGTGGCGCAGTATCGATGCCTGGTACGCAGGCGAGTTGAAGACCAGCTTCGACAGCATCAGGAAGTACCAGCTCGACGTTTATTACAACGGGCAGTGGAAGCCCGAGTACGAGCAGTGGGTGCGCATGCAGTCGCGCATGTACGACGGCCCCGGCAAACAGGCAGTGGCGTGGAGCCAGGCGCTGACCTCGGACATGGTGTTCAACCAGCCCGTCGTCTATGAACTGCCGAAACTCATGGTCCCGACCACCTTGTTCATCGGCCAGACCGACCGCACCGCGATCGGCCGTGACCTGGCGCCGCCCGCCCTGAAAGCGACGCTGGGCAACTACCCTGCGCTGGGCAAGGCGGCGGCCGCGGCGATTCCCGGCGCCACCCTGGTGAGCTTCGAGGACCTGGGCCACTCGCCGCAGGTGCAGGACCCTGCGCGATTCAATGCGGCACTGCTGAAGGCAATCTCACCACACGACTGACCTGCCCACCACCCCGGTACTGCCACGCCATGCGTGGCAGCAGCCGTCCTCACCATTATCCGCCGACGCAGCCAGCCCACCTTGGCGCTACCGCGTGCCTTGGTGGGATCTCGCGGCGGTCAGCCCCGCACGATCGCCAGCACGTCGTCCAGCAATGCGGCGGCGGTGACTTCCGCGCCGGCGCCCGGCCCCTGGATCAACAGCGGCTGGGCGTGATACCGATCGCTATGAATCGCCACCCGGTTGTCGGTCTGTGCACCGCCGGCCAGCGGATGGTCACGCGGGAGCACACGCAGCCCCACCGACGCACCCTCGTGATCGAAGCCACCGACGAAACGCAGGCAACCGCCCTGCTCGCTGGCCTGCCGCCAATACTGCTGCAGCGGGGCATCCAGCAGTGACAGCTGGGCCAACGCATCGGCCGGCGGCAACACCGCCAGCGCGTCGGGCACCAGTGAGGCGACCCGCACCTGCTCGGCCCGCAATGCGATGCCGCTGGCGCGCGCCAGGATCAGCAGTTTGCGACGGACATCTTCACCGGACAGATCCACACGCGGGTCCGGCTCGGTGTACCCGGCGCCCGCTGCCTCACGCACCCACGCAGAAAACGGACGCTGGCCATCGTAGTGATGGAACAGCCACGCCAGCGAACCGGACAGTACGCCCTCCACGCGATGGATGCGGTCGCCACCGGCAACCAGCGCGCGCAGGCTGCTCAGCAGCGGCAGGCCAGCCCCCACCGTCGCGCTGTCGCCGTAGCGCGCGTCGCCCTGCTGGCCGCTGTCGGCGATGGCCTGGGCACGTGCGAGCTGCGCACCCTGGCCGAGCTTGTTGGCGGTCACCACGTGCACGCCACGCGCCAGCCACTGCTCGTGCCAGTTGGCGACCTCGTCACTGGCCGTCGCATCGACCACCACGTCACCGCGCTGCAGGCCCTCGGCTTCCGCCCAGGGCTGCAGTGTCACCGCACCGCGTGCGGCCAGGTTGGCCTGGGCAAGTTCGTGCGCGGGGGCGTGTTCGCAGGTGCGCGCCGTGCGTGAATTGGCCAACCAGGAAAACGACGGCAGCGTGACGCCACGGTGCTGCAACGAGGCATACCGTTCCACGAAAGCGGTGCCGACCGTGCCGGTGCCGAGCAGCGCCAGTTTCCGGTTGGCAACCAGCGGCAGATTCAGCACCGCGCTCATGCATCCACCTGTTTACGGCGCTGCACGTCGCGGTGCTGATCGATCACGACCTGGGCGCGTTCCAGCCCGGCCTGCAGATCGGCCACCAGGTCTTCCGGCGATTCAATGCCGACCGACAGGCGCAGCAGCCCTTCGCTGATGCCGGCATGCGCGCGCGCTTCCGGGGTCATCGCTGCATGGGTCATGGTGGCCGGGTGCGCGACCAGGCTCTCGACGCCGCCCAGCGATTCGGCCAGGGTGAAACAGCGCAGGCCATCGACGAAGGCCCGCACCGCGGCGTGCGGATCATCGCCCGGGCACGAGGCCAGTTCGAAGGACAGCATCGCACCGAAGCCGCTCTGCTGGCGCGCCGCGATGGCATGGCCGGGATGATCGGCCAGGCCCGGGTAGTACACGCTGGCCACCGCATCGCTGGCGGTGAGCAGATCGACCACGGCCACCGTGTTTTCCTGGTGCGCGCGCAGCCGTGCACCGAGCGTGCGCAGGCCACGCAGGGTCAGGAACGCATCGAACGGCGAGCCGGTCAGGCCCAGTGCGTTGGCCCACCACACCAGCTGCTCGCGCACCGCCGGATCGCGCGCGACCACCGCGCCGCCGACCACATCGCTGTGCCCGTTGATGTACTTGGTGGTGGAGTGCAGCACCAGGTCGGCACCGAAGCTGATCGGCTGCTGCAGCGCCGGCGACAGGAAGGTGTTGTCGACGACGACCTTGGCACCGGCCTTGTGCGCGGCATCGATGACGAAGCGCAGGTCGGTGATGCGCAGCAGCGGGTTGGACGGGGTTTCGATCAGCACCAGCGTCGGCGACTGCGCCAGCGCATCGGCCAGCGAACGCGGATCGGTCAGGTCGGCGGTGATCAGGCCGAAATGGCCCTTCTTCGCCAGCGCGTTGAACAGGCGCCAGCTGCCGCCGTACGCATCATGCGGCACCACCAGGGTATCGCCGGGCTGCAGCAGCGCATTGAGCACCAGGTTGATCGCGCCCATGCCGGTGGACGTGATCACGCCACCGGCGCCCCCCTCCAGTTCGGCCAGCGCCTCACCCAGCAGATCACGGGTGGGGTTGCCGCTGCGCGTGTAGTCGTACTGGCGCTTGTTGCCGAAGCCATCGAAACTGAAGTTCGAGGACAGCACGATCGGCGGGGTCACCGCGCCATGGGCGGTGTCACGGTCGATGCCGGCACGCACGGCGGCGGTGACACGGCTACAGGACGGCTCGGTACCAGCGGAACGGCTCATGCGGTTCTCCGGGGGATCGAAAAGCGGTGGCGAGGATCGCGTCGATGCGATCGGTTTCTTTCAGGAAGGCGTCGTGGCCATACGGGGAGCGCAGCACGCGCAGGCTGCCGCGCGGGCCCAGCCCTTCCACCAGACCGACGCAGTCGGCCAGCGGGACCAGGCGATCGCCTTCCACGGCGACCACGACGGTCGGGACCTGGATGGCGGCCGGGTCGATGCGGTGCAGGTCGATCGATTCGGACAGGCGCAGGTAGGCATCGACGGGGGTACGGGCGACGTACTGCGCACCGGCGGCATCCAGATAGTCTTCAGCGGCGACGCGCACGCGGCCATTGACCACTTCCGGCGCGGCGTCGAAGCGTTCGCCGAATTCTTCCGGCGTGCGGTAGCTGAGCATGGCGAACTGGCGCGCCAGCGACAGCCCGTGGCTTTCGGCGCACTGCAGCTGGCCCAGCGCGACCGCGCGACGCTGCAGCGCGCGCCAGGCGGCGGCATACGGATGCGGGCGGTGCGCGCCGCTCACCGCGATCAGCTTCTGCAGGCGCTGGCGGTGACGGAGCGCGAACTGCTGGCCAACCAGCGCCCCGTAGGAGTAACCGACGAAGCACTGCAGGCGGGCGATGCCGAGATGATCGAGCAGCAAGGCCAGCGCGTCGGCCTGGTCGGCAGTATCGATCGGCAGGTCCAGCGCCCCATCGGCGCCAATGAAGTCGAACGCCAGGATGCGCAGGGAGGCCGGATCCAGCGCGCGGCCTGGGGCCACCAGGCCTTCGGCCCAGCCCTTTTCCGGGAATTCGGCATTGGCCGCCACGTGGCGGTGGGCGGAGATGCCACCGGCCAGCACCACCACCGGCGCCTCGGCGCGGCCCACGATTTCGTAGCGCAGTCGCACCGGCCGCGGTCCACCGTGACGCATCGACAGCACCGCCGCGATATCGCCGCGCACGGCGTTCAGCCCGGCGTCGACGGGGACGCTGAGCGGGGCGAAAGTTTCGGTGGCGGCAGGGGCGGCGGTGGCGAAGCTCATGGCGGTATCCAAAGGAGGAAAACGGCCATCGAGCTTTCGCGGAGCTCGCGTTCGAAGCGCACGCACGGTGCACGGTTCGAACCATCTTTCGGAAGACACCAACGGTCTCCGCAGGATTTGGCACCTACGCAGGGTCGCTTTCGCGTCTGCGGGCTGCCCCGGCTTCAAAGGGCCTGTCCCTCTGCCGGTCTCGATGGTGCAGCCACGATGCCAGCGCTTTTGGCTGATGTCAATCCCTTCATCTGCATGAAGAGATATATATTCCAGATCATCATCAGTCACGCATACTCCAACTCCCCTGCTTACCGGCGAATGCCTTGCGCTGCCTGCGTCTGCCCGTACTGACCGTGTTGATCCTGCCGGCGCTGAACGCCTGGGCCGGGCCGGGCGCAAACTGGCGGGACGGCTGGCGGATCGACCGGCCGACGCCCGCCACCTCCGCCCAACCGGCCGGCCAGGCAGATGCGTCGGCCTTGGCGGTGCTGACCCTGGAGGGGGAAGGCGACCGTTGGCAGGCACGCGTCGACAACCGCCTGGCGGGGCCGGTCCAGGTGGCACTGGCGTCCTCACCCGGTGCCCCCGCCCTGCCCGGGCTCCCCGTGCAGACCGTGGTGGCCGGTTCGGCCAGCGTCGTGGTGGTCCACGTGCAGCCGCCGGCCGGCACGACGACGATCCGGCTGGCGCTGACCGCCGTTCCCGGCGATCCCACCGCCCGCCCGCAGGACGTGGCCTACCAACTGCCGTTCGACGCTGCCCGCATCCAGGTCAGCCAGGCGCCGCAGGGCCGTTTCAGCCACAGCGACGCGGAAAGCCGCGACGCCATCGACTTCGCGCTGCCCGAGGGCACGGCCGTGCTTGCGGCGCGGGCGGGAACCGTCATGCAGGTCCAGGCCGGTTTCCAGGGCAATGGGCAGGACCGCGACCACGATCTGGGCCGGGCCAACCTGGTGCGGGTGCTGCACGAGGACGGCAGCATGGCCGTGTACGCCCACCTGCAGCACAACGGCGCGCTGGTCCGCCAGGGCGAGCAGGTCCAGGCCGGGCAGCGCATCGGCCTGTCGGGCAATACCGGCTACAGCGCCGCGCCGCATCTGCATTTCGCAGTCCAGGTCAATGCAGGGATGCGGCTGCGCTCGATTCCGGCCCGGATCGTCAGCCCGCAGGGCGAGCTGCGCTTCGCCCGCACCGCCGATGAGACCGGGGCGTCCGCCCTGCCCTGACCCCGGCCACGCCCGCCCCCGCTATACTGGGCGGCTCATCTCCATGAAAAGCGCCCCGGGCGGGCGCGTCACGCCATGTCCGAAGTCGCTACCGAAGCTGCGCGCCGCCGCACCTTCGCCATCATTTCCCACCCTGACGCCGGCAAGACCACGCTGACCGAAAAGCTGCTGCTGTTCGGCGGTGCGATCCAGATGGCCGGTTCGGTCAAGGGCCGCAAGGCCGCGCGCCACGCGACCTCCGACTGGATGGCGCTGGAAAAGGAGCGCGGAATCTCGGTCACCTCCTCGGTGATGCAGTTCCCGTACGAGGGCAAGATCGTCAACCTGCTCGACACCCCCGGCCATGCCGACTTCGGCGAGGACACCTACCGCGTGCTCACCGCGGTGGACTCGGCGCTGATGGTGATCGACGTGGCCAAGGGCGTGGAAGAGCGCACCATCAAGCTGATGGAAGTGTGCCGCCTGCGCGACACCCCGATCATGACCTTCATCAACAAGCTCGATCGCGAGGGCAAGGAGCCGATCGACCTGCTGGATGAAGTGGAAAGCGTGCTGGGCATCCAGTGCGCACCCGTGACCTGGCCGATCGGCATGGGCCAGCGCCTGAAGGGCGTGGTCCACCTGATCACCGGCGAAGTGCACCTGTACGAACAGGGCCGCAACTTCACCCGTCAGGATTCGACCATCTTCCCCTCGATCGATTCGCCCGGGTTGGCCGAGAAGATCGGCGAGCGCATGCTGGCCGATCTGCGCGACGAGCTGGAGCTGGTGCAGGGCGCCAGCCATCCCTTCGACGTGGAGGCCTACCTGGCCGGCAAGCAGACGCCGGTGTTCTTCGGTTCGGGCGTGAACAACTTCGGCGTGCAGCCGCTGCTGGACTTCTTCGTCGAGCACGCGCCCTCGCCGCAGCCGCGCGCCACCACCGGCCGGATGATCGCGCCGGAGGAAAACAAGCTGACCGGTTTCGTGTTCAAGATCCAGGCGAACATGGACCCGCAGCACCGCGACCGCGTCGCGTTCATGCGGGTGTGCTCAGGCCGATTCGTGGCCGGCATGAAGACCTTCCATGTGCGCACCGGCAAGGAAATGAAGCTGGCCAATGCGCTGACCTTCATGGCCAGCGACCGCGAGATCGCCGCCGAGGCGTGGCCGGGCGATGTGATCGGCATCCACAACCACGGCACGATCTCCATCGGTGACACCTTCACCGAAGGCGAAGCGGTCAGCTTCACGGGCATCCCGAACTTCGCGCCGGAACTGTTCCGCCGCGCACGCCTGCGCGATCCGCTCAAGCTCAAGCAGCTGCAGAAGGGCCTGGCGCAGCTGTCCGAAGAGGGTGCTACCCAGTTCTTCCGCCCGCTGATGAGCAACGACTTGATCCTGGGCGCGGTGGGTGTGCTGCAGTTCGATGTGGCGGCATACCGCCTGAAGGATGAGTACGGCGTGGAAGCGACCTTCGAGCCGGTCAGCGTGACCACGGCGCGCTGGGTCACCTGCAGCAACGAAAAGAAGCTGGAAGAGTTCCGCGAGAAGAACGCGGGCAACCTCAGCATCGACGCCGCCGGGCAGCTGGTGTACCTGGCACCGACCCGGGTCAATCTGCAGCTGGCCCAGGAACGTGCGCCGGACGTGCGCTTCGCGGCGACGCGCGAAGCGGCGCACAGCGTCTCGGTCGGCTGATCGCGCGACCGCGCTGCCGGCTGAACAGGCGCGCGTGCATGCGCGCGCCATCGCGGCGATGATAGGGGGGAGCGGGCTCCCCCTCCCCGCATCTCCCATCATCGCCATGACCTCTGTCGTTTCCGTTCGAGAAGAAATCGCCAGCGCCCTGACCCACGGGCTTGGCGCCGTCGCTGCACTGGCCGGTAGTGCGGTACTGATCACCCTGGCCGCCATCTATGGCGACGGCTGGCAGTTGGCCAGCGCGATCGTGTTCGGGGTGGCATTGCTGCTGTTGTACACGGCCTCGACGCTCTACCACGCGATCCAGCATCCGATCGCGAAGGGCCGGCTGAAGGTGTTCGATCACTGTGCGATCTACCTGCTGATCGCCGGCACGTATACGCCGTTCACGCTGATCGGCCTGCGCGGCCCCTGGGGCTGGGGGATGTTCACCGCGATCTGGGCACTGGCGCTGTTCGGGGTGGTCTTCAAGTTGTTCTATACGGGCCGGTTCAAACTGCTGTCGACGATCATCTATATCGCGATGGGCTGGATGGTGATGGTGGCGATCAAGCCGATGTGGAACTCGTTGGATGCGTGGACGCTGGGATGGCTGCTGGCCGGCGGCGTGTTCTATACGTTGGGGACGGTGTTCTATCACCGGGAGTCGGTGCCGTATTCGCATGCGATCTGGCATCTGTTCGTGATCGGCGGGAGTGTGTGCCACTTCGTTGCGGTGACGGCGCAGATTCTTTGAGTGTTGTTTTCCTGCAGTAAGAGCATCGGCAGCGACACCAGCAACAGCGGCAGAAGCAGCAACAGCGAAAGCGAAAGCGAAAGCAGCCAAGGCTTCAGGCATGCGCCAGGCTGGGGCGGCACGGGTGGGCTGGCGCGCACGGAAAGGTCAACGGCATGGCTGCCTGATCCAGTAGTGTCCGCGCCATGCGCCGGGTGGTTGAAGGCAATCCTCCAGCCACCCTGACACTACGCTTACCAATGCTTCGCGTTGCCTGCACGATGCAAGGGCAACCATGGGGATGTGAATACTGTCCCCTCCCCTGCTCCGTCCGATGTCTCTTCCCGTTCCCGCTGGCGCTGGAGCCGTCCCGGTAAGCGTGGGCAGCGGTGGTTGGCGATTCTGGTGTTTCTGTTCGCGGCACTGTTGATCCTGATCGCGTTATGGGACTGGAACTGGTTCAAGGGGCCGGTGGAACGGGCGGTGCAGGCAAAGACCGGCCGGGAGTTCCATATCAATGGGGATCTGGATGTCGATCTGGGCCGGGTGACGACGGTGCGAGGCGATGGGCTGACGTTCGCGAATGCGACCTGGGCCAAGCAGCCGCAGATGGCGACGGCGGATCGGGCGGAGATCGATCTGCGGGTATTGCCCTTGCTGCGCGGGCAGGTGCGGATTCCGGAGATCCGCTTGACGCGACCGGATCTGCTGCTGGAAACCGCGCCGGAGAAGAATCAGCCGGGCAACTGGGATTTCCTGGGCCCGAGCGACGGTGACCCGCCGGTGCTGCAACGGTTGCTGATCGAGGATGGGCGCCTGCAGTTCCAGGACACGGCCGGCAGGACGGATGTGCTGGTCTCGCTCAACAGCGGCAAGCCGCGGGACAAGGACAGTGGCCCGCCATTGCTGGTCAAGGGCAAGGGACGCTGGCAGGGCAATCCGTTCTCGCTGAATGGCAATACCGAGTCGCCGCTGGAGCTGACCAATACCGGGCATCCGTTCCGCATCCATCTGGATGGGCGCGCGGGGAACACGCATGCGATCGCCAGCGGCACGCTCACCAATCCCTTCCAGCTGCGGGTATTCGATTTGGAGCTGATGCTGAGCGGGCAGGACATGGAGGATCTGTTCCCGCTGATCGGCGTGGCAATGCCGTCCACGCCGCCGTACAAGCTCAAGGGCCGCTTGAAGCGCAACAACGCGGTCTGGCGCTATGAGTCGTTCACCGGCACCGCCGGCGACAGCGACCTGGGCGGGACCGCGCAGATCGATGTCAGTGGCGAGCGCCCATTCCTGACCGCGGATCTGGTGTCCAAGCGGCTGGACTTCGACGATCTGGCCGGCTTCATCGGGGCACCGCCAAAGACGGGTGCCGGCGAGTCGGCCAATGCCGAGCAGAAGGCCAAGGCGGCCGCACTGGCGGCCAGTGCCAAGGTGCTGCCGGACACGCCGTACAACCTGTCCAAGCTGCGTGCGATGGACGCCGACGTGCGCTGGAAGGCGCAGCGCATCAATTCGCCGACGCTGCCGCTGGATGACATGGATGCCCACCTCAAGCTCAATGACGGGCTGCTGCGCCTGGAGCCGTTGAACTTCGGCGTGGCCGGCGGCGACATCCGCAGTACGATCCGCATGGATGCGCGCAAGCAGGCGATCTCCACGCAGTTGCAGGCCACCATCCGCAAGGTGCAGCTGGGCAAGCTGTTCCCTGATGCGAAGCTGGCCGAACAAGCCTCCGGCGGCATCAGTGGCGACGTCAAACTGACCGGCCAGGGCAACTCCGTCGCGGCGATGCTGGGCAGCTCCGATGGCACCGTGGCGGTCGGGATCGGCCGCGGCCATGTCGGCAATCTGATCATGGAACTGGCCGGCCTGGATGTCGCCGAATCACTGAAGTTCCTGTTCACCGGCGACAAGCAGATTCCGCTGCGCTGCGCGTGGGGTGACTTCGGTGTCGACAACGGCGTGATGCAGTCGCGCTCGCTGGCCTTCGATACCACCGATACGTTGATCGTCGGCGAAGGCAAGGTCGATCTGAAACAGGAGCAGCTGGACCTGCTGCTGCGCCCGCGCCCGAAGGACATGAGCATTCTGGCGCTGCGCTCGCCGCTGCGCATCGGCGGCACCTTCAAGGATCCCTCGTTCCGCCCGGACTTCAAGGCGCTGGGCATCCGCGGGGCGATCGCGCTGGCGCTGGGCAGCATCGCCCCGCCTGCCGCGCTGCTGGCCACGATCGAGACCGGCCCGGGCGAAGACAGCAACTGCGGCGGCCGTTACGCCAAGTAAGCGCGGGGCCATCCGGGCAGGGACCGACGCTGCGTCGGCCTGCCCCGCCGCGCGCGGCCACGCTCAACCGGCAACGATGTACTGCTGCAGTTGATCCAGTTTCTGCGCCTGCTCGTCGATGACCGCCTTGACCAGATCACCGATCGAGATCACCCCGAGCACACCCGTGCCATCGACCACCGGAAGGTGGCGGATGCGGTAATCGGTCACCAGCTGCAGGCAGTGCTCGACCTGCTCGCCAGGGGCGACGGTCACCACCTTGGGGGTCATGATCTCGCGGACTTCGGTCGTCCGGGACGAGCGTTCGTGCAGCACGATCTTCCGTGCGTAGTCACGCTCGGAAAGGATGCCGACCAGTTGCCGGCCCTCCATCACCAGCACCGCGCCGATGCCCTTCTGGGCCATCAACCGGATGGCGTCGATCACCGCCGAGCTCGGGGTGACGGCGAATACCTCAGGGGACTTGCCTTCCAACAGCTGCCGTACCGTGGTCATCTCGCTGCTCTCCACCGATGGGATGCACGGCCGAGTCTGCCACGAACGGGGCCTGCCAGGTGTCAATCAGGTACAGCGGGCGCTGCTTGGATTCCTCGTACAGCCGGCCCAGGTATTCACCAATCAGGCCCAGGGCGATCAGCTGTATGCCGCCCAGGAACAGGATCACCGCCATCATGGTCGGCCAGCCCGCAACACGGTCGCCGTACAGCGCTGCCTTGGACACCACCACCAGCGCGAACACGAACGCGAACGTCGCTGCGGCCAGGCCCAGATAGGTGGTCACCCGCAGCGGCGCGGTGGAGAATCCGGTGATCCCTTCCAGGGCGAAATTCCATAGCCGCCAGAAGCCGAATTTGCTATCACCCACCAGCCGCGCATGCCGGTGGTAGGGCAAGGCCTTGCGGCGGAAACCCACCCAGCCGAACAGCCCTTTCATGAACCGGTGGCGCTCACGCAGCTGGCCCAGTGCCTGCACCGCGCGCGGCGACAGCAGCCGGAAATCACCGGTGTCGGCCGGGATCGGCGTTTTGGACAGCCGCCCGATCACCCGATAGAACGCCTTGGCAGTGGAGCGCTTGAGCCAGCTCTCGCCATCGCGCGCCAGGCGCGTGCCATAGACGTTGTCATAGCCCTGCTGCCACAGCGCGACGAACTCGGGAATCAGTTCCGGCGGATCCTGGCCATCGGCGTCGAGGATCATCACCGCGCCGTCGTCGACGAAATCCAGCCCCGCCGTGAGCGCGGCCTCTTTGCCGAAGTTGCGCGACAACCGCAGTACGCCGACGCACGAATCCTCGGCGGCCAATGCCTGCATGACGGCCCAGGTGGTGTCCGTGCTGCCGTCATCCACATACAGCACGCGGCCGTCGATGCCCTCCAGCCCAGCCAGCACTGCGCGCAGGCGCGGGTGCAGCATCGGCAAGGCGAGCGCTTCGTTGTGGGCGGCGACGACGACGGTCAGGCGAGGGCTGGTCATGCGGCGATTGTAGCGTCAGCCAATCACATGCATGAATGCTCACTCCTCGCCGAGGTACGCCCCTCCCCCGAGCTGCCTGGCCTGCCGCTGGATCCAGGCGGCGCGGCGCTGCACGTACGGGCCGGGCTTGGCCGCGCTGTAACGGCGAGGCGACGGCAGCACCGCCGCGAGCCGCGCACTTTCGGCCGGGCTCAGCCGGGACGCGTCCTTGTTCCAATACTGCTGCGACGCGGCCTGCGCGCCATAGATGCCATCGCCGAACTCGGCGATGTTGGCGTACATCTCCAGGATGCGCGACTTCGGCCACAGCGCTTCGATCAGCACCGTGTACCAGACCTCCAGCCCCTTGCGGATCCAGCTGCGGCCCTGCCACAGGAACAGATTCTTGGCGACCTGCTGGCTGATCGTGCTGGCCCCGCGCAGCCGCCCGCCGCGCGCGTTGTGGTCACGCGCCTTTTCGATGGCCTGCAGGTCGAAACCATTGTGCTCCGGGAAACGCTGATCCTCGGCAGCCACCAGCGAAATCGGCAGGCTTGGCGCCATCTGGTCCAGATCGCGCCAGTGGTAATGCAACCGATAGCTCCAGTCACCCTCCCCCAGCGCCTCGCCGTAGCGCCACAGCATCACGCTGGAAACAGGCGGGTCGATGAAACGCAGGACCAGCACCTGCAGCACACTGAACCCGACGAACAGCACCGGCAGCCACAGCAGGCGGCGCCAGCGCCAGCGGCGCCGCGGTGACGGTTCCAGATCCGGTTCGACCTTGAGGTTGCTGCGCTCTGCCCCCATTACTGGTGCATCCTTTACTTGCACGGTTGTCGGCGCATTATCCGGCAACCGGCACTCCTTTCGCGCAGCCACCGAACCGATGACCGCCCAATCCGACTCCCTTGTCCGTTTCCTGCTCCCCGATGCCGGCGTCCGCGGCGTGCATGTGCACCTCGATGACACCTGGCGGGAGATCCTCTCGCATGCGGTCTACCCGCCGGGCGCCGCCGAGCTGCTCGGCGAGGCCAGCGTGGCCTCGGCGCTGTTCACCGGCCACACCAAGGTCGATGGCCGCCTGTCGATCCAGCTGCGCAGCAACACTGCGATGCGCACCCTGTTCGCCGAGTGCACCGCCGCCGGCACCCTGCGCGGCATCGTCCAGCTGGCCGAGGGCGGTGGCGATGCCCCGCGTGATCTGACCGCGCTGGGCGAGGATGCGCTGCTGGCGATCACCATCGAAAACCCCGGCCTGGATCCGCGCGAACCGCAGCGCTACCAGAGCCTGGTCGGCTTGACCGCGGCCGGCCTGGACGAAGCCTTCGAAGACTATTTCCGCCAGTCCGAGCAGTTGCCGACCCGTCTGCTGCTGGCCGCCGATGGCACCCGCGCCGCCGGCCTGCTGCTGCAGAAGCTGCCCGGCGATGAAGGCGACCAGGACGGCTGGTCGCGGGCCAGCGCACTGTTCGAGACCCTGGGCAAGCAGGAACTGCTCGAGGTACCCGGCCACGATCTGCTGCACCGCCTCTTCCATGAAGAGACGCCGGAACTGCTGGGCGACAAGGCCCTGCGCTTTGCGTGCTCCTGCTCGCGTGAGCGGGTGGCAGGCATGCTGCAGTCCATTGGCGAAGAGGAGGCCCGCGCCGCCGCCGAGCCCACTGGCGCGGTGGAAGTACGTTGCGAATTCTGTGGGCAGGAGTATCACTTCCCGTTGACGGAATTCGACATACTGTTCCGCGAGATGGATATATCCTCGCCGGCACCTGAACGGCTTCAGTAAACTTGGCAAGCGTTTTGTTCTGGGGAGAACCAAGACTTGTTAAGAAATCATAAACGCCCTAGGATCAATGTCCCGCTTCGGCGGGAACTTGTGTTCACTGCGCTTGTCTGAGAGTTCCCATGCATCCCCTTCTGCGTCTACCGCTGGCCCTGATGATCGCCCTAGGCGCGATCCCGGGCGCGCATGCGCAGGCCAAGGGCAAGCAGGACGGCACGGTGCTGCCGGTCTGGAACAAAGGCAGTGGCAAGGTCGAAGCGTTGCTCTACCTGGAACCGACCGGCGAACAGGCCGCAGGGGCCCGCTGGCATTTCGGCCGCAGTTCGCTGGACGCGGCCTTCGGCCTGTCCTCGGGTGACTCGCTGGGCCTGCTGTGCAACAGCAGCCGCGGCACCAGCATCAGCGGATTGGCCAGCCATTGCATGCTGGCCACCTTGGGCGATGAAGAAGACAACACGCTCGGCCGTCGGGTCAGCGGCACCGCCGCGTTCAACCGCCCCGGCGGTCGCGTGGGCATCACCGCCGGCAGCGGCCGTGACACCCTGCCGGCCTGGCTGGCCGGCCCGAACAAATCGCCCTCACTGCGCGCCGAACAGAACGATCTGACCGTCTTCGGGCAGAAGAACATCGGCCGCGAAGGCTTCGTCTCCATCGGTGGCACCTATGCCAAGGCGCGTCTGGTGCCCATCGCGGACGCTTCGCCGGCGATCGTCGACCGCTGGGACAGCAAGAGCCTCACCATCGGTGCCGGCTATGGCAACTTCAGCGGCAACATCATTGGCCGCGTGGTCGATGTTCCCGGCCAGCCGGGCAAGTGGGAAGGCCTGGGGGTGGGCCTGACCTGGCGCACGCCGTGGAGCGGTCAGCTCACCGTGGGCGCCGAGAACGTGGTCACCCGCGGCAAGAACCCGTTCGCCCCCCGCAACGAGAGCACTGACGAGGGCACCGTGCCCTACGTCCGGTACGAGCAGGATCTCTGACCTGTCTTTGCGACCACCCGTCAATACACGTCACCCGAAGGGCGCCTCCATGAGGCGCCCTTTTTCGTTTGGGCTGGGTGTCAAGGGCGCGCACGGCCTATTCAGGGTGAATTTTTTTTAACAAAGATCTTAACAAATGAGACGTTTTATGCTGTAGATATCGCTTAAAGCCTTGTATCGCAAAGGCTTTGCCGAATTTCACTTAAATCACATGGAACATTAACGGCTCTTTAATTTTTAGTTGCACGTGGTTACTATCGAGTCAGCTTCACGGATTGGGAACGCCTTTCGTCCCCGCGCTGAAGCCCATCCCAACACGTTGCACCCAAGTCAACTTGGAGAGAGAGCCCAATGAACCGCAACAGCAACAAACTGCGCGACGCCGTCGTCCTCGCGCTGATCGCCAGCGCTGCCGGCACCGGCAGCGCCGTCGCTCAGGAAGCCACTGGCACCACCAATCTGGACCGCATCTCGGTCACCGGTTCGCGCATCCGCCAGGTTGACGTGGAAACCGCCCAGCCGGTGCTGACCATCTCGCGTGCGGATATCCAGAACCAGGGCTTCAGCTCGGTCGGCGATATCCTGCAGAACATCTCCGCCGCCGGTAGCCCGAACTTCAGCCGCGCCTCGCCGCTGACCTCCAACCAGGAAGCCGGTGGTCAGTACATCGACCTGCGCAACCTCGGCGCACAGCGCACGCTGGTGCTGGTCAATGGCAAGCGCCTGGGCATCAGCCCGGATGGTTACCAGGACATCTCGATCATCCCGACCTCGATGGTCGAGCGCATCGACGTGCTGAAGGACGGCGCCTCGTCGATCTACGGTTCGGACGCAATGGCCGGCGTGATCAACATCATCACCCGCAAGAACTTCGATGGTCTGGAAGCCAACGTCTACAAGGGCCAGTACAGCCAGGGCGACGGCGAGAAGGAAACCTACGACTTCGTCATGGGCTTCTCCGGTGACCGCGGCTCGCTGACCGTCGGCGCCGAGTACCACAAGGAAGAAGGCGTGTGGGCCAAGGATCGTCCGTTCACGGCCGACACCTACCCGGATTGGGATCCGGCAGCATCGCTGACGACCGTTGGCCAGTGGGGCAACTGGCGCGTCGGCAACGCAGGCAACTGGCAGGCTCCCAACCGTGGCGGCACCGCCCTGGGCCCGGGTCAGTTCCACAGCCAGACGTCGGCCGATACCAGCCGCTCGTCCGACCAGATGCACCTGCTGACCCCGCTGGAACGTCGTTCGCTGTTCGTCAGCGGCAACTACGACATCACCGACAACGTCCGCTTCACCACGGACCTGTCCTACACCAAGCGTGAGTCGCAGCGCCAGATCGCCGGTTACCCGCTGCAGTCTTCTGCGTACGGCATCCCGATGTCGGCTGACAGCTACTTCAACCCGACCGGCGGCGTCGCCGACGTCAACTGGCGTCGTCGTGGCTGGGAAGTGCCGCGTACCACCGACAGCACCCTGACCACCTGGCGTTTCGCAGCAGCCCTGGAAGGCTCCTTCGAAATCGGCGACCGGTTCTTCAGCTGGGACGTCGGCTCGCTGTACAACGAAAATGACAGCCTGCTGATCAACAACGGCAACTTCTACATCCCGGCCGTGGCCGATGCCGTGGGTCCGTCGTTCCAGAATGCTGCCGGCCAGATCGTCTGCGGCACTCCGGGCAATGAAATCGCCGGCTGCGTGCCGTGGAATCCGTTCGCAGGTTTCGGTACCGGCGCGGTTGCCAACTCGCTCGATGATCCGAACGTGCGCAACTACCTGTTCCGCGAAGAGCACGCCACCGGCAAGACCAGCACCCACAACTACTTCGCCAACCTGTCGGGCACCATCGTGCCGCTGCCGGCCGGCGACCTGGGCTTCGCGGTGGGTTACGAATACCGCAAGGAAAGCGGCGCCTTCAACCCGGATGCGATCGCCCAGTCGGGTGACTCGACCAACCTGGCGTCCGGCCCGACCAAGGGTTCCTACGCCCTGGATGAGTTCTACCTGGAATTGAACATCCCGATCCTGGCGGATCTGGCGTTCGCCAAGGAACTGACCCTGGACCTGGCCACCCGTTACTCGGACTTCACCAGCTTCGGTGATACCACCAACAACAAGTTCGGCCTGAAGTGGCGTCCGATCGACGACCTGCTGGTGCGTGCCACCTATGCCGAGGGCTTCCGCGCCCCGACCATCGGTGACCTGTACGGCGGCACCTCGCAGACCTTCCCGACCAACTTCGTCGATCCGTGCGACAGCGTCTATGGCGACGTCCGCGGCAGCGCACGCTGCGTCCAGGATGTCGGCCAGGGCTACCGTCAGCTGCAGCAGGGCTTCGTCCCGACCACCGGCCGTGCCGCGCAGAGCCCGGTGCCGTTCAACTCCGGCTCGAACCCGAACCTGACCCCGGAAACCTCCGAGTCCAAGACGGTCGGCTTCGTGTACAGCCCGAGCTACGTCACCGGCCTGAGCGTGGGTGTGGATTGGTGGAGCATCCGCATCGACAACACGATCGTCACCGACAGCCCGAACCTGATCATGGAAGACTGCTACGTCCGCCTGATCGAGTCGCGCTGCTCGATGTTCACCCGTGACCCGGCCAACGGCAACATCGTGGGCACGCTGAACTACGGCAACCGCAACGCCGGCTACACCGAAACCGAAGGCTTCGACTTCGACATCAGCTACAGCCGTGATACCGATTTCGGCCGCTTCTCGGCCAAGTCGTCGACCACGTACGTGGGCAAGTACGAAGAGAAGTCCACGGACGATGCCGACGCCGTGCCGTCCCAGAACAATGGCTTCGGCGCGTACTTCCGCGTGCGCTCGAACCTGGGCCTGGGCTGGAGCATGAACGACCTGTCGGTGAACTGGAACCTGCGTTACTACTCGGGCACCAAGGAAAGCTGCCGCTTCACCACCCGTTGCACGCTGCCCAACTACAGCGCACCGGACACCCTGGGCGTGATCTCGCCGCAGACCGAGCTGGGCGCAGTGACCTTCCACGACGTGCAGGTGTCCTATGCCACCCCGTGGAACGCCACCGTCGCCGTGGGTGCCAACAACGTGTTCAACAAGGTCGGCCCGATGATGACCTCGCAGCCGAGCTCGAACTTCTCGTACTACGGCGGCTACGACATCGGTCGCTTCCTGTACATGAAGTACTCGCAGAAGTTCTGATCGATCCACTGATCAACAACGTCTGATCCAACGGCCCCGAAAGGGGCCGTTGTTTTTTGTGGTGGTGCCCGCGTCCGGCAAACGACGCGCACAGAAAAGGCCGCGTTTCCGCGGCCTTCTGCATGCCTGTCACGGGCCGGTCAACCGAGCGGAATCAACGTCTCGATCACGTGCTCCACATAGGCTTCGAAATCCTCGCGGGCCTGCTTGGGCTGCTGCAGCTGCAGCGACAACTGCAGGAAACCCACATAGGCGGCGTAGGCCAACCGCGCACGGTGCTGCGCATCGGTACGGCTCAGGCCCGCCTGGCGGAACGAGGCGACCAGATACTCCAGGCGCCGGTGCGAAACACGGTCGATGACCGGGCGCACCATCGGGTGATCGAGCGCCTTGAGCAGTTCGCTGTAGATGATGTGCGGCTGCACTTCATGCGCGACCACCTGGAACAGCTGGCGCAGGCGCACGCGCGGATCGGTGACATCGGCCAGGCTGCCGAAGACCTGCTCCTGCTCGAACAGCTCCCAACGCTCCAGCGCCGCCTGCAGCAACGCGTCGCGCGAGGGGAAGTGCCAGTAAAAGCTGCCCTTGGTGACGCCGAGACGCCGCGCCAGCGGCTCCACCGCGACCGCGCCCACGCCTTGTTCGGCAATCAGATCCAGTGCGGCCTGGGCCCAGTCTTCGGCACTGAGGCGGCTGTTGCGGCCGGCACGTGGCTCGCCGGCGGAAGCTTCGGGTTCATTCATAGGTGGATTTAACCATACGCCGGGGTTGGTTGCAGTATGTGAATCGGGTGAACGCCGCTTCACGCCAGCTGGCACAAGGGATACACACACCATACTCCTAAGTATTGACATCGCACAGGGCAGGTCCATACTAGCGAGTATGGTCACTCCTTCTTCTTCTACCTTGCCGCGTTTTGACGATGAGCGACTGACCGGCGCACATGACACCGTGCTCGCCGCGACCCGCTCACCCCGGGACGCCGCGGCACCGTGATGTTCGCCCACGGCTTCGGCCAGACCCGGCACGCCTGGAACGCCACCGCGAGCGCTCTGGTCGAGGCCGGTTACCAGACCCTGGCCTACGACGCACGCGGCCACGGCGATTCGGACTGGAACCCGGCCGACCTTGCCTACCACGGCGAGCAGTTCGCCGATGATCTGATCGTGCTGGCCGGCGAACAGCCGCAGCCGCCGATCCTGATCGCCGCGTCGATGGGCGGCCTGTTCGGCCTGCTCGCCGAGTCGCGCTGGCCCGGCCTGTTCTCGGCGATGGTGCTGGTCGATATCACCCCGCGCTGGGATACCGCCGGGGTCGAAAAGATCCTGATGTTCATGACCGCGCACCCGGACGGCTTCGCCTCGCTGTCGCAGGCGGCCGATGTGATTTCCGCCTACATGCCGCACCGTCCGCGCAAGTCCGAAGATTCCCTGCGCGCATTGCTGCGCGAGGACGGCCACGGCCGTTGGCGCTGGCACTGGGATCCGCGCCTGGTCGCCGAGCTGGCGCGTGACAGCGAACAACACCAGGACGCGCTTGCCGATGCGGCGCGCCAGGTGAAATGCCCCCTGCTGCTGGTCAGCGGTGGCCGCAGCACCCTGGTCACCCCGCAGACGGTGGCCGAGTTCCTGGCGTTGGTGCCACATGCACGCCACGTGCAGCTGCCGGAGGCCACGCATATGGTCGCCGGTGATGACAACAACGCCTTTACCGCTACTGTGTTGGACTATCTGGACGTGTTGCCCTCGGCCTCCGCCGTCGCATCGTCCGCCATTACCGAGCACGTCACCGGAGCACGCTCATGAGCATTGTCGTTCCCTTCCTCGTCGTCCTGTTGGCAGGTGCGTTCGTCGCCTACCACCGGATGCGCCTGATCACCTGGACGATCATCAGTGTGGTGCTGCTGGCCGCCTGCTGGTTCATCCCGTACGTCAACCAGACCGCCACCATCGTGGCTGCGGCCATCGTCGCGGTGATCGCCGTGCCGCTGCTGCTGCCCTTCATCCGCAAGCCGCTGCTGACCGCACCGATGATGAAGGTGTTCCGCAAGGTGCTGCCGCCGCTGTCGCAGACCGAGCGCATCGCGCTGGAAACCGGCTCGGTCGGTTTCGAAGGCGAGCTGTTCACCGGTGACCCGGACTGGAACATCCTGCTCAACTATCCCAAGCCGCAGCTCACCGCTGAGGAACAGGCCTTCCTGGATGGCCCGGTCGAAGAGCTGTGCAGGATGGTCAACGACTGGGAAATCACCCACGTTTACGCCGACCTGCCGCCGGAACTGTGGAGCTTCATCAAGAAGAACAAGTTCTTCGGCATGATCATTCCGAAGGAATACGGCGGCCTGGGCTTCAGCGCGCTGGCCCACCACAAGGTGATCCAGAAGCTGGCCTCGGTGTCGAGCGTGGTCAGCTCCACCGTCGGCGTGCCCAACTCGCTGGGCCCGGGCGAACTGCTCAACCATTATGGTACCCAGGAGCAGAAGGACCAGTACCTGCCGCGCCTGGCCGATGGCCGTGAAGTGCCGTGCTTCGGCCTGACCGGTCCGTTCGCCGGTTCGGATGCGACCTCGATTCCCGATTACGGCATCGTCTGCAAGGGCGAGTGGAACGGCGAGCAGGTGCTCGGCGTCAAGCTCACCTTCGACAAGCGCTACATCACCCTGGCCCCGGTGGCCACGCTGATCGGCCTGGCCTTCCGCATGTACGATCCGGACGGCCTGATCGGCAGCACCCGCGACATCGGCATCACCCTGGCGCTGCTGCCGCGTGACACCGCCGGTGTGGAAATCGGCCGTCGCCATTTCCCGCTCAACTCGACCTTCCAGAACGGCCCGATCCGCGGCAAGGATGTCTTCATCCCGCTGACCCAGCTGATCGGTGGCGCCGAGAAGGCCGGCAAGGGCTGGAACATGCTCAACGAGTGCCTGGCCGTGGGCCGCTCGATCACCCTGCCCTCCACCGCCAGCGGCGGTGCCAAGGCCGGTGCGGTGGTGACCGGTGCCTATGCCCGCATCCGCAAGCAGTTCGGCCTGTCGGTCGGCCGCTTCGAGGGCGTGGAAGAGGCGCTGGCCCGCATCGGCGGCAAGGCGTACGCGATCAGCGCGCTGTGCCAGGCCACGGCCGCTGCGGTGGACCGCGGCGACGTGCCGTCGGTGCCGTCGGCGATCGCCAAGTACCACTGCACGACCATGAGCCGTGAAGTGATCTCGGACGTGATGGACGTGATCGGCGGCAAGGGCATCATCCTGGGGCCGCGCAACTTCGCCGGCCGCAGCTGGCAGGCCGCGCCGATCGCGATCACGGTCGAAGGCGCCAACATCATGACCCGCAGCCTGCTGATCTTCGGCCAGGGTGCGATCCTGTGCCACCCGTGGGTGCTGAAGGAAATGAAGGCCGCGCAGGATCCGGACACCCGTGCCGGCCTGCAGGAATTCGACCGCAGCCTGTTCGGCCACATCCGCTACGGCATCTCCAACGCGGTGCGTTCGTTCTGGTTCGGCCTCACCGGCGCCCGCTTCGGTGCCGCCCCGGGCGATGCCTACACCCGCCGTTACTTCCGCAAGCTGGACCGCTACTCGGCCAACCTGGCGCTGATGGCCGACATCTCGATGATGACCCTCGGCGGCAAGCTGAAGTTCAAGGAATCGCTGTCCGGCCGCCTGGGCGATGTGCTGAGCCACATCTACATGACCAGCGCCATGCTCAAGCGTTACCACGACGAGGGCGCGCCGGCGGCCGACCAGCCGCTGCTGGCCTGGGCCTTCCATGACAGCGTGCACAAGATCGAAGAATCGCTGTCGGCGGCGCTGCGCAACTTCCCGATCCGTCCGATCGGTTGGCTGATGTGGGCGCTGATCTTCCCGTTCGGCCGCCGTGCCGAGGCGCCGGGCGATCGCCTGGGCCACCGCGTGGCCGCGCTGCTGATGGCGCCAAACGAAGCCCGTGACCGCCTGGCCAGTGGTGTGTTCCTGACGCCGTGCGAGAACAACCCGGGTGGCCGCATCAACAGCTACCTGTCCAAGGCGATCATGGCCGAGCCGGTCGAGCGCAAGTTCATCAAGGCGCTCAAGACCAAGGGCATCGAAGCGCTGGACTTCGCCACCCAGCTGGACGAGGCCGTGGCCGAAGGCGTGATCACCCAGGATGAGCGCACCCTGCTCGAAGAGCTGCGCACGCTCACCCTGGAAACCATCACGGTGGACGACTTCGATCCGGAAGAACTGCGCTCGGCGGGCTACTACAAGCGCCAGCAGACGGACGCGCAGTCCCAGGCCGCGTGATCCCGGCCACCAGGTAAACGACAGCGGCGGACTTCGGTCCGCCGTTTTTTTAGGAGACTCCCGATGTCCGCTCCCCTGCTCACGCTTTACCGCCGCATGCAGCGCTGGCCCGCCGGCCGCTGGCTGTTCTCGCGCGCGGTGTGCTTCAAGGCGCCCTACTTCGCCAGCATCGCCCCGCGCATCACCGTGCTCGAGCCGGGCCGCTGCGAAGGGCGCATCGCGCACCGGCGCAAGGTCACCAACCACCTCGGCACGGTGCATGCGATCGCGCTGTGCAACCTGGCCGAACTCACTGCGGGGCTGATGGTGGACGCTTCGCTGCCCAAGGGCATGCGCTGGATCCCGAAGGGCATGGAGGTGCAGTACCTGGCCAAGGCGACCGGCACCCAGCACGCCATCGCCACCCCGGAGCAACCGATCGTGGCGGCCGAGGCAGGTTACGCGCTGCCGGTGAAGGTGCAGGTGCGCGATGACGCCGGCACGGTGGTGTTCCAGGCGCGGATCGCGATGTGGGTGTCGCCGGTCAGGCGATGAGCATTGGCGCAGCCACCCATGGGGTGGCTCTACGTTCAATCCGTCTGTCGCAGGGTAGCGCCACGCCGTGCGTGGCTGGCGCCTGTCAGGCCGGCACCATCCACCATGCCGCCACGGCCAGGATCGCCGGCACGGCCTGGATGAAGAAGATCCGCTTGTTGACGCTGTAGGCGCCGTAGCAGCCGGCCACGATCACGCAGCCGAGCATGAAGTTCACCAGCATCGGCAGGTGATCGAACAGCCCCCACAACAGGCCGGCAGCGAGGAAGCCGTTGTACAGGCCCTGGTTGGCCGCCAGCACGCGCGTGGTCTCGGCCTTCTCCGGCGTGTTGCGGAAGGCCTTCAGGCCCAGCGGCCGGGTCCACAGGAACATTTCCAGGACCAGGAAGTACACGTGCAGCAGGGCGACCAGCAAGGTCAACGACAGCGCGATCCAATACATGGGCCAAGGTTCCTGGAAGACTCCGGGGAGCTTACTCCGGTCGCTCGCCGGGCAGCTTCTTTTCTTCGCGCAGCAGGCCCAGCGCGGCAATCGTCATCGCCCCGGCCACCACCAGCCCACCGACGAAGACAATGTGCGAACCGAACAGGGACAGCCCCTTGTGCACCCAGGCGAACGTCAGGTCGCCGCCACGGTAGACCACGGTGTCGATCGCCGCGCCGGCCTTGTAGCGCCACTGGCGGTCCACACGGGTGTAGATGGTCTCGCGCGCGGGCTTGGCCAGCGAGAATTCGCTGGCGCGGGTCATCACCTGCACCATCGCCACCATCAGCGGCAGCGGCGATGCGGCCAGTATCGAAAACCCGATGATGATGGCGACACCCGGGATCAGCAGCGCCGGGGCGATGCCGTACCGCGACAGCAACCAGCGGGTGAAGCCGAGCTGCACGATCAGGGTCAGCGTGTTCACCGCCAGGTCCACCCGCGAGAAGAAGGCCGTGCTGGCCGCGGCGTCGGGATACAGGCGGCGCACGATCGAGGCCTGCTCGTTGTAGAGCATCGTGCCCACGCCCACGCCGAACAGCACCAGCACAGCCAGCCAGCGCAACAGCGGCTCACGCACGATCAGCTTCAGGCCGTCGAGCACGCTGCCGCCCATCGGGGTTTCACCCGACACCAACTTCTGCTCCTGCTCCCGTGCCACCGCCCACAACCGCAGCCGCCAGATGCAGACCAGGCAGGCACTCAGAAAGCCGGCCGAGACCAGCATCAGGTTGGCAATACCCACCCGCTCCACCAGCGCCGCCGTGATGATCGGCCCCAGGAACGCACCGAGCGTGCCTGCCGCGCCGATGTAGCCGTATACCTCGCGTGCCTGGGCGTTGGAGAACACGTCCGCCATGAAGCTCCAGAACACCGCCACCGCAAAGAGGTTGAACACGGCGGCCCAGAAGAAGAACGCCATGCCGCGCCCAGGCACGCCACTGTCGAACAGCAGGTAGAAACCCAGCAGGGAGATGATGAAGAAGACATACACCGCGGGCAGGAATACCCGCCGCGCATAGCGGCTGACCAGCGCGCCGTACAGCGGCTGCAACACCAGCATGATGAAGAACACCCCGGTGAACAGAAACTGCAGCACGAAGTCCTGCACCGCAATGCCATGCGCGCTGAACCAGTCGATCAGCACGGGCGGGAACACCGCCTTGGCGTCGGCCGAGGCAGCCATTGCCTCGCGCACCGGGCGCAGTACGTAGTAGCCGCTCAGCAGGCAGAAGAAGTACAGGCACGCCCAGATCAGGGGCGGCGACTGGCGCAGCGCCCCGCGCAGGCCCGATTGCACCGGTGCTGTTGCGGCAGCACTCATCGCACCCACTCCCGGCTAGGGCGGCGTGACAACGGCGGCATCGTGGAAACTCCGGGCAGGGAAGCGCGCAAGGTAAACGATGCACCGCAACATCGCCAGCGTCGGGCGCGGCCACCTGCGCAACGCTGCGTGGCCGATGCTGCAGCCCCTGCGCGGGGCAACCTGCCTTATGCTCGGCGGGCACCCCGTCCAGGAGCGGCATGTACGACTACATCGTCATTGGTGCCGGCTCGGCCGGCTGCGTGCTGGCCAACCGGCTCAGCGTAGACCCTGCCTGCCGGGTGCTGCTGCTGGAAGCCGGCCCGCGCGACACCAACCCGTTCATCCACATGCCGGCCGGGTTGGCGCGGCTGGTCAACAACTGCCGCATCAACTGGAACCTGGACACCGAGGCCGAGCCCGCGCTCGACGGCCGTCGCCTGTGGTGGCCACGCGGCAAGGTGCTGGGCGGCTCCAGCTCGATCAATGCGATGTGCTACGTGCGTGGCGTACCAGCCGACTACGACGGCTGGGAGGCCGCCGGTGCCACCGGCTGGGGCTGGGAGCAGGTGCTGCCCTGGTTCGTGCAGGGCGAGCGCAACAGCCGCGGTGCCAGCGCGCTGCACGGCGATGCCGGTCCGCTGTCGGTGTCCGACCTGCGCCACCACAACCCTCTCTCGGCTGCCTTCATCGCGGCCGCGCAGCAGGCCGGCCACGCCCATAACCCCGACTTCAATGGCCACCAGCAGCTCGGTGTTGGGCTGTACCAGGTCACCCAGCGCGAAGGCGCGCGCTGCTCGAGCGCGGACGCCTACCTGCGCCCAGCGCGCCACCGGCGCAACCTGACGGTGCTGACCGGTGCTCACGCCGTCGCGCTGAGCTTCGACGGCACCACCGCCACCGGCGTGCACTATCGGCGTGGCGGGCAGCACCTGCATGCACGCGCCGGTACCGAGGTGATCCTCAGCGCGGGCGCCATCCATTCCCCGCACCTGCTGATGCTGTCCGGCATCGGCGAGGCGGACACGTTGCGCTGCCACGGCATCACGCCGCGCGTGGACCTGCCCGGGGTCGGCCGCAACCTGCAGGACCACCTGGACATCTGCACCGTCGTGCACACCGGCCCAGGCGTCAGCTACGACCGCAGCAGCGAACTGCGCATCGCCATCGACTACTTCCTGCGTGGCCATCGCGGCGCCGGCACCAGCAACCTGGCCGAGGCCGGTGGTTTCGTGCGCTCATCGCTGGCCACCGATGCCCGCGCCGACGTGCAGTTCCATTTCGTCCCGGCGATGCTCGACAACCACGGCCGCCACCGCCTTCCCGGCGACGGCTACACCCTGCATGCGTGCCCGCTGCACCCCCGCAGCCGCGGCCGCTTGCGGCTGCGCGACGCCGACGCACGCTCAGCGCCCCGCATCCATGCCAACTACCTGGGCGATACGGGTGGCCATGACCTGAAGATGATGCTCGAATGCGCGCGCCTGGCGCGCACGATCCTGGCCCAGCCCGCCTTCGACCGTTGGCGCGGCACGCCCGTGTTTCCGTCGCACAGCAATCTCGATGACACCGCGCTCGAGGCGTTCATCCGGGCCAAGGCCGAGACCCTCTATCACCCGGTCGGCACCTGCGCGATGGGGCAGCATGCCCAGGCCGTGGTCGATCCGACCCTGCGCGTGCACGGCACCCGGCGGCTGCGGGTAGTGGACGCTTCGGTGATGCCCACCCTGATCAGCGGCAATACCAACGCGCCGACGATGATGATCGCCGAGCGGGCCGCCCACTGGATCCGGACCGCCGCGGCAGGCTGAACAGGGGTGCGCTGGCCGCCCTCCCGTGCCCGCGACCGACCGGGACCGGGATCGGTAAAACCCGCACGTTTTCAATGCGATACGCATTCATCTTCGATTCGTTTGTGCAATCACGAAAAGCGGCGCTAGAATCGGTCACAGCAGTCGCGCACGGGCACCCATACGATGAACCAGAACAACAGGCGCCGACCGATCCGTTCGGCGGCAACCGGGTTGTTGGGCATGTTGATGCCCATCGCCATGTCTTCCACCGCGCAGACCCCTGTCGCCTCTCCCGCCGCGTTGCCGGTCAACATCGAGGAGTCGGCGCCGACCGCGGCACCGCACACCCAGCCTGCAGCGTACCGCACGACCCCGGCCGGCCTGAAGGTGCAGCCGCCCGCGCCGGGCTTCAACGTCGCTTCGATCGAATCGATGGCGCAGCAGCTCACCTACGGCGAGCGCGTGCCCGGGATGGCCGTGGCCATCGTCCAGGGCGGCCGCGTGCTGAGCGCGCGCGGCTACGGCGTCACCGACGTCAACAACCCGCAGCAGGTCGATGCCCACACCGTGTTCCGCCTTGCCTCGCTGTCCAAGGCCTTCGCCGGCACGATGGCCGGACTGCTGGTCAACGACGGCACGCTGCGCTGGGACAGCAAGGTCACCGACTACGTGCCCGGCTTCCAGCTCAGCACGCCCGAGGCGACCGAGCGCCTGACCGTGGCCGATCTGCTCAGCCATCGCGTCGGCCTGCCGTACAACGCCTACGACCGCGACGTTGAAGCCAACGCCGAGTACTACACCCTCACCCACAAGCTGGCCGCCACCTCGCTCAAGTGCCTGCCCGGCGACTGCTATGCGTACCAGAACGTGGCCTTCAGCCTGATCGGCGATGTCGTCTACGCCGCCTCCGGCAGCTTCTACGAACAGTCCGTCGAGCGCCGCCTGTTCAAGCCGCTCGGCATGGACGATGCCAGCCTCGGCCTGGCCGGCATCCAGGCCAGCTCGCGCTGGGCCCGCCCGCACGTGCGCAGCCGCAACGGCTGGGTCGCGCTCACGCCCAAGCCGACGTATTACCGCCTTGCTCCGGCCGCCGGCGTCAACGCCAGTGCCAGCGACATGGCGCAGTGGTTGCTGGCCCACACCGGCCACCGCCCTGACGTGCTGCCCGCCCCGTTGCTGGCCACGCTGCACGCCAGCCTGATCAGCACCCCCGGCGAAATGCGCTCGGGCTGGCGCCGCGAGCGCCTCAACTCGGCCGGCTACGCCCTTGGCTGGCGCACCTTCGATTACGCCGGCCACGAAGTGATCTTCCATGCCGGTGCCGTCCAGGGCTATCGCGGCCTGGTCGCCCTCGTGCCCGAGCGTGACCTCGGCATCGCCATCATGTGGAACGGCGAGAGCAGCTTGCCCAGCGGCCTGCTGCCGACCGTGCTCGACCAGGCGATGGGCCTGCCGACCCAGCGCTGGCTGGACGTGGACACTGATTTCGGCAGCGACAACCTCATGGCCGAAGACGCCGCCCCGCAGGGCAAGCGCAAGGGCGTCTCATCGAACCGCGCCGTCGCCTCCCCGCGCTGATCCGCGCGCACAGTGGCATCGAAAAAGGCGGCCGGATGGCCGCCTTTTTCATGGTTTCTGTTTGCCTTGCCCATAAAAAAACTCCTTCCCCGCTGGGCTGCCAGGGAAGGAGTCTCAGGTACGGCTATCGGGAAAAACTCAGATCAGCGGTGCCGGGGTTGCCGGCAGAGCGACCGGTGCGGCCTTCTTCTTGCGAACGGCCGGCTTGCGCTTTGCAACCTTCTTCACCGCCTTCTTCGCCGATGCCTTCTTGGCCGGAGCCTTGCGGGCAGTCGCCTTCTTGGCGGTGGCCTTCTTGGCTACCTTGCGGGTGGCCTTCTTGGCGGTCTTCTTGGCAGCCTTCTTCGGAGCGGCTTTCTTGGCTACCTTGCGGGTCGCCTTCTTGGCCGTCTTCTTTACCGCCTTTTTCGCGGTCTTCTTGGTGGCTGCCTTCTTTGCAGTCTTCTTGGCGGCCTTCTTCGCCGTCTTCTTCACTGCCTTCTTCGCGGTCTTCTTGGTCGCGGCCTTCTTTGCCGTCTTCTTCACGGCCTTCTTCGCCGTCTTCTTCACGGCTGCCTTGCGGGCGGTCGCCTTCTTGGCCGCCTTCTTCACCGTCTTCTTGGCAGCAGCTTTCTTGGCTACCTTCTTGACGGCCTTCTTGGCAGTGGCCTTCTTAGCGACCTTCTTGGCTGCCTTTTTGGCGGCCGGCTTTTTCTTCGCAGCTTTCTTGGTTGCCATGGGATGGCTCCTCGTCAGTGATCTATGGAGTGGAAACGCCCAGGTAAAGCAAACCCGCCGTTGCTGCGTTGCGGGGACCGCCGTCGCGTCATGCGCGTCGTGACGGATACGGTGACACCCGCCGCATGTGGCCAGGCAGGTATCGAAGAGGAAAGGAACTTGCGGTTCGCCGGAGGAAGCGAAGCCATCTCCACCGTCATGGGACGCGAGGTGGATGTCCAGGTTGTGCTTCGCGACTTGATGTCGATTCTGCTCACTCTGTTCGCAGGCAAGGTCTGCTGAGGCGAAACCTAATCACGCTTTTTTTGACTGTCAACAACCCCGGCGAAAAATTTTCACACCGGCGCCTTGCCTCGCCCCCCTCGCTGCGCCCGCCTGCGACCTGCCAAACGCACGCTGCCGCCGCCGGCGCGAACGCCCTGCGCCCGCACACGCTGACAGCGCTGAAAAGAAAAACACTTAAAAGAAGCACTTTCGTGTCGCGACATCGCAACATCGCGGTGCATGCCATTGCGTGCCCGCGCGTGCAGCCTGCTCGACCACGCACCTCGCCAGCCTCCCCGTGCGCCCCTTAAACGGACCGGAAAACTTTTCACATCTGCGCGCACTTTTTTCGACCCGATTCGCGCAACTGCGCAAACTTTTGACCGCCCTGGCACCGGCGCGTCCGTCCGCGATGATCGACTTCGAGCGTCCGTGCGCGTCCATATCGATGCCGCATCGGTGCGCGATCGGGTGCGCGGCGCGGACCAGATCACCGGCATGCATCGGCACCGAACCGATCGTCATGAGCCCGTGGTCGCGATCGCGTGCCGCCGCGCGCGCACTGCAATCCTCACGTACTGCTAACGCCGTTCGCGCGCGCCCGGCGAACGGGCAAAAAAAAACGGCCGCACCAGGCGGCCGTTCTTCAGCGGAGGCGACGATCAGTGATCGTCGTTTTCCAGCAGCTCGGCGTAGTCGTCCGGACCCAGCAGGTCGTTGACTTCTTCCAGGCCGGCCACTTCGACGACATAGATCCAGCCGTCGCCGTAGGCGTCTTCGTTGATGGTTTCCGGCTTGTCGCTCAGGGCCGAATTGACCTCGACCACCGTGCCGGTGATCGGGCTGTACACGTCCGAGGCGGCCTTGACCGACTCGACCACGGCAGCCTGCTCGCCGGCCTTGACCTCCTGGCCAACCTCCGGCAGTTCAACGTAGACCAGGTCGCCGAGCAGGCCCTGGGCGTGGTCGGAAATACCGACGGTGACGCGGCCATTGCCTTCAACGCGCGCCCACTCGTGGGACTTGAGGAATTTGAGGTCGCCGGGGATCTCGCTCATGGGACTGCTCCGAGGAATATCAGGGGGGTCAAGAAACGGGGGTAGTGTAACCAACCGGCGCGGATGCGGAGGCATCCGCGCCGGGTAAAGCACGGCATCAGCCGTCGATCAGCACACCGGGCTGGGGCTGGCCTTCGCGCACGAACGGGAACTTCACCACGCGCACCGGAACCTGCTTGCCGCGGATATCCACGCGGACCTCGCCCAGTTCGCCGCCCGGCACGCGGGCGAACGCGATGCCCTTGCCCAGGGTCGGCGAGAAGGTGCCGGACAGGATCTCGCCCTCGCCGCCGGCGGTGAGTACCACCTGGCCGTGGCGCAGTACGCCCTTCTCGTCCATCACCAGGCCGATCAGCTGGCGGGCGTTGCCGGCCGCCTTCTGCGCTTCCAGCACGTCGCGACCGATGAAGTCGCGACCTTCGTCCAGCGCCACGGTCCAGGCCAGGCCGGCTTCGTACGGGGTGATCTCTTCGTCCATGTCCTGGCCGTAGAGGTTCATGCCGGCTTCCAGGCGCAGCGTGTCGCGCGCACCCAGGCCAGCCGGACGCACGCCGGCGGCGCTCAGGGCATTCCAGAAGGCGACCACGGCGCTCTGCGGCAACAGGATCTCGAAACCATCCTCACCGGTGTACCCGGTGCGGGCCACGAACAGCGCGGTGCCATCGGCGGTGGTGGTTTCCAGCGCGGCGAAACGGCCCAGCTTCTCCAGCGCGGCGCGGTCGCCCTCGCCGAGCAGGCTGATCACGCGCTCGCGCGCGGTCGGCCCCTGCACCGCGATGATGGCCAGGTCTTCGCGCTCGATGACCTCCACGTTGAATGCCGCGGCCTGCTGGCGGATCCAGGCCAGGTCCTTTTCGCGGGTGGAGGCGTTGACCACCATGCGGAAGAAATCGTCGGCCATGTAGTAGACGATCAGGTCGTCGATCACGCCGCCGCGGGCATTGAGCATGCACGAGTACAGTGCCTTGCCGGTGGCCTTGAGCTTGTCCACCGAGTTGGCCAGCAGCGTGCGCAGGAACGGCTTGACCTGGTCACCGCGCAGGTCGACCACGGTCATGTGGCTGACGTCGAACATGCCGGCGTCGCTGCGCACCAGATGGTGCTCGTCCAGCTGCGAACCGTAATGAATGGGCATGTCCCAGCCACCGAAATCGACCATCTTGGCGCCGAGTGCGCGGTGGGTATCGTTGAGAAGCGTCTTCTGGGTCATGACCGGTTCCGGGGGAATGAAGGCAAGACATCCATTATCCCAGAACCGTCTTCACAACGCCTGCGGCGGTGCGGGAAAACCGCGGATCAGGCCTGCTGCACCTTCAGCGTCATCCCTTCCACCGCCACCACCCGTACCGGGCTGCCGGCGGGCAGGTCGGGACCTGCGACAACCCAGAAGGCATCGTCCACCTTGGCCCGGCCCTTGCCGGCGATGATGGCCTGGTCGAGCACGACCACCCGCCCGATCAGCTGTTCGGCGCGGCGGTTCAACAGCGGCTGGTCGCTCTGGCGATCGTGCGACCGGCCCCAGCGGCGGTAGCACTGGATCGAGACCACGCTGAGCACCACGAACGCGACCACCTGCCACAGCAGCGGGATCTCGGCGAACACCGCCACCAGCACGAACACCGCAGCCGCACCGATCCCGATCCACAACATGAAGGCACCGGGCGCGAGCGCCTCGGCGGCGAACAGCACCAGTGCCAGCGCGCCCCAGGCCACCACTTCCCAGCGCATGTCAGCCTCCGATCCGCGGCGGGACGCCGCGCGTGGCTTTCTTCTCTTCCTGCTTGGCGAACGCTTCGCGGGCCAGCTCGGCGACGCCGGCGATCGAGCCGATCACCCCGCTGGCCTCCATCGGCATCAGCACCAGCTTCTGGTTCGGCGAGGTCGCCAGTTCCTTGAAGGCTTCCACGTACTTCTGCGCGATGAAGTAGTTGATCGCCTGCACGTCGCCCTGGGCGATCGCCTCGGACACCATCGTGGTGGCCTTGGCTTCGGCCTCGGCCAGACGTTCGCGCGCTTCGGCATCGCGGAAGGCGGCCTCCTTGCGTCCCTCGGCCTCGAGCACCGTGGCCTGCTTTTCGCCCTCGGCGCGCAGGATCTCGGACTGGCGCGAACCCTCGGCTTCCAGGATCTGCGCGCGCTTCTCGCGTTCGGCCTTCATCTGCCGCGCCATCGCATCAAGCAGGTCGCGCGGCGGCTGGATGTCGCGGATTTCGATGCGGTTGACCTTCACGCCCCACGGGTTGGTGGCATGGTCGACCACGCTCAGCAGCTGGGCGTTGATCACTTCGCGCTGGCTGAGCGATTCATCCAGGTCCATCGAGCCGATCACGGTACGGATGTTGGTCTGCACCAGGGCGATCATCGCCACCTCCAGGTTGGCGACCTCGTAGGCGGCCTTGGCGGCATCGAGCACCTGGAAAAACACCACGCCATCCACGCGCACGGCAGCGTTGTCCTTGGTGATCACTTCCTGGCTGGGCACATCCAGCACCTGCTCCATCATGTTCACCTTGCGCCCCACGCCGTAGACGATCGGGATCAGGAAATGCAGGCCCGGCGACATGGTGTGGGTGTAGCGGCCGAAGCGCTCCACGGTCCATTCGTAGCCCTGCGGCACCATGCGCACGGCCTTGAACAGGATGACAACGGCCACGAAGGCCAGCACCAGCGAGAACAGCATGGTCGGAAACATCAGGTCACTCCCTTTCCCCGGATTCGTAGCACCGAGTATAGCCACGCTGCCTTCACGCCGGCATCGGGGTGCCTGACGCGCCGCAGGTCAGGATCAGGCGCTGCGCGGGGCGAACATGATCACCATCATCCCGGCCAGGCACAGGCCGACGCCCAGCAGGTCCCAGCGGCTGGGGCGGATGCCGTCCACCAGCCACAACCACATCAGCGCGGTGCCGATGTAGACCCCGCCATAGGCCGCATAGACACGGCCGCTGGCGGCCGGGTGCAGGGTCAGCAGCCAGGCGAACAATGCCAGGCTGGCAGCGGCCGGCAGCAGCAGCCACGCGCTGCCCTCCCTGCGCAGCCACAGCCAGGGCAGGTAACACCCGACAATCTCGGCCACGGCGGTCAGCACGAACAGCAGCAGCGTTTTCACGGCTTGGGCTCGTCCGCCTTGGCCTGCTGCCAGAGGGCTTCCTGCGCGTCCAGATCGAGCGCGGCCATGGTCTGCCCGGCCGCGTGGGCCTGGGCTTCCATCGCGCGGAAGCGGCGCTCGAACTTCTGGTTGGCCTGGCGCAGTGCGGCGCCGACATCGACCCTGGCGTGGCGGGCCAGATTGGCGCAGACGAACAGCAGGTCGCCGAGTTCTTCCTGCAGGCGCGCGTGGTTTTCCTCGACCGGGCCGCGCGCGAATTCAGCGGCGACCTCGTCCAGTTCCTCGCGTACTTTATCCATCACCGGCGCCGGGCCCGGCCAGTCGAAACCCACCCGCGCCGCGCGCGCCTGCAGCTTCACCGCCCGCTGCCATTCCGGCAGGCCGCGCGAGATCCCGGCCAGCGCCGAGGTATCGGTGTGGCCCTTGGCGGCGCGCTCGGCGCGTTTGATCGCCTCCCAGTTGCTGTTGACGTCCTCCGCACCGTTCACCTGGACCTGGGCGAACACATGCGGATGGCGACGCTCCATCTTGTCGCTGAGCGCGCGGGCGACGTCGGCAAACCCGAACGCGCCCTGCTCCTGCGCCATCTGCGCATGGAAGACCACCTGGAGCAGCAGGTCGCCGAGTTCATCCTTCAGGTCATCCAGGTCACCCCGGTCGATCGCATCGGCGACCTCGTAGGCTTCCTCGATGGTGTACGGGGCGATGCTGGCGAAATCCTGCTGCAGGTCCCAGGGGCAGCCCTGCTGCGGGTCGCGCAGGCGCGCCATGATGCCCAGCAGGCGGTCCAGTTCGGGGGTGGCAGGCATCGTTGCTCCAGTCAGGTCAGGCGGGCAGCCACTCGCGCCACGGCAGGCGGGTATCGCCCAGCGCGATGAAGTCCCCGTTCAAGAGGGTCTCGCGGCGGTTGTAGCGGAATGGCTTGCCGGTCTCGGCCGAGAGCACCGCGCCACCGGCGGCATGCAGTACGCACTGACCGGCGGCGGTGTCCCATTCGGACGTCGGGCCCAGACGCGGGTAGACGTCCAGCGTGCCCTCGGCCAGCCGGCAGAATTTGAGCGAGGAGCCCTGCGCAAGCACCTCGATATCGCCCATGCGGTCCAGCAGCGCCTGGGTCTGCTCGCTGCGATGCGAGCGGCTGGCGGCGACCCGCAGCGGCGCCGAGGCCGGCGTGCGGGTGCGCAGTACCGAATCGCGCATGCCGTCGCGGCGATAGGCCAGCTCGCCGCGCATGGCGTGCCAGACCTGGCCGGTGGCCGGGGCCAGCACCACGCCGAAGGCGGGTGCGCCCTGGTAGATCAGCGCGATGTTGACGCTGAACTCGTCGTTGCGCTTGACGAATTCGCGGGTGCCGTCGAGCGGATCGACCAGCCAGTACGCCCCCCAGTGCTGGCGGACCTCCCACGGCACCTGCGCCGATTCTTCGGACAGGATCGGCAGGTCCGGGGTCAGCTGCGCCAGCCCGCGCTCGATCACCTGGTTGGCGCCGAGATCGGCGGCGGTGACCGGGCTGTGGTCGGACTTGATCTCCACATCGAACGGGGTGGCGTAGACGGCCATGATGGCGGCGGCCGCGTCCTGGGCGATGGCGATGACGGTTTCGCGCAGATCCGTCGTGAGTTTGATCATTCCTTCCGTCCCAGCCACTCGCGCGCGATGAACAGCGCCGCCAGCGATCGGCCCTCGGAGAAGTCCTCGCGCAGCATCAGCTGGTCCAGGTCGGCCAGCTTCCACGGCACGACTTCCAGTTCCTCCGGCTCGTCGCCGGCCAGGCGCTCGGGGTACAGATCGCGCGCCACCACAAGCCACGACTGGTGGCTCATGTAGGTCGGCGCCAGCGTCATTGCGCGCAGCACATCGACCCGACGGGCACCGTAACCGGCCTCCTCCTTCAATTCGCGGTCGGCCGCCTGTTCGGGCGTCTCGCCGGCATCGATGCGCCCTTTCACCAGGCCCAGCTCGTAGCGATGCATGCCGGCGGCGTATTCACGCACCAGCAGCACGGTCTCGTCGTCGAGCATCGGCACCACCACCACGGCGCCATGGCCGCGGGTCACCAGCCGTTCGAAGCGGCGGCGTTCGCCATTGGAGAATTCCAGATCCAGATGCTGGCGCTGGAACGGCCCGCTTTCCTCGTCCGTGATCTGGTGGATGATGGGCAGGCGACGGCTCATGCGAGCATCTCTAGAATGGGTACTGGTGAAAACGTGTTCATGAGCCCGAAATGCTAGCAGACCCAGCCCCCCTCACGCTGGCCGATCAGTGGCGGCAACGCGATCTGGCCGTGCTGTGGCACCCGTGCACGCAGATGCGCGAGCACCCCGACACCCTGCCCCTGCTGCCGATCGCCCGTGGCGAGGGCCCGTGGTTGATCGACCACGACGGCCATCGTTATCTGGATGCGGTGAGCAGTTGGTGGACCAATCTGTTCGGCCATGCGCAGCCGCGCATCGGCGCGGCCATCGCCCAGCAGGCCACGCAGCTGGAACAGGTGATGCTGGCCGGCTTCAGCCATGCGCCGGCGGTGCGGCTGGCCGAGCGCCTGCTGGCGATCGCGCCACGCCAGGCCGGGCGTGATCCGCTGGCCAAGGTGTTCTATGCCGACAACGGTTCGGCCGGGGTGGAAGTGGCGCTGAAGATGGCCTTCCACTATTTCCGCAACCGCGGGGAGAACCACCGCACCCGCTTCGTGGCATTGGAGAACGGCTACCACGGCGAAACCCTGGGTGCGCTGTCGGTCGGCGACATCCCCCTGTACCGGCGGGTATACGCGCCGCTGCTGACCGAGGCACTGTTCGCGCCCTCGCCCGACGCCTACCTGGCCGAACCCGGCCAGAGCGCGGCGCAGCGTGCGCACCAGGCGGCCGATGCGCTGGCCACGCTGTTCGACCAGCACCCGGGCGAGATCTGCGCGGTGATCCTGGAGCCGCGCCTGCAGTGCGCCGGCGGCATGCGCATGCATGACCCGGTCTATCTGCAGCGTGCGCGTGCGTTGTGCGATGCCAACGGTGCGTTCCTGATCGCCGATGAAATCGCCACCGGTTTCGGCCGCACCGGCACGATGTTCGCCTGCGAACAGGCCGGGGTGATGCCCGACCTGCTGTGCCTGTCCAAGGGCCTGACCGGCGGCTTCCTGCCGCTCTCGGCGGTGCTGGCCACGCAGGCGCTGTACGACGCCTTCCTCGACGATTCGCGCGAGCGCGCGTTCCTGCATTCGCACAGTTACACCGGCAATCCACTGGCCTGCGCCGCTGCGCTGGCGACGCTGGACATCTTCGCCGGCGAGGACGTGATCGCCCGCAACCGCAGCACCGCTGAAGTGATGCGCACCCTGGCCGCACCGTTCGCCGACCACGCGCATGTCGCCGATGTGCGCCAGGCCGGGATGGTGGTGGCATTCGAACTGACCCGCAACGGCGACAAGCGTACGCCGTTCCCGGCCGAGGCCAGAATCGGGCTGCACGCCTACAAGGCCGCGCTCAAGCGCGGCGTGGTGCTGCGCCCACTGGGCAATGTGCTGTATTGGATGCCGCCGTACTGCGTGGAGGACGACCATCTGGATCTGCTTGCACTGACCACCCTGGCTGCCATCGACGAGGCCGTCGCATGCGCGTGACCCGGAGCTACATCGATCATCCGCTGACTATCGGCCAGACCCTGTCGCTGCCCGAGGATGCGGCCAACCATCTGGTCCGCGTGATGCGCCTGCGCGAAGGCGATGGCTGCGTGCTGTTCAACGGTGATGGCCAGGACTACAGCGCGACCCTGGTGGTGGTGGGCAAGCGCGATGCGCAGGTGCGCATCGAGGCCGCCACCGCGCTGGACAACGAATCGCCGTTGCACATCACCCTGCTGCAGGGCATCGCCCGTGGCGAGAAGATGGACCTGATCCTGCAGAAGGCCACCGAACTGGGCGTGCAGGCCTTCGTGCCGGTCAATGCCGAGCGCACGGAAGTGAAGCTTGACGCGGCCCGCGCCGAGAAGCGCCTGGCGCACTGGCACAGCGTGGTGGTCTCGGCCTGTGGCCAATCCGGCCGCGCGCGCGTGCCAAGCGTGGTCGCGCCGCGATCGCTGCAGGACGCCGCCAACGCGATGCCGACCGAGGCGTTGAAGCTGACCCTGGATCCACAGGGCGAGCATCGCTTGTCGACGCTCTCGGCCGCACCGGGCGGTGTGGTGATCGCGATCGGCCCGGAAGGCGGCTGGTCGCCGCGCGACCGCCAGGCGCTGGCCGCGGCGGGCTTCCAGGGATTGCAGTTGGGCCCGCGCGTGCTGCGTACCGAGACCGCAGGGCTGGCGGCGATTGCGGCCGTGCAGGCACGCCTGGGCGATCTGGGCTGACGATCGCGCTTGCCTGACGCCTCAGCCCCCTTGATTCATCGGGAGCGATTGCGCCCTTGAGTCCAGGGGGCGCGCCGACAGGCGCGGGGACACTTCACCCCGCGACCGGGAAAGATTCGTCCAGCGCCGCTTCCAGGGCGTCCAGGTCCGGCAGCAGCGCACTCTGCTCACCCAGCAGCACGCGCATGTGTACGCCCTGCGGCAGGGTTTCTTCGGACGCGTCGGCGAGCAGGCCGTCGCGCGGCACCGCGATCAGCTGCGGGAACGTCTGGGTCAGCAGGGCGAAGTACGGGCGGCGCGGATTGCCGCCCAGTGCCTTGAGCACGACCACCTTGTTGTTGGTCACCACCGGCTCGTCGCCCTGCCCGGACAACCGGGCAAAGGACAGCAGCGGCACGTCCCAGCCGTGCCAGGCGATCTGCCCGACCAGCCAGGCCGGTGCGTCGGGCACGGTTTCGACCGGCACCTTGGACATCATTTCGGCGACGGTGGCATTGGGCAGCAGCACGCGTTCGTGCCCGGCCTGGATCAGGACACCGCGGATTTCGTCGTTGCTGGCGTAGCTCATGGAGATTCCTTCAAGGGTGCGTCGGCGCGCTTACGCGTCCACGCCCCAGCGTTCGGCGATGGTGGCGGCCAGCTGCGGCGGTTCACCGGCCTGCTGGCCGGCAGCGACCACGGTACTGGCCGCCGTCGGGTCATAGCAGCCCTCGCCGATCTGACCGCCCACCCAGGCCCCGGCGGCCGCCAGGGCGAGCACGGCGTCCACCTGGGCGGCATCGGCGCCGCTGAGCAGGACCACCCCGCTGTGCAAGGCCGGCAGTGCCGCGATCTGGATGCCGGTGGGCTCGGCGATGAAATGCAGCGTGCCCTGGCGCACGACGATGCCGATGTCATCAGGCAGGATGTAGGCATGCCCGGCTTCCACCGGCTGGGCGTCTTCGGCCAGCAGCACCGGCAGGGCGGACACCCGTGCCATCTGCTTGACCAGATTGCCGTAGCGGCCTCCGTCCAGGCGCATATGCACCAGCACCGCGGTGCTCAGCGATTCGGGCAGCGCGGCCAGCAGGCGGCGCAACGCATCCGGCCCGCCGATCCCGGCCAGGACCAGCACCGCACCCGTGCAGCCACCGGCGGCTCCCGGCTCGGGCTCAAGCTCGACCAGCGACAGACGTTCGATGTCGAAGCGCTCCGGCGCCGAGCCCGTGTGGGTGCTCGATGGTGAGCCAGTGACCACGGCGTCATCTTCGACCAGCGACCAGCGGCTGTGGTCCCCGATCGCGGCGATCGGGTCCGCCGGCGCACTGCTCGCCGCATCGTCCACCTCCAGCGCGGCCAATGCCTCTTCCAGCGACACCGGCTCGCTCAGCTCCGCCGGCACCTGGTACAGGCCATCGGCAGGCACGTCGGACGCCGCATCCTTCGCTTCGCGCAGGTGGAACTCCAGCGGCGCATCGGCATGCAACTGCGCCGGGGTGACCGGCAGGCCCGGTTCGGGCTGCAGTTGCTGGTCCTGTTCCGAGCCCGGCGGCAGCACGTCCTGGTGACCGTGCAGCTTGGCCACCAGATGCCGCGCCCAGCGCTGCGCTTCCCAGCCATCGCGGCGCGCGGCCAGCTCGGCCTCGTCGAAGATCAGGGTCAGTGACGGCGAGCCCAGCACCGGCTCCAGCCGTTCCAGTGCGTCTTCGATCGCCGGCTCCAGCGCGATCAGCACCGCGCCGGGGTCGGCATCACGCAGGGCCTGCAGCTCGAGCGTATTGGGGTCGTCCTCCAGCACCACGCGGGCGCCGGCATGGTCGAGCGCCTCGCGCAGCCGCTCACGCGCCGGCCCGGACCGGGCCAGCAGCGCCACCGACAACAGGGCGTGGACATCACTCGCGTGCACGGGCGATCCCCAGCAGGTCATACACGTTGCGCATCAGATCCAGCTCCTGGTACGGCTTGCCCAGGTAGCGCTGGACACCGAGTTCAAAGGCGCGCTGACGGTGCTTGTCGCCGCTGCGCGAGGTGATCATCACGATCGGCACGCCCTGGTAGCGTGGGTCGGCGCGCATGACACTGGCCAGCTCGTAGCCGTCCATGCGCGGCATCTCGATATCCAGCAGCATCAGGTCGGGCACGCGCTCGTCCAGCCGCTCCAGTGCTTCGATGCCGTCACGGGCAACCGTGACCTCGAAGTTGTGGCGCTCCAGGATGCGGCCGGTGACCTTGCGCATGGTCAGTGAATCGTCGACCACCATCACCAGCGGCACATCGCGGTCGCTGACCTTGGCGGTGGCGGTGATCGGCTTGTGCGGATTGGCCAGGTAACGACGCACCAGTGGCGCGACGTCCAGGATGACGACCACGCGGCCATCGCCGGTGATCGTCGCACCGTAGATGCCCGGTACCGACGCGATCTGCAGGCCAACCGGCTTGACCACGATTTCGCGGTTGCCCAGCACCTGGTCGATCGCCACGGCCACGCGCAGGTCACCGGCGCGGACCAGCAGCAGCGGCACCTGGGCCTGGCCTTCGGCACGGGCCTGGGCCTGGCCGATCAGGGTGCCCAGATCGTGAAGTGCGAACTCCTCGCCACCGTAGTGGTAGCCGCCGTTGGCGGTTTCGAAACGCTCGCGCGAGATCCGGCCGATACCGCTGACCGAGGCCACCGGCACCGCGAAGGTGGTCTCGCCGATCTGTACGAACACCGCCTGGGTGACCGCCAGCGTCTGCGGCAGGCGCAGGGTGAACGTCACGCCCTGGCCGCTGACCGAGTGGATGTCCACCGAGCCGCCGAGCTGGCGCACTTCGTTGTGGACCACGTCCATGCCCACGCCACGGCCGGCCAGCTGGCTGACCTGGTCGGCGGTGCTGAAGCCGGGCGAGAAGATCATCGCGTCCAGTTCGGCATCGCCCAGTACCGCATCGGCGGCGATCAGGCCACGCTGTTCGGCACGGCGACGGATCGCCCCGCGATCCAGGCCGGCGCCGTCGTCGGCCACTTCCAGCACGATTTCCGAGCCTTCACGGCGCAGGCGGATGGCGATCTCGCCCTCTTCCGGCTTGCCGGCGGCACGGCGCTGTTCCGGGGTTTCCAGACCGTGCGCCACCGAGTTGCGCAGCATGTGTTCCAGCGGCGCGACCATGCGGTCGAGCACGTTGCGGTCCAGTTCGCCGTGGGTGCCTTCCAGGGTGACGTGGACCTGCTTGCCGGTGTCCTGTCCGGCCTGGCGAACCACCCGGCGCAGACGCGGCACGAGCCCATCGAAGGGCACCATGCGCGCGCGCATCAGGCCGTCCTGCAGTTCCGAGCTGACCCGCGACTGCTGCTGGAGCAGCACGTCGTACTGGCGCGACAGATCGTCCAGCACGCCCTGCAGGCCGCCCAGATCGGCAGCCGATTCGTTCAGCGCGCGGCTGAGCTGCTGCAGCGTGGAGAAGCGGTCCAGTTCCAGCGGATCGAACGTGTGGTGGGCCTGGTCCTGTTCGCGCTGGTAACGGGCCACGATCTGCGCTTCGGTTTCCAGGTCCAGCCGGCGCAGCTGGTCGCGCAGACGGGCATTGGTGCGGTCCAGTTCGCCCATGGCGCCGCGGAAGGCCCCGAGCTGCTGTTCCAGCCGCGAACGGTAGATCGCCACTTCACCGGCGTGGTTGACCAGGCGGTCGAGCAGATCGGCGCGTACGCGCACCTGTTCCTGCTGCGGCCGCGGCAGGCCATCCTCTTCGCTGACGGTTTCCAGCGGAACCGGTGCCGACAGCGGCGCTGCGACAAGCGCGGCGATCGCCGCCTCGACCCTGGCATCGCCGGAGGGCAGCGCATCGTTGGCGGTGTCGGCCGGCGCCGGCGCGATGCGGCCCTGGGTGCGCTGCTCGAAGGCGGCGATCAGGTCGTCGGGCATGGCCACGGTGCGGTGCTGCCCGGTACGGGTCAGCAGCTGGTGCAGGCGATCGAACCCACGCTCCAGCAGGTGCACGTCGCTGCGGTCGATATCGGTGCGGTTGGCGGCCACGGCTTCCAGCAGCGACTCGATGCCGTGGCCCAGGTCGCCGATGGGATTGATCCCGGCCATGCGCGCGCCACCCTTCAGCGTGTGCAGATCGCGCTGCAGGCCAGCGATCACGTCGCGGTCCTGGGGCGCAGCGCGCAGCTCGCTGATCAGACCATCGCAGTGGTCAAGCAGGTCCTTGCCCTCCTCCACGAAGATATCGACCAGCTCCTGGTCGAGCTGGGTGAAGTCGAGTGCATCGCCCGGCCCGAGGTCGTCGCTGTCGGCCGATGCCGCCGCGAGGACGTCGGCGGGTTCCGGATCGTTGGTGAGGCTGGCCGCAGGCGCGTCTTCGAGTTCGAAGAAGCGGGCCGGGGTGGCCGCGTCGGCCGAAGTATCCGGCGCCGTGGTCTCGCTCACGTCGGCGAACGCGTCGGCTTCACCGGTGTTCTCGTCTGTGGCGTCCAGACCCAGCACCCGGGTGTCCAGCGCATCCGGCGCATCGACAACGGTCAGGCCGTCGTCCATCGCCTGCTGCGCGTCCACCACCTCGCCAAAGGCCGGCGGCGGTGGCAGGACGTCGGACAGCGCCTGCGCGTCCTCGTCGCTGTCTTCGTCGCGGCTCTCGTCGCTGCTCTGCTGGCTGACCTGCTCGCCATCGCTCCAGTTGTCGTTGGCCGCGTCATCCACGGAGGCCGCGTAGACGCTGCCCGGCGCAGGAGCATCGGCAGAGGTGTCGGCAGCCGGACCGTCGGGGCCGACCGGGCTCGCCGCTGCCGGATCGGCCTGAGTGTCGGCCTGGGTGTCGGCCGGAGCGTCGGCGTCGGCCCTGGTTTCAGTGTCGGCGTCGTCCTGGCTTGCCGGGGGGGTCGGCTCGGCGAGCTGATCGAAGTAGCGCGAGAGATCCTCGGCCGCGGTCAATTCGGCCGATTCCAGGCCTGCATGCATAGCGGCCGGATCGGCATCCTCGGCCACCGCATCGGATGCTGCCTGCGCATCGGCGGCATGCGTGCTGTCGGGCAGTTCCGCATCGAAGTAGGCGGACAGGTCGTCCGTGCCGGTCAGCTCCATGGCGATGAGCGCATCATCGTCGTTGGCCGGCGCGACCGCGTGACTGGACTCGATCACGCTCAGGCCATCGGCGTCGATCTCGGCCTCCAGCTCGTCGATGCCGGTGGTGTCATCGGCGCGCGCCAACACCGGTGCGGCGTCGTCCTCAACCTCATCGCCAATCACTTCGACCGCATCCGTCCGCGCATCGGCGACCGGGGCGAACTGCCCAGGCTCGGCGGCATACGCTTCAGCTGTTTCGCCGGCGTCGGTCGCTTCGTCCAATGCGTCCGTGCCGGCGGCGTCAGTCGCCTGGACGGGCAGTTCGTCGTGCACCAGGTCCAGATCGTCCTCGGCCAGCGCCGGCCAGCGCGCTTCGGGCAACGTATCGGCCAGGGCGACCAGACGGGCCGCCAAGGCGGTCTGCACGGGCACCCGCCGGGCCTCGTCCTGCAGGGCCGCCATGGTGGTGGTGATGGCGGCGCAGGTCTCGGCGAGCGCGTCCATGCCTGCCGCAGCCGGCAGCGCATCGGCCGCAAGCGAACGCTTGAGGTAACTTTCCGCCGCGCCGGTGACGGCCGTGATCTCCGGCACATCGGTCATGGCGAAAGCACCGTTCATCGTGTGCACGGCGCGCAGCAGGCCGTCGGTCACCGGCTGCGGAGCATCGGCAGCCGCATCCAGCCACGCCTGCAGCGTCGCCTGGTGCACCTCGACCTCGGCTTCCAGGATCTCGCGCAGCACGCTGTCGATGTTGGCCGGCGTACTCTCGATCACCGGCACAGCCTCGGCCGCAACGGTCTCCATGACCGTCGGCACCGCGGCGCTCGCCGCCCGCTGCAGCGGCACGTGGAAGGTCTCTTCGCCCGCGGCCACGCGATCGGCGATGGCCTGCATGGCCTGCAGATCGGCGGTGACACGACTGCCATCGCGCAGTGCCGCGTTGAGCTGCGGCAGCGCGTCGTAGGCCTGGCCGACCAGCGCAACCACGGCCGGCGAGGCCGGGCGGCTGCCATCGAGCACGCGGTTGAGCATGCCCTCGATCTTCCAGCTGAACTCGCCCAGGGTGCGCGCACCCACCAGTCGGCCACTGCCCTTGAGGGTATGGAACACGCGACGGATCGGGCGCAGGCGGTCCAGGTTGTCCGGCGCGGCGCGCCAGGCCGGAAGCAGGTTGCCCAGGTTCACCAGCTCTTCGTCGAACTCTTCGATGAACACCTCGCGGATGTCCTGGTCGATGTTCTCGCCATCGTCTTCGAAGCCCGCCTCGATGCTGATGTCATCGGCGGACGCGGCCACCGCCGGGCTCCCCGCTGCGGCGGCCGTCGGCACGGTCTCGGTGTCGGCGCCTTCCGGGCGGAACTGCGCCGCGGCGGCATCCAGCTCGGCCAGGAAGCGGGTAGCGGCATCGTCCAGCTCGATACGGCCGATCACCGCATCGCGCACCGTGGCGTTCGGCTGCGCTGCATCGGCTGCGGCCTCGGCGGCCGTGTCGACATCGTCGGCGAACGGGTCGAGCGGCGGCGCGGCGCTGTCCTGCGCCGATGCGACGGGAATCTCCTGCAGGAACGTCGGCAGCGCTTGCACATCCACCTCGCCCGGCGTGACGCTGGACGAAGCCGCGGCCCCTGCATCAATGCTGTCGCTGTCGGTATCAGTATCGGTACCGCTATGGGTATCGGTATCGATATCAGTACCGGTATCAGTATCGCTATCGATGTCAGCGTCAGTGTCATCGATCTGCAGCGAGAGCACGTCATCGGCGTTGCGCAGGCCGTCATCGAAGGTGAATTCGATCGGCTCGTCGCTCAGCGCCAGCAGCTCGTGCTCGGCAGCCACCGGATCGAACCCGGCGCCGGTGGCCACGAAGGCCGGCATCTCCAGCGGGGCGTCGGCGACGTCGTCGCCCATGCGATCGGCCTGCAGCGCGGGCGGCAGCGAGGCCCCCCCCCACGCAGCGCCGGGCGGCAGGTCGGCAATGATCGGGTCGAGATGGGCAAACGTCAGCCCTTCATCGGCGTCGTCCTGCTGGCCCAGCGTCCACTGCGGCGCATCGGCAGTGACCGGCGCGGTGGAGGCATCGAACACCAGCGCCACCGGCGGCGGTGTCACGGGCGCGGCGGCCGCCGGCGGCGGATCGAAGGTGAAGTCCGGCAGCGGCGGCGGCAGGTTGGCCGGGCGCGGTACCTCGGCGGTCACCGCGAGCTCGATCGGCTCGGGGGCCGGCGCGTCCCACGGTGTCAGTTCGATGGGTTCGGGCGCAACCGGCAGCGATTCCGGGCCGGTGTCGGCGGTTGGCTGGTTCGCATCCGGCAGCGGCCAGTAACGCAGGGTTTCCAGGCTGCTGCGGGTGATGTCCAGGATGTCGTCGCGGCCCGGCCGGCGTTCGCGCAGGGCTTCCAGGTAGTACTCCAGGCTGGCCATGGCATCGGCCAAGGTGTCCAGCTGGCGCCCACTGGGCACGCGCTGCTTGCCGAGCAGTTCCACCGCGATGTACTGGCGCACGCCCTGCAGGTAGTCGGCCGGGGCCGACAGATCGAGCATGCGCAGCGCGCCGGCCACCTCGCCGAGCAGGCGCGGCACTTCCTGCAGCTGCTGGTGATTCCAGTTGGTTTCGATGAAGGCGACGAAATGCTCACGCGCGGCAGCAAAATTGGCAATGGCTTCATGGGCCAGCACTTCCACCGTGCGGCGGTTCTCCACCGCGCTGGGATCGTCCTCGCCACTGCCGCCGGCGCCCAGATGGGCGACCTGGTCGTCCAGCGAGGCATCCACGTACAGCAGCGCGCCGGCGATATCCAGCAACAGCGTTTCATCGATCTGCTGCACGCCCTCGACCACCTCGCGCAGCGCATCGCGCTGCTGCACGACCACGCCACGGGCCACGCCCAGGCCCATCATGCCCAGCGTATCGGCGACCGCGCCCAGCTCGTTGACCTGGGTCTGCAATTGCACCGGCTCGCCGCCGGTACGCAGGTGCAGGTCCAGCGCGTCCTTGATCCGCAGCAGCTCTTCCTTGACCGCGTTGCCGACCGTATCGAGCAGCTCGCGGTTGCGGCCGCTCAGGCTGCCGCGCGCGTGGTCCAGCTCGGCCTCGGTGGCACTCGCGCTGTCCGGCGCGAAGGCGAACAGCACGCTTTCATTGATGCCCGGTGCCGCGCGTGCGGAGCGGATGTCGTTGAGCAGCGGCAGCAGCACGATCGGGATGTCGCGGTGGCCGTTCTGCAGGCGCTCCAGGTAATCGGGCAGCAGCACGCTGCCACGCATCAGCGTGGCGCAGGCTTCATCGCGGTCGGGCACGTCGCCGGCGCCGATCGCGTTGGCCAGCTGTTCCAGCTCCTCGGCCACCATCGCCGGGGCGTACAGCTCGACCATGCGCAGGGTGCCCTGCACCTGGTGCAGGTAGCCGGCGCAGAAGCGCATCCGGCTGCCGTCGGCAGGGTCTTCCACGTAGTACTCGACCTCGTTGCGCACCTGGCGCAGGGTCTCGTCCAGCTCCGGCTTGACCCAGCCCAGCGCAGCATGGCTCATGGCATCGCGCAGCGTGCTCATGCCAGGTCTCCCGGCAGCTCGGCGCACATGGCGTGCGGTGATTTCTCGCGATGCATCATCTGCTTGTTCCTTCCCTCTCCGCCCTGCCCGTGGCTCACGCCGGCAGCTTGAAGTCGGCAACCGAGCGGCGCAGGTCGGCCGCCAGCTGTGCCAGGTGGCCGATCGACTCGGCGGTCTGTCCCGCGCCCTGCGAGGTCTGGCCGGTAATCTGACGGATCACGCCCATGGTGCGGGTGATGTCCGATGCCGCGGCCGACTGCTGCTGGGCAGCGATCGAGATGTTCTTGATGAGGTTGTTCAGTGCGTTGGAGACGCGCTCGATTTCGGTCAGCGCGGTACCGGCGTCTTCGGCCAGGCGCGCGCCGGAGACCACTTCGGCGGTGGTCTGCTCCATCGAACTGACCGCTTCGTTGGTATCGGCCTGAATGGCCTGGACCAGATTCTCGATCCGTCGGGTCGCACCGGAGGTACGCTCTGCCAGGCGCTGCACTTCGTCGGCCACCACGGCGAAACCGCGACCGGCCTCACCGGCCGAAGCGGCCTGCACGGCCGCGTTCAACGCCAGGATGTTGGTCTGCTCGGAAATGTCGTTGATCAGTTCCACGATCGAGCCGATTTCCTGCGAGGACTCACCCAGTCGCTTGATGCGCTTGGAGGTTTCCTGGATCTGGTCGCGGATCTGGTCCATGCCCTGGATCGTCTCGCGCACCACGCCGGCACCTTCGGCGGCGATGATCACCGAGCGCTGCGCCACGTCGGCAGACTCGGCCGAGTTGCGCGACACCTGCTCGATGCTCGATGCGATTTCGCCGATCCGGTCCGAGGCGGAGGTGATCTGGTTGGCCTGGTGGCCGGCTGCTTCGGCCAGCTGCATCGCAGTGGCCTGGGTTTCCTGGGTCGACACGGCGACCTTGGCCGAAGTGTCGTTGATCGTGGTCACCAGATGGCGCAGCTCATCCACGGCGTAGTTGATGGCGTCGGCGATGGCGCCGGTCATGTCCTCGGTCACCGAGGCCTTCACCGTCAGGTCGCCTTCACCCAGCGAGCTGATTTCATCCAGCAGCCGCATGATGGCCTGCTGGTTGCGGCTGTTGTATTCCACCTGGGTCTGGTACCGCAGTTCCTGCTCGCGCGAGCGGCTGCGCACGGTGCTGCCGACGAACCCGACGATGGCGATCAGCGAGAACGCGCCGGAGGCCACGCCCAGCCAGAAGTTCGGGAACAGGCGGGTATCGCGCAGCGAGCCGAACGAGGAGAACGCTTCGAACAGCTTCTTGCTGTCGCGCAGCATGTCCGCCGAACCGCCGGTCAGGGCAGCGGCCGACGACTGCGCGGCGAACAGCTGGCGGGAGCTGGCCAGGATCGCGTCGGCGTCCTGCTTCATGGTGTCCCACTGCTTCTGCGACTGCTCCAGCGCGGCCAGTGCCGGGCCGTTGCGGACCGCGGCGATGCCCAGTTCCTCGTTGCCATTGCGCAGTGCGTCGAGCACCTGGGTGAACACGACCGAGTCGCGGGCGAGCGCATCGCCGGCGGCCGCGGCATTGGCGCCACCGGCGCGCATTTCCGTCACCCGGCGGGCCATCGAGCCGACCACCACCACCTGCTGCAGCGCGTTGTAGACCTGTGAGGACGGGGCGCCGCTGGCCGACATCGCGCGGACCACTTCGTTCAGCTGCGCCTGCAGTGCGGGCACGCCGTTGACGAAGTTGTTGGCATTGCCAGCCAGGGCCAGCACGGCCGGTTCGCTGGCGACCAGCTGGCCGGCGCTCTTGCCGAGCGGCTCCCAGGTCTGGATCAGCGTGTTCAGCGGCCCGGCGACATTGGTTTCGGTCCCGTAGCGGCCCTTCAGGCCACTGACGGTGGTTTCGATGTCACTCTTGGTCAGCTTGAACGCGGTGAACGCCTGGGCGTTGCCCGACACCGCTTCACGGCCCTGGTTGGCGAGCTGCTGCGAGAGCACCTGCAGGTTCGCGGCATCGGTACTGGCACTGGCCAGGCGACTGCCCTGCCAGGTCGCCACGCCGGTGTTGACGCCGAACACGATCATCGACACGGCCAGCAGGCCGAGCCAGAAATTGGTGCCCACCGAACCGAACTTGCCGGCCTTGGCGGATTCCGAAGTAGTACTCATCGTTCAACCTCGATCTTCAATACGGAGAGACAGGCGCCTGGGGTCAGGCCGCGGCCTGCCTGAATTCGGGGGTACGCGACAGCAGCGACAGCGAGAACACGCCCCAGTCATGGCCATCGCCATGGAAGGCGCGATCGATGAAATGTGCGTAGCGGCCGGTGGCCAGATCGCCGGCGACGATGTCCTGGTCCAGCTCGAAGCTGCGCTGGCCGAACAGTTCATCGATGGTCAGCGCCACGTCACCGCCGGCCTGGCGCATGATCAGCACGCGCTGGCCTTCCTGCTGCACGGTGCGCTCACCTTCCAGGAAGAACTTCAGGTCGACCACCGGGAACAGGTTGCCGCGCAGGTTGCCCACGCCCAGCAGCCACGGCTGCGCGCCGGGCACCGGGGTGACCGGCGGCATCGGCACGATTTCCACCACTTCGCGGAAATCCGACACCAGCCGGCGCTTGCCGACCCGGTAACCGACGCCACGCCACAGGTCCTGCGAGAACTGCCGCTCGGGCAGCTGCACCGCATGGGCCAGGCTGCGCCGCTCATAGCCCTGGAGGATGTCGAAAGGAGAACGCATCAGACCACCAACTGGTTGATCCGCGCGATCAGTTCCTCCTCGCGCGGCGGCTTGACGATGTAGTCGGCCGCCCCCTGGCGCAGCCCCCACGCCTTGTCGGTTTCCATCGCCTTGGTGCTGACGATGACCACCGGGATATGTTTGGTGGCCGCGTCGCGCGCCATCGCACGGGTGGCCTGGAAGCCACTCATGCCCGGCAGGACCACGTCCATCAGCACCAGCTGCGGGGACTGCTCGCGCACGAGCTTGAGCCCGTCCTCGGCGTTGTCCGCTTCCAGGACTTCATGACCGGCCTTGGTCAACCATTGCGTGAACACCGCACGGTCGGTCGGTGAATCCTCGATCAGTACGATTCGAGCCATTGTGCCTTTCCCCCCTGGTCAGGCGTTGACGTATGTGCGGATGGCACCCAGCAGTTCTTCACGCGTGAATGGCTTGGTCAGGTACTGCTCCGAGCCGACGATGCGGCCGCGCGCCTTGTCGAACAGGCCATCCTTGGAGGACAGCATGATCACCGGCGTGGCTTTGAACAGCTGGTTGCCCTTGATCAGCGCACAGGTCTGATACCCGTCCAGCCGCGGCATCATGATGTCCACGAAGATGATCTGCGGCTGTTGGTCGGCGATCTTGGCCAACGCCTCGAAACCATCGGTCGCGGTCACCACCTCGCAGCCTTCCCGCTTCAAGAGGGTTTCCGCGGTCCTGCGGATGGTCTTCGAATCATCGATGACCATCACGCGCAGCCCTGCGAGTTCCCCACCCGCAGCCATGTATTCAGTCATTACCTTTCCCCAAGCTCGCGACGCTTGCGCTGATCCCCGGCGCCGCTGCGAAAGCGTATCTATATCCCAATACCGGCGCGCGCTTCAAGCACACCCACCGCGGCCCCGCCGCGAGCGGGCCAGCCGGTGCGCGGCACGCCCCTTTTGCGCAAACCCGGCCCGTTCCCCGGCCGGGCCGGACACTGCGTTCCGGCCCCCGGGGCAGGCATTGCCGGGCCATTGTCGCTACCATCATCGGCCTGCCCGCCAGGTTGCGACCATGCCGTTGAATGTCATCGTGGTGATGGACCCCATCGCCCATATCAAGATTGCCAAGGACACCACCTTCGCGATGCTGCTGGAAGCCCAGCGCCGCGGCCATGCCCTGCACTACGTCAGCCCCGGTGGGCTGGCCCTGCGCGACGGCCAGGCCATCGCCCGCACCGCCCCGCTGCAGGTGCGCGAGGACAAGAACGACTGGTTCACCCTGGGCGACTTCAGCCAGACCGTGTTCGGCCCCGGCCAGGTCGTGCTGATGCGCAAGGACCCGCCGGTCGATGCCGAATTCATCTACGATACCCACGTGCTCAGCGTCGCCCAGCAGGCCGGTGCGATGGTGGTCAACGACCCGCAGGGACTGCGCGACTACAACGAGAAACTGGCCGCCCTGCTGTTCCCGCAGTGCTGCCCGCCGACCCTGGTCAGCCGCCGCAACGCCGACCTGAAGGCCTTCGTGCTCGAACACGGCCAGGCCGTGCTCAAGCCGCTGGACGGCATGGGCGGCCGCTCGATCTTCCGCAGCGGCACCGGCGACCCCAATCTCAACGTGATCCTGGAAACCCTGACCGACGGCGAGCGCACGCTGGCCCTGGCGCAGAAGTTCATCCCGGACATCACCGCCGGCGACAAGCGCATCCTGCTGGTGGATGGCGAGCCGGTGGATTACTGCCTGGCGCGGATTCCGCAGGGCGACGAATTCCGCGGCAACCTGGCCGCCGGCGGCCGCGGCGAAGGCCGCCCGCTGAGCGAGCGCGACCGCTGGATCGCCGCCCAGGTCGGGCCGGAAATGAAGCGGCGCGGCATGCGCTTCGTCGGCCTGGACGTGATCGGCGACTACCTGACCGAAGTCAACGTCACCAGCCCCACCTGCGTGCGCGAGCTCGACGCCCAGTTCGGGCTGAACATCGCCGGCACCCTGTTCGACGCGATCGAGGCCGGCCTGCCGCGATGAGCGCCAGCGTCGCCCCGGTGCCGACGTGGCAGGCGCGCGAATCCCAGCGGCTGGGCGCGACCCTGACGCTGTCGGTGCTCGTGCACGCCCTGCTGATCCTCGGGGTCGGCTTCGCGGTGAGTGACAGCGCCCCGCTGGTACCGACCCTGGATGTGATCTTCAGCCAGACCCAGACACCGCTGACGCCCAAGCAGGCCGACTTCCTGGCCCAGGCCAACCAGCAGGGCGGTGGCGACCACGACAAGGTGCAACGCCCGCGCGACAACCAGGCCGGGATCGTGCCGCAGGCGCAGGCCGGGCTGTCGCCGGTTCCGCAGCAGCGCCAGGAGGCGGCCAGCGTGCCGCCGCCGCAGACCCGCGTGGTCAACAGCCGCAATGGCACCGACACGGTTGCGGCAGCCCAGCCACAGCCGCTGCCCGAGCAGCCCCGCCCGGATGCGCCGATGACCGCGCGCGAGCAGCGTGACGTGGAGATGGCACGGCTGGCCGCCGAAGTGCACCTGCGCTCGGCGCAGTACGCCAAGCGCCCGAACCGCAAGTTCGTTTCGGCCAGTACCCGCGAATACGCCTATGCCAACTATCTGCGTGCCTGGGTCGACCGCGCCGAGCGTGTCGGCAATCTGAATTACCCCGACGAGGCGCGCGCGCGCCGGCTCGGCGGGCAGGTAGTGATCACCGTCGGGGTGCGCCGCGACGGCACGGTGGAAAGTGCCCGCATCCTGCAGTCCAGCGGCACCCCGCTGCTCGATGAAACCGCGCTGCGCGTGATCACGCTCGCCCAGCCGTTCCCGCCACTGCCCAAGACCGAGGATGCGATCGACATCCTGCAGGTCACCCGCACCTGGGTGTTCCTGCCCGGCGGGGAGCTGCGCGACGACCGCTGATCGCGCGCAAGGTCCAGCCACGCATGGCGTGGCTCTACAAGAACGCCGCGCAGGTAGTGCCACGCCATGCGTGGCTGGGGCTTACGATGCGATGCGCAGCTGGACGCTACGAGGCCGCCTGCTTCGCCGCCCGCGCGGCCTGCTGTTCCACCAGGGTCAGCGCCACGTTGTTGCGCAGATACGCCGGCTCCACCAACTCCGGTGCCACGCCTTCGCCGCGCTGGAACGCCGGCACCGCCAGCGCAAGTACGTCCGATGCACGCGGCAATGCCTGCGCGTCCACGCCGGTCAGCTGATCGGCCAGCCGCGTGGCCAGCACGCCCTCGGCCGCACCAAAGCCAGTCCCCACGCCGAACCAGCGCGAGCCCCCGGGCAACACCACCTGCTCGGGCGCGCAGACGATTTCCTCGCCCTGCAACTGCCACTGCCCGTCGATCCGGACATGGCGCGCGGCATAGACCTCGCCCATGCGCGCATCAATGCTGGCCAGCACTTGATCGGCGTCCGCCGGCGCACGCAGCGCCAGCGCCTGCAGGGTGGAGACCGCGATCAGCGGGCGGTCCAGCGCCAGGGCGATGCCCTGGGCGATGGCGATCGCCAGCCGCACCCCCGTGAACGCGCCCGGGCCGCGGCCCAGTGCGATCGCATCCAGCTGCGAACGGGCCACCCCCGCCTCGGCCAGCAGCGCCTCGGCCCAGGGCAGGCTGAGTTCGGCGTGGCGGCGCGGCGCGATCTCGAAGCGCTCAGTGACCTGCCCATCCACATACAGGGCGACGGAGCAGGCTTCGGTGGCGGTTTCAAAGGCGAGCAGTTTCATGGCGGTCAGAACAGGGAAGTAGGAAAGTCATCGGTCGGCGGTACAGCCCGCGCGGGCGGCGCAGCGACGGGCGCCGGTGCAGGCGGAGCGCCGACGACGGGCCATTGTGGCGCAAAGAAGGCCTGCACATCGGCCAGCGAGCGGGTGCGACGGAACGGCGGCAGCGAATCCAGGAAGATCCGGCCATAGCCGCGGCTGAGCAGGCGCGGGTCGCACAGCACCAGCACCCCGCGATCGGTCTCGCTGCGGATCAGGCGACCCACGCCCTGCTTGAGCGCGATCACCGCCTGCGGCAACTGCTCGTCGCGGAAGGGATTGCCACCATCGCGGCGGATCGCGTCCAGCCGCGCCTCGAACACGGGATCATCCGGCGCGGCGAACGGCAGTTTGTCGATCACCACCACGCTCAGCGCATCGCCCACCACGTCCACGCCCTCGCGGAAACTGGCCGAGCCCAGCAGCACCCCATTGCCCGACTCGCGGAACCGCTGCAGCAAGGTCGCACGCGGTGCCTCGCCCTGCACGAACAGCGGCCACGGTGCATCGCGCAGCGCCTCGGCGGCTTCGCGCAGCGCGCGGTGCGAGGCGAACAGCAGGAACGCGCGCCCGTGCGAGGCTTCCAGCACCGGGGTCAATGCGCGGATCAAGGCGGTGCCGAAGCCGCGCGCGGCTGGATCGGGCAGATCGGTCGGCAGGTAGCACAGCGCCTGATGGGCCCAATCAAACGGGCTGGGCTGCAGCAGGCTGACCGGATCATCCAGGCCCAGCCGTTGGGAAATATGCTCGAAACCGCCGTCCACGGTGAGCGTGGCCGAGGTGAACACCCAGGCTGCCATCGAGCGTTGCCGATGCTCGCGCAGCGGGCCGGACACATCCATCGGCGTGCGCTGGCAACGGAAGCCACGCGGGGTCAGCTCGTACCAGAGCACCTCGGCCGGTGGCGGCGCCTGCTCAGGGTCGGTGTCGAAATCCAGCATCGGTGCGTCCTCACCGAGCCAGCGCGACAAGCGGGCGACGGCGTCCATCGCACGCGCATGGCAGGCATCCAGGCCGGGCGATGCTTCACGCACGCCCGCCAGCGCATCGCGCAGCTGCACCAGCGTGCTCATCGCCGTGTCGAAGCCATCGCGCACCTGCGGCACGGTCAGCGCACGCCACTGGGTGCCGCGCGGCGGCAGCCCATCCATCGCCACGCGCAGGTCGCGCAGGGTCTGCTCGAGTGCGGCAGCCGGCACCTGCAACGCCGCCTGGGCACCGGCCACGCTGCGGCTCTCGGCCAGGCAGTCGCGCGCCAGTTCCTGCCACGGGCGCATGCCGAAGCCTTCACCGAAGAAGTTGGCGGCCAGTTCCGGCAGCTGGTGCGCCTCGTCGATCACGAACGCCTGCGCACCGGGGAGGATTTCGCCAAAGCCTTCCTGCTTGAGCGCCAGATCGGCCAGCAGCAGATGGTGGTTGACCACCACCACATCGGCGGCCTGCGCCCGCTGCCGTGCCTGCACGACGAAGCAGTCGTCCCAGAACGGGCATTCGGTGCCCAGACAGTTGTCGACGGTGGAGGTCACCATCGGGTACAGCGGCGAGTCTTCCGGCAGCGCGTCCAGCTCGGCCATGTCGCCGAATTTCGTGCGTCCGGACCATGCGAGGATCCGCTGGAACTGTGCGACCTGCTCGGGGGAGCTGAAGCGGGGTTCGCCGCGGGCCTGCTGCAACCGATAGCGGCACAGGTAGTTGGCACGTCCTTTCAGCAGCGCACTGCTGTGCCCCACGCCGAGCGCGGCACGCACCCGCGGCAGATCGCGGTGGTACAGCTGGTCCTGCAGCGCGCGGGTCCCGGTGGAGATGATGGTCTTCAGCCCGGACAGCAGCGCGGGCACCAGATACGCATAGGTCTTGCCGGTGCCGGTGCCTGCCTCGGCCAGCAGCACGTCGCGCTGGTCGAACGCTTCGGCGATCGCCGCGGTCAGGCGCAGCTGGGCCGGGCGCGGCACAAAGGCATCGAGCTGGCTGGCGAGCGCACCGCCCTCACTGAGGGCATCGCGGCTGGCGTGTGCGAGTTGGGACATGACGACAATGATAGAGGCTGCCGGGTTGCGCCCGGCGCTACGCCGTCACGCATCCGCTTTCGCGCTGCATCAGTAACGCATGATGCCCGGCACCGTGCAGCCTTCCAGCTGGGCATGCGCCGAGGCGGCATTCTCTTTTTCACCCCGGGCCAGGCGCGACTGTTCGATCGTCGCCCAATGGCGGCGGCACAGCGGGCCGGTCTTGGAGCCCAGCTCGACCGACTTGCGGGCGAAGGTTTCGGCAGCCGCCCACTCACCCTGCAGCAGCGCGATTTCGGCGCGGTCCTGCAGCACCGATGGATCCGAGGCCATGATCGCCAGCGCCTGGTCGAGCGCGGCCGCGGCACCGGCCAGATCATTGGCCTGGCGGCGGGCCAGCGCAGCCTGGCGCAGATCTTCCACTTCGCTGTCGCGCAGTGGCTGCACGGCCAGTTCCTTGTCGTCGTTGCCGGCGGCGGCATCCACGGCCGCCAGCCGCTGGGCTGGCGTGGTGGTATCGACGGGCGCCTTCACCACCGGCGGCGGGGTGACGCAGGCGGCCAGGGCCAGGCAGAGCGTGGCCAGCGAAGCGGAACGGATCAGGAATCGGGTGGTCATGCAGGCTGGCCTTGATCAGGGTTGACGGGCGGGGGAGGTGGCCGGTGCATTCTGCGCCGGTTCGGGGGCGGGCTCGGGCTTCTTCTCCAGGCCGAACCAGCTGCGCCAGCCACCGCCTTCGCTCTGCTCGCCGCCCTCGCCTTCGGGCAACGCGCTCGGCGCGGCGCACGGGACGTAGGCTGGGGTATACCCCACCACGAACGGGAAACGACGCGCGCCCGGGCAGCCTTCATCGGTGGTGGCGGTACCGCTGGCCTCCACGTACTGCCAGTCCAGGCCCTTGTTGCTCACCTTCAGGGGCGCGCTCGGCAGGCGCTGGAAGATGCCCGACCAGACCCGCATCGAGCCGGTCGCGCCATACAGCCCGGCCTGCTGGTTCTGGTCATTGCCCATCCAGATCACCGCCAGGTGGTCGCCGGTGTAGCCGGCGTACCAGCTGTCGCGACCATCATTGGTGGTGCCGGTCTTGCCCGCCGGCTGCAGGCGGCCCAGCCCATCGGCGTTGAGGCGCTGCGCGGTACCGCTGGCCACGACCTGCTGCAGGCCGATGCTGATCAGGTTCGCGGCGATCGAGTCGCCCTCCTGCGCCGGCGCCGGGGTCTTGTCGTAGCGCTTCATCAGCTTGCCCTGCGGATCGAGCACGCCGCGCACCGCATGCAGCGGCTGGATTTCACCGCCGGAGGCCAGGAACTGGTACAGCTGGGCCATCGCATACGGGCTCTGATCGGTGGAGCCCAGGATCACCGCTGGATTGGGGTCGGCCTTGATCCCGGCCAGGACGTGGATCAACTGCGTGACCCGCTCCGGGCCGACCTGCATGCCCACCCGCACCGTGGCCTGGTTGTAGGAACTGGCGAGCGCGTCGATAAGGCGGACCGTACCGTGGCTGCGGTTGTCCGCATTGCCGGGCGTCCATTGCTTGCCGCGGCTGAGCTGCACCGTCACCGGGGAATCGTCGACCCAGCTGGACAGCGAGTAGCGGTCCGGCTGCGCCAGCGCCAGCAGGTACACGAATGGCTTGAGCAGCGAACCCACCGGACGCTGCGCCTCGATGGCGCGGTTGAAGCCCGGCTCGGACACTTCCCGGCTGCCGACCACGGCCAGCACATCGCCGTTGTGGACGTCGGTCAGGACCAGGCCGGCCTGCAGCTCGGGGCGACGCTTGCTCTCCAGCGATTTGATCGTCTTGGTGACCGCACCTTCGGCATACGCCTGCGCCGACGGCGCCATGCCGGTCATCACGCTCAGCCCGGCGCCCTGCAACACGGACTCGGGGTAGTCGTGGCCGAGCTGACGGCGGACCAGATCCACATAGGCCGGGAAGCGGTTGGCCGCGATCAGCCCCGGGGTCTTGGGCACGCCCAGCGGCGCTTCGACGGCGCGCTTGTACTCGGCATCGTCGATCAGATTGGCTTCGCGCAGCTTGCCCAGCACGAAGTTGCGGCGGTCCAGCGCGCGTTCGGGATTGCGGCGCGGGTCGTAATAGGACGGGCCTTTGACCAGGCCGATCAGCAGCGCGACGTGCTCGGTGTTGAGCGAAGCCAGATCACGGCCGAACCAGAACTCCGCACCCGAGGACATGCCATGGATGGCCTGGCTGCCGCGCTGGCCCAGGTAGACCTGGTTGAGGTAGGCCTCCAGGATGGTGCGCTTGTCGTAGCGCGCCTCCATGATCAGCGCGTACAGCACCTCGTTGAATTTGCGGGTGACGGTCTGCTCTTTGCCGATCCCGAGCAGACCGCTGCGGGCCAGCTGCTGGGTCAGCGTCGAGGCACCCTGGCGGCTCTGGCCGCCGGAGCGCACGGTCACCCACACCGCGCGGGCGATACCGCTCAGATCGATACCGTGGTGGCGGCTGAAATCCTTGTCCTCCACCGCCTGCAGGCCGGTGACCAGCAGCTCGGGGGTTTCCTCGATGCGAACCAGCCGGCGCTCTTCCTGCTTCTGGCCGTACAGCGTGGCGATACGGGCCGGATCCAGGCGCGCGGCCTTGAGGGCCTTGCGGCTGTCGGGATCGCGCAGCGAGGCGATCGACCCGCCGGACAGGCTCAGCTCGACGCGGCGCGGGGCGACCCGGCCATCCACATCGTTGTAGCCACGGCTGGAAATGACGAAACGCCCGCCTTCCTGCGTGTACGTGGCCGGCGACTTGCCGATCCCGTCATCGCGGTAGGCCGACGCCGCCAGCTCGGTCTTGAGCGTGGCCGCATCCATGGCCACACCGGGCGCCAACGCCAGCGGGCGCGCATAGACACGGGTGGGAATCTGCCAGCGCAACTCGCCGAAGCGCTGGGTGACCTGTTGGTTCAGGTACACCGTATAGGGGATCAGGAAGCCCAGCCCCAGCGCGACAGCCGCCATGCCCCAGGTGATCAACCGGCGGCGCCACAGCGGGCCGCGGCTTTCGGTGTCGTCGTCGAACTCGTCGATGTCGTCGGAATCGTAGCGTCGGGGCACGGGGATGCGAGAATATGAAGTCCGGCGAGTCTAACGCAGCCACCGCGAGCGGCGCGTTCTCCCGGGTTCCCCCGCTTAAGCTGGAGTTGCAACGGGATGTCGATGTCCTTGGCCGATGCTCGCTATTTCCTGAACCGCATGCTCGGCCTGTTCCGTCGCAGTCTGGCCAGTCTGCGCACCCGGGGCTGGCGCGCCACCTGGCAGCGCATCCGGGTCCATACCCAGGCCGTGCCCGCCCCGCGCGGCGCACCGCTGTTCCTGCCGGAGGCCACACCGTTCGCGCCGTTCACGGTCCCGGCCAGCGAGCGCCCGGTGGTCAGCATCATCATTCCGGTCTACAACCATGCAGGCCACACGCTGGCCTGCCTGCGGGCGCTGGCGGCCCACCCGCCGCAGGTCGACTGCGAGATCCTGGTGGTGGACGACGGCAGCAGCGACGAAACCACCGCCTGGATGCCGCAGGTCAGCGGGCTGCGCTATGAGGTGCGGCCAACCAACGGCGGATTCATCGAGGCCTGCAACGATGGCGTGGCCCGCTCGCGTGGCCAGTACGTGGTGCTGCTCAACAACGACACCGTGCCCCAGCCGGGCTGGCTGGATGCCCTGCTCGCCACCTTTGCGCGGGTGCCGCGGGCCGGCCTGGTCGGTGCGCAGCTGCTTTATCCCGATGGCCGCCTGCAGGAATCCGGTGGCGTGATCTTCCAGGACGGCAGCGGCTGGAGCTATGGCCGCTTCGAGTCGCCCGAGGATCCCCGCTACAGCGCGCTGCGCGATGCCGACTACTGCTCCGGTGCGGCGTTGATGATCCCGCGCGCATTGTGGGACCAGCTCGGCGGCTTCGATCTACGTTACAAGCCCGCCTACTACGAAGATACCGACCTGGCCTTCGCTGTCCGCGCCAGTGGCCATCGGGTGCTGGTGCAGCCCGCCAGCCGCGTCGTGCATGACGAGGGCACCAGCAACGGCACCGATACCGGCAGCGGGGTCAAGGCCTACCAGGTCCGCAACCGCGGGGTGTTCGCGGCGAAGTGGGCCAAGGCGCTGGAAGCGCAGCCGAGCGTGGGCAGCGTGCCCTCGCCGGCCCTGCTGCATCGCGCCCAGCGCCAGGTCCTGATCCTGGATGAAGAAGTGCCGCAGCCGGACCGCGACTCGGCCTCGCTGCGCCAGTACAACCTGATCCGGATGCTGCTCGACGAGGGCGTCCATGTGGTGTTCGTGCCGACCCGGCGCGAGCATGCCGGCGCCGCCACCGAGGCGCTGCAGGCGCTGGGCGTGGAGGTCTGGTACGCGCCCTACCTCGATGGCGTGGCATCGTGGCTGCGGGCCAACGGCGCCCGCTTCGAGGTGGTGATGATGGTGCGCTACCACGTTGCCCACGAGTGCCTGCCGCTGCTGCGCAGCTTTGCGCCGCAGGCGCGCACCGTGTTCGATACCGTCGACCTGCATTACCTGCGCGAGCGCCGTGGTGCGGAGATCGCCGGCGATGCAGGGCTGCTGCGCAATGCCGAGCGCACCCGCGCACGCGAGCTGGCGGTGATGGATCAGGTCGATGTGACCGTGCTGGTCAGCGCGGCCGAGCGCGAGCAGCTGCGCATCGATGCGCCGGGCGCGACGGTGGAACTGATCTCCAACCTGCATGAAGTTGCAGGCGCGGGCCCCGACTGGGCCGAGCGTCGGGACCTGGTGTTCGTTGGCGGCTTCCGTCATCCGCCGAACCTGGATGCCATGCAGTGGTTCATCGGTGATGTCTTCGCGCGCATCCGCGCGCAGCTGCCCGATATCCGGTTCCACTGCATCGGCGCAGCCGTGCCCGATGCGCTGCGCGAGCTGGCCGCGACCCAGCCCGGTGTGGACATCCATGGCTTCGTGCCGGACGTGGTGCCGTACATGGACGGCGTGCGCATCGCCGTGGCGCCGCTGCGCTTCGGCGCGGGGGTCAAGGGCAAGGTGAATCTCAGCATGGCGCACGGCCAGCCCGTGGTCGCCACCACCTGCGGCGTGGAAGGCATGCACCTGCGCGATGGCGAGGATGTACTGGTGGCCGATGATGCCGAGGCGTTCGCCCAGGCCGTGGTCCGGCTGTACCAGGATGAGGCCCTGTGGCGCCGGCTCTCCACCGCCGGGCTGCAGAACATCGTGGACCACTTCTCGCTGGATGCCGCCCGCGCCACCGTACAGCGGGTGTTCCTGGCCTAGGCTCCCGCGCCACCACCGGCGCTGCGCAGGCGCTCGGCGAACGCCGGCAGCTCGGGCAGGTCCGGCTGCCAGCGGCGCGCCTGCACCAGCGCCTGCTGCGCGAAGGTGATATCGCCCGAGCCAAGCCGCTCGCTGCCGATCGCCAACCAGCGCTGCGCCAGCCGGCGCCTTGCCGCAGCCTGGCCTGCGTCGCTGGAGGACAGGGTCTGCCAGGCCTCCAGACAGGCTCCGGCCCCTAGTACCCGGTTCTCGCGCAGGCGATCCTCGAAACACTGCCGGCTCGCTGGCAACAACCGCTGCGCCGCCGCGCGAACACGCGGGTCCTGCGGCGCAACCCCCTGGGCCTCACGCAGGGCGTCGTACGCACTGCGGCCGGGGGGATCCAGGAAATTGCCACGGCCCTCGGCCTCTTCCAGGCGCGTGAGCAGGCCCTGCAGCGTGCGTTCGCGCTGCGCCCGCGGCACCGCCGGGGTCTTCAACGCGGCCTGCGAACGACGCGCCTGCTCGATGGCATGCCGCGCCGTCTCCAGCGCGCGCGTGGAAGCGCCCAGCGTTTCAGCCTGCTGCACCGCCTGGGCCGCTTCGTCGAAACGGAAATTGCCGGCCAGCCGCGTCGCACGCAAGAGCTGCGCATCGGCCACCTGCTGCTGGCCGCGGTGTGCGGCAGGATCGTCGGGCAACGCGGCAAGCACCGCGGCGAAGGCCTCCGCCGCAGCCTCCAGTTTCTGCCGGCGCAGCGCGGCTTCGCCTTGGCGCTGGCGCCGCTCCAGTGCGTTGTTCAGTGCCTCCTGGGTGGCCGGCAGATCGACATGTCCGGCGTCGAAGCCCCGGGCACTGCGCACGCGTTCGGCCGCGCGTGCGACATCGCCGCGCCCGGCCGCCATGCGCGCCTGCTGGAGGAGGTCGGACAGCGCATCCTCACGCCCTTCCAGCGCACGCACCTGGTTGGGCGAGAGCGTGAGCACCTGCTGGAACAGCGGCAGCGCGCTGTCCGGGCTGCCATCGAGCCGTTGCGCCTGCAGGGCCGCTTCGGCGCGGCCGAGCAAGGCGCCGATCCCCGCGCGTGCCTGGTCGTGCGCGTGCAGCTGCTGCGCCACCGCGTCGGCATCGGGCTGCGGTACCTGCAGCTCGCGCGCCAGGGCCAGCGCTGTCGTCGCGGCCGCCGGGTCGCCGCGTTCCAGTGCAGCACGCGCCTGCTGCAGTGCCGCCTGGCCGGTACGGGCCAGGCCGGTGCGTGCCTGCAGCCGGTCGTTGTCCAGCGCCAGCGCTGCTTGATAGGACTCACGTGCGCCGCTGCCGTCGGGCAGGGTCAGGCGGCCGGCCGCCAGCGCGCGATCGCCCTGGTCAAGCAGCTGCTCGATCTGCGGTTCATTCCAGAACCAGTTCGCCAGCGGCCGGCGCAACAGCGCCAGGGCCACGAACAGCAGCACGGCGATCAGCAACGCCCAGCGCCAGATGCGCTTGGCGTGGCGCGCCTGCACCCACCACCAGCGCCCCTCGCGGCGCACCCGCCGCAGCGCCTCATGCGCGGCATCATGCCTGTCATCGTCGTCCCGGCTCATGCCGCGAGCCTAGCGTGGGGCACGTGAGCTCAGCCTAGACGCCGGGCTTCGCTGACGCCGGGCAGTGCGTCCAGCTTGCCCAGCAGGGTGGAAAGCTGCCCGTAGTCGCTGACCTTCAGCCGCAGCCGCAGGTGCGCCCGGCCGCTGTTGCGGACGTTGTCGCTGTGGATGTCCAGGACGTAGGCATCCTCCTGCGCGATCAGGTTGGTGATGTCCTTGAGCAGCCAGCGCCGGTCGACCGCATCGACCACCACGTCCACTTCATAGCCACCGCCGGCCTGGCCCCACTCCACGGGAAGAATGCGCTGCGGGCTGGCTGCGGCCAGCCGGGCCAGCGCCGCACAGTCGGTGCGGTGCACGGTGACGCCACGCGCCCGCGTGAGGTAGCCGACGATCGGTTCGCCGGCCACCGGCTGGCAGCAGCGGGCCAGCTGCACCAGCAGGTTGCCCACGCCCTGCACGGTGAAGTTGGCACTGCGCACGCTGTCGCGCCGCGCCGTGGGCCGCGGCATCGCCGGCACCGCCGGCTGGCTGGCGGCCCGTTCGGCTTCCAGCAGCGCGCGGCTGACCTGGTTCGGCCCGGTGTCGCCCAGCGCGACCTGGATATAGAGATCGTCGACGCTGTCGGCGTGGAACTTCTTCACCGCGATGGCAAGGTCGGCATGCTGCAGGCCGAGCCGCTTCAGCTCGCGCTCGAGCAGTTCGCGTCCGGCCTGCACATTGCGTGCGCGGTCCAGCTTGTGGAACCAGCCGCGCACCTTTTCACGCGAGCGGTTGCTGGCCAGGAAGCCACTGGAGGCCAGCAGCCAGTCCCGCCGGGGGTCGGCCTCCTTGCCGGTCAGGATCTCGACGCGGTCGCCGCTGCGCAGCCGGTAGGTCAACGGCACGATGCGGCCATTGACCTTCGCGCCGCGGCAACGGTGCCCGACCATGGTGTGCACGTGGTAGGCAAAATCCAGCGGCGTGGCGCCCTGCGGCAGGTCCATCACCTCGTCCTTGGGGCTGAGCGCGTAGACCCGGTCCTCGGTCAGCTCGGCATCCAGCGCGCCGGCCAGCTCACCGCCGTGCCCCTCCTGGGATTGCTCCAGCAACTGGCGCATCCAGGTGATCTTGCGGTCGAAGGCCTTCTCCGCGCCCTTGCTGCCTTCCTTGTAGCGCCAGTGCGCGGCCACGCCGAGCTCGGCCTGGGCGTGCATGTCGTGGGTCCGGATCTGCACTTCGATGGTGCGACCTTCCGGGCCGACCACGGCGGTATGCAGCGAGCGGTAATCATTGGCCTTCGGGCGCGCGATGTAATCGTCGAACTCGCTCGGCACCGGCGCCCACAGTGCGTGCACCACGCCCAATGCGGCGTAGCAGGCGGCCACGTCGTCCACCATCACGCGTACCGCACGGATGTCGTAGAGCTGCTCGAACGCCAGCCGCTTCTTCTGCATCTTCCGCCAGATGCTGTAGATGTGCTTCGGGCGGCCGCTGACCTCGGCGCGGATGCCCTGCGCCAGCAACTCGCGCGACAGCGCCTTTTTGACGGCCTCGACATAGCGCTCGCGCGCCAACCGGGTTTCGTCGACCTCGCGGGCGATGCGGCGGTAGGTCTCCGGTTCGAGGTGGCGGAACGCCAGGTCTTCCAGCTCCCACTTCAACTGCCAGATGCCGAGCCGGTTCGCCAGCGGCGCGTGGATGTCGCGGGTGAGCTGGGCCAACGCGCGCCGTTCCTCCTCGGGCAGGCGATCGGCACCGCGCATGCGGGCCAGCTGGCGGGCGAGCAGGATCGGCACCACGCGCAGATCGCGGATGATCGACAGCAGCAGGCGACGCAGCCCCTCGCTGTTGCGACCGGCCTCACGCCCGGCATGCAGCGCCCAGACCTGGTCGGCCGCGTCCAGCCCGTCCAGCAGGCCGACCACCACCGGCTTGAGCGCACCGACCGGCAACGCGTCCAGCCCGGCGCGCAGCCACGGCAGATCGAACAGCAGGGTGGCCAGCAGCGCCGACTCGTCGGCCGACAGCAGCGACAGCGCATCAAGCGTGTCGGCCAGCACCGGCCAGCCCGCGCGCATGTCCAGATCGGCCTCGGGCTGCTGCCAGCGCTGCAGCAACGCCTCGCGCAGTTCGGTCGGCAGCGAAGCCACCGAGGGTCGGTTCAACAAGGCATCCAGGCCGGGGGCAGAAGCGCGGTTCACAGCATCGTACAGACAAGACAGAGGCCACCTACACTAGCGCCGCAGCGCCCCCCCGACAATCGCCGTCGCCTGCATGTGCACATGCCCGGGCGCTGGCACTACACTGCGGCCATCCCTAGGAGAGACCCTGCCATGCGCTTTTCCCGTCTGCGGTTGTTGGCCTGCGCGGCCATTGTGATGAGTGTGTCGCTGCCGGCGCTGGCCCAGCGCGTGGTGGAGGGCGATCTGCAGCAGCAGATGTCGCCGGCCGAGTTCAAGGCGGCCGGGCTGGAGAAACTCACACCGCAGGAACTGACCGAGCTCAACAACTGGCTGCAGGGCAAAGTGGCTGCCCTGGCGGCCGACGCTCGCGAGCAGGCCCGCGAAGAGGGGCGCCAGGAAGTCATCGTGAAGAACCACGGTTTCTTCGATTTCGGCACCAAGGAGCCGATCAAAAGCACCTTGACCGGTGAGTTCCGCGGCTTCGGCAAGGGCCAGCGTTACGTGCTCGCCAACGCGCAGGAGTGGGAGCAGATCGACGACGCCCAGGTCGGTGGCGTCCGCCGCCAGTCGCCCGAGGTCAGCATCGCTCCCGGCCTGGGCGGCGTGTGGTACATGCAGGTGCAGGGCGTCAACACCCGCGCCAAGGTCCGCCGCGTCAAGTAATCCGCACCCGGTTCCCCGTGCCGCACCGGCACGGGGGTTGCCGGATCAGGCCTTCTGCAGCGCGGCCACGCGCTGGGCCAGTTTCTTGGCCGAAATGCCGGTACGCGCCCCGAGCTCCTGGGCGAACAGCGAAACCCGCAGCTCCTCCAGGTCCCAGCGCAGGTCCTGCCACTGCGGCCGCTGGCGCAGGCCGCGCGCGTCGGCCTGCGCCAGCGCCTCCACGAACGGACGCAGCTCCAGCATGCGGGCCTGATCACGCGGTGGATCGCGCTTGGCACGCTCGGTGCGCAGGATCATCGCGCGCAGATAGCGCGGGTACTGCGCCAACGCGTCGGCCGGCGTGTCACGCAGGAACCCGGGATGGACCAGCGCGGCAAGCTGCTGCTCCATGTCATCGAGGTTGCCACGCGCCCACCCCATCAGCGGCGCTTCCAGCTGTGGTTTGAGCTCGGCCACGTGGGCGAGGATGTTCTCGGCCAGCTTCAGGCGCGCCATCGCCTCACCGAACAACGCCTTGCCCGCCTCGGCACTGCGTTTGGCGAACGCGGCAGGGTCGCGGATATCACCCAGCCCGTCGGCCAGCACGGCATTCATCGCCGCATCGACCAGATCGCCCCGCAGCCGCTCCTGCGATTCGATCGCGGCGTACAGCAGCCCGGTCTTGGGCGGCACCGGCAATTGCTTGCGCGCCTGCTTGGCCTTGTCGGCCAGCGCGATCTCCATCAATCGACGAACCCCGAGCGGATGCTGTTCCAGCGCTTCGTTGCGGTCGGCGAAGATCTTCAGCGCTGCGGTCTCACCCTGATCGACCAGCGCCGGGTACGCCGGCACGCCGGCTTCGCCGGGCACCTGCAGCGGGATCGGGGTAGCCGGGAAATCGCGTAGCCCTTCCGCGGCCAGCGCACGCCCTGCGCGTGCGGCGAAGGCCTCACCGGCCTTGTCGCCGAAGCGGGCACGCAGCGCCTCCAGATCGCGCGAGGTCGCCAGCACCTTGCCGTCGGCATCGCGCAGGCGCAGGTTCATGCGCAGGTGCGGCTCCAGCGAGGCTTCGTCGAAATCGGTTGCGGCCAGCTTGGCACCCGTCGCGCGCGCGAGGAACCGCGCCAGTTCGCCCCGGATGTCATCGGCGGTCGGTTCGGCGAAGGCCTCGGCAAACGCGCGGCCAAAGTCCGGTGCCGGCACATAGTTGCGGCGCATCGCCTTGGGCAGGCTGCGGATCAATGCGGCGGCCTTGTCAGCGACGAAGCCCGGCGCCAGCCACGACAGCCGCGCCGGATCCAGCGCGTTGAGCAGGTGCAGCGGCACCTCCAGCGTCACACCATCGTCCTCGGCACCGGGTTCGAAGGTGTAATGCAGCGCCAGCCGCGCATCGCCCAGCGGCAGGTACCTGGGATAGCGCTCGGCATCGCTGCCTTCGCCCGGCAGCAGATCGGCCAGCGTCCACGACAGCGCCCGGCGCTTCTCCGGCGCCAGTGCTTTCCACCAGGTATCCAGGCCCATCGCCGAATGGATCTCGGCCGGTATCCGGTCCAGGTACCAGCGCGCCTGCCAGCCTTCATCGGCAACGATACCGGCGCGGCGCAGCTTGGCTTCTTCTTCGCGCGCCTGCTCCAGCACCTTGAGGTTGTCGGCCACGAAGCCGGCCCGGGTGTTGATCTCGCCGGTCACCAGGCCCTGGCGCACGAAGATGTCATGCGCCTCGGCCGGCGCGATGCGGCCGTAATGCACCGGTTTTTTCGGGGCCAGCACCAGCCCGAACAGGCTGATCTGCTCCGAGGCCAGCACCTGGCCCTGCGCACGCGACCAGTGCGGATCGAAGTGCTTGCGCAGCAGCAGATGCGGCAGTTCGTTGATGACCCAGTCCGGCTCGATCGCCGCGTTGGTCAGACCCCAGATCTTCTGGGTGTCCAGCAGGGTTGCAGTGAGCAGCCACGGCGGCGGCCGCTTGGCCAGGGCCGAGCCCGGGAACGGCAGGAAGCGACGCTGGCGCGGCGCCAGGAAATCGCCCTTGTCGCTGCGATGGCCGATCTGCGTGGGCAGGCCGGCGATCAGCGCGCGGTGCAGGGTCTGGTACGCCGCGGCGCGCACCTTGTCGCTGAACGCGCTGCGTGCCTCTGGATCGGCACCGTTGCCGGGCGCGGCCTTGTCCTCGGCAGGCGCCGGTTCGGATTTTCCTTCGCGGGCCAGGCGCGCGGCACGGTGCTGCTGGCCACGCGTCGCCTTGATCCTGGCCTCGTCATCGCGCGCCGGCGCCGGTGCAGAGGAACCGGCCAGCAGCGGCGCCAACGAGGTCTCGGCCGGCTCTTCATTCCAGCCCAGTTCTTCGCACAGCACGCGCAGTTGGCGATGCAGTTCCCGCCATTCGCGCATGCGCAGGAAACCAAGAAAATGTCGCCCACACCAGTCGCGCAGCTTGGACTGGGTGAGATCTTCGTGGGCCTGGCGGTAGCCGTCCCACAGGCGCAGCACGCCGACGAATTCCGAGCGCCCATCGGCGAACAGCGCATGTGCGTTGTCCGCGGCGGCGCGCGCTTCCGGTGGGCGCTCACGCGGGTCCTGGATGCCCAGGAACGAGGCGATCACCAGCATCGGCCGCAGGCAGCCCTGTGCCTGCGCGGCGACCAACATGCGAGCCAGTTTGACGTCCACCGGCAGGCGCGCCATCTGGCGCCCGATCGGGGTCAGGCGGCGCTCGGCATCGACCGCACCCAGCTCACCCAGCTGCTGCCAGCCATCGGCGATGGCGCGTTCGTCCGGCGCCTCCAGGAACGGGAAATCCTCGATCCTGCCCAGGCCCAGCTGCAGCATCCGCAGGATCACCCCGGACAGGCTGGAGCGACGGATTTCCGGATCGGTGAACTCAGGGCGCGACTGGAAATCCGCTTCGGAATACAGCCGGTAGCAGATGCCTTCGGAGACACGACCGCACCGGCCCTTGCGCTGGTTGGCGCTGGCCTGCGAGACCGCTTCGATATGCAGCCGGTCCAGTTTCTGGCGCGGGCTGTAACGCTTGATGCGGGCGAAGCCGGGGTCGATCACATAGCGGATGCGCGGCACCGTCAGCGAGGTTTCCGCGACGTTGGTGGCCAGCACGATGCGCCGGTTGCTGCCCGGGTTGAACACCAGGTCCTGGTCCTTGACCGACAGCCGCGCATACAGCGGCAGCACGTCGGTGCCGCGGTACTTGCGCCGCTCCAGTGCCTGGTGCGCATCGCGGATTTCGCGCTCGCCCGGGAAGAACAGCAGGATGTCGCCGCGCGGATCGATGCGGGTGATTTCATCCACCGCCGCGACCACCGCATCATTCACGGTGCGCTCGCCGTCGCGGCCACCGTCGGCATCGCCGCCGCCCTCGCCTTCCAGCGGGCGGTAGCGCACGTCCACCGGGAAGGTGCGGCCTTCCACGCTGATCACCGGCGCATCATCGAAGTGCTGGGCGAAGCGCGAGGTATCGATGGTCGCCGAGGTGACGATCAGTTTGAGATCCGGCCGTTTCTTCAGCAGCTGCTTCAGATAGCCCAGCAGGAAATCGATGTTGAGGCTGCGTTCGTGCGCCTCGTCGACGATGATCGTGTCGTAGTTGGACAGCCAGCGGTCACTGCTGATCTCGGCCAGCAGGATGCCGTCGGTCATGAACTTGATGCGGGTATCGTCACCGACACGGTCGGTGAAGCGCACCTGGTAACCCACGGTGGTGCCCAGTTCGGACTGCAGCTCCTGCGCGACACGCGTGGCCACCGCACGTGCGGCAATCCGCCGCGGCTGCGTGCAGCCGATCATCCCGGCGGTGCCACGGCCGGCGGCCAGGCACAGCTTGGGCAGCTGGGTGGTCTTGCCCGAGCCGGTCTCACCGGCGATCACCACGACCTGATGGTCGCGGATCAGCGCGGTGATGGCCTCGGCTTCACGCGCAATCGGCAGCTGCTCGTCCAAAGTGATGGCCGGCTGATTCAGCGCACGCGCTTCACGGCGCTGCACGGACGCCTGCAAGGCCTGCTCGAACGCCGCAGCCAGCCCCGCATCCGCCGGTTTGGCCCGCCAACGCGAGAGCATCCCCAGCAAACGACCGCGGTCGCGGCTCATGGCCCCGTTGATCGCGGCCTGCTGCTGGGCCAGGCGTGCTGCATGTGGTTTTTCGATAGCGCTCATCAATCGATTCGTTTAGAACTTTTGTTTACTACTGAAAGGGTAGTCTGATCTATTGTGAAGGCCATCCGATTCATCCCATCCATAAGGAGTTCTCCCATGGCGAAGACGACCAAGACCCCGGCAAAGCCCAAGACGGCCAAGCAGAAACTCGGCGCGGCGGCCCCGTCGGCCCCGAACATTGATATCGGGATCAAGGAGGGCGATCGCAAGAAGATCGCCGATGGACTGTCGGCCTTCCAGGCAGATGCGTTCACGCTCTACCTGAAGACCCACAACTTCCATTGGAACGTGACCGGGTCGATGTTCAACTCGCTGCACACCATGTTCGAGACCCAGTACACCGAACAGTGGGCCGCCCTGGACGACGTCGCTGAACGCATCCGTGCACTGGGCTTCAACGCCCCGGGCTCCTACCGCGAGTTCGCGGCCCTGACCTCGATCGCCGAGGAGCCGGGCCTGACCGACAGCGCGGACTGGCGTGAAATGGTACGCCAGTTGGTCACCGCCAACGAGGCCGTGTGCCGCACTGCCCGGAAAGTGCTGGATGTGGCCGACGATGCCGATGACGCACCGACCGAAGATCTGATGACCCAGCGCCTGCAGACCCACGAAAAGTACGCCTGGATGCTGCGTTCGCTGCTGCAGTAATCCCTCTGGGGGCCTTGCCCCTGCGGGATTTCAAGGTTGCGCTGCGGCGCGCCCCCCTTGACTCCAAGGGGGGCTACCTGGTCGAAGGGTGTCCCGCTTACGTTCACATCCGGAATGGGATGACCCGCCCCGGGGCGCCCAGCCCTGTAAACTACGGCGATGTCTTCCCGCCCCGCGCACGACCTGCTCAGCCGCATCTTTGGTTACGACGAATTCCGCGGTCCGCAGCAGGCGATCGTCGAGCATGTCGCCGCCGGCAATGACGCGCTCGTCCTCATGCCCACCGGCGGCGGCAAATCGCTCTGCTACCAGGTCCCCTCCCTGCTCCGCGACGGCACCGGCATCGTCATCTCGCCGCTGATCGCCCTCATGCAGGACCAGGTCGAAGCCCTGCGCCAGCTCGGCGTCCGCGCCGAATACCTCAACTCCACCCTCGACGGCGAAACCAGTGCCCGCGTCGAACGCGAACTGCTCGCCGGCGAACTGGACATGCTCTACGTCGCGCCCGAGCGCCTGCTCACCGGTCGCTTCCTGTCGCTGCTCTCGCGCAGCCGGATCGCCCTGTTCGCCATCGACGAAGCCCACTGCGTCTCCCAGTGGGGCCACGACTTCCGCCCCGAATACCGCCAGCTCACCGTCCTGCACGAACGCTGGCCCGACGTGCCGCGCATCGCGCTGACCGCCACCGCCGATCCGCCCACCCAGCGCGAGATCGCCGAACGCCTGGACCTCACCAACGCCCAGCACTTCGTCAGCTCCTTCGACCGGCCCAACATCCGCTACACCGTCGTCCAGAAGGACAACGCCAAAAGGCAGCTGCTGGACTTCCTCAAGGTCCACCGCGGGGCCGCCGGCATCGTCTACTGCATGTCGCGGCGCAAGGTCGAGGAAACCGCCGAGTTCCTGTGCAAGGAGGGCATGAACGCCCTGCCCTACCACGCCGGCCTGCCGCCCGAGGTCCGCGCCGCCAACCAGCGTCGCTTCCTGCGCGAGGATGGCATCGTCATGTGCGCCACCATCGCCTTCGGCATGGGCATCGACAAACCGGACGTGCGCTTCGTCGCGCATACCGACCTGCCCAAATCGATGGAAGGCTATTACCAGGAAACCGGCCGCGCCGGTCGCGATGGCGAGCCCGCCGAGGCCTGGCTCTGCTACGGCCTGGGCGACGTGGTGCTGCTCAAACAGATGATCGAGCAGTCCGAGGCGGGCGAAGAACGCAAAGCGCTGGAACGCTCCAAACTGGACCACCTGCTCGGCTACTGCGAATCCATGCAGTGCCGCCGCCAGGTCCTGCTGGCCGGGTTCGGCGAGACCTACCCGCAGCCCTGCGGCAACTGCGACAACTGCCTGCTGCCGCCCGATGCCTGGGATGCCAGCGTCGCCGCCCAGAAGGCATTGAGCTGCGTCTACCGCAGTGGCCAGCGCTTCGGCGTGGGCCATCTGATCGACATCCTGCGCGGGGGCGAGAACGAGAAGGTCCGCCAGTTCGGGCATACCGAACTGAGCACCTATGGCATCGGCAAGGATCTGGACGCGCGTACCTGGCGCAGCGTGTTCCGCCAGCTGGTCGCCTCCAGCCTGCTCGAGGTGGACAGCAGCGCCTACGGCGGGCTGCGCCTGACCGATGGCAGCCGCGAGGTGCTCAAGGGCCAGCGCAAGGTCATGATGCGCCGCGAGACGCCCAAGGCGGCCCGCGAGCGCGATCGCAGCGGCCAGCGCACCGGCCTGTCGGTGCTGCCGCAGGACCTGGCGCTGTTCAATGCGCTGCGGGGCCTGCGCGCCGAACTCGCGCGCGAGCAGAACGTGCCGGCCTTCGTGATCTTCCACGACAGCACCCTGCGCAACATTGCCGAACAGCGCCCCACCAGCGTCGATGCGCTGGGCCGGGTCGGGGGCATCGGTGGCACCAAGCTGGCCCGTTACGGCGACCGCCTGGTCGAGATCGTGCGCGAGGAAGGCTGATGCGCCGGGGCGGCCAGACAGACCTTGCTCCAGAGTTGAACCGCGTGTTCAGCCATAGGTGCGACCGTGCGGATTTGGCAGTAAGGTGAGCCCCATGTCCGCCAGTGGCCTGCTCCTGCGAGTCGTCCTGATGCTCAGCCTGTTGCTCAACGGGCTGAACGTGGCCATGGCCGGCCCGATGGCGCTCGCCCTGGCCGAGCCGGCCACCGCAAGCCGTGCCGCACCGCCCTGCCATGGTGATGCACCGGCGGCCGCCCTCCCGCATGACCACCACGCCATGCCCGGTGCCGCCAGCGGAGTGCAGGCGCCTCACGATGGCGACCACTGCAAGATCAAGGACTGCCTGCGCAGCTGCGCGCAGCAACCCAGCCTGACCGCCCAGGTCGCCTGGCTGGCCACGCCCCCGCCGCTGTCGCTGGCCCCGCTGCCGGCCGCGCATCCGTCGCAACCGACACCGCCGCTGGACCGCATCACCCGCCCTCCGATCGCCTGATCCGCAGCGCTCTGCGAGCGCCTGCCTGATGCCCTGCCCGCATGGCCCCGCCTGCGGGCGTTGCCGGCACCCCGCGTGCCATTCGAATCGGATCCGGAGTTGCAATGTCTTTCCTTAAAACACCCGGCACGGGCACCCCGCCCATGCCGTCACGCCGCCTGTTCGTGCAGGGCGTGGCTGCCGGCGGCGTGGTCGCCGGTCTGGCCGCCACCGGCCTGAGCCCACGCGCCTTCGCGGCCGCCGGCCCCGGCCTGGCCGGTGCCCCGCAGGTGCTCAGCAGCCATGACGTGCAGCTGAGCATCGGCGAATCGCTGGCCAACTTCACCGGGCGCACCCGCCCGGCGATCACCGTCAACGGCAGCCTGCCGGCGCCGATCCTTCGCTGGCGCGAAGGCCAGACGGTCAACATCCGGGTGGCCAACACGCTGCAGGGGCACCCCACCTCCATCCACTGGCACGGCCTGCTGCTGCCGGCCAACATGGACGGCGTGCCCGGCCTGAGCTTCAACGGCATCGCCCCCGGCGAGGCCTACCAGTACCGGTTCACCCTCAAGCAGTCGGGCACGTACTGGTACCACAGCCATTCGATGTTCCAGGAACAGGCCGGCCTGTACGGCGCGCTGATCATCGACCCGCTCGAGCCGGCGCCGTACCGCTTCGACCGTGAGCACGTGATCGTGCTCTCGGACTGGACCGACATGGACCCTGGCGCGCTGTTCCGGCGCATGAAGAAGCTCGCCGAGTACGACAACTACTACAAGCGCACCCTGCCCGACTTCCTCCGTGATGTGCGCCGGGATGGCTGGGCCGCAGCCACCGCCGACCGCGGCATGTGGGGCCGGATGCGGATGACGCCGACCGACATCTCCGACATCAACGCCCACACCTATACCTACCTGCTCAACGGCACCGCACCGGCGGGCAACTGGACCGGGCTTTTCCGCAGTGGCGAGAAGGTGCTGCTGCGCTTCATCAACGGTGGCTCGATGACCTACTTCGATGTGCGCATCCCCGGCCTGAAAATGACCGTGGTCGCCGCCGATGGCCAGTACATCCACCCGGTCAGCATCGATGAGTTCCGCATCGCACCGGCCGAGACCTTCGATGTGATCGTGGAACCCAGTGGACAGGATGCCTACACGATCTTCTGCCAGGACATGGGCCGCACCGGCCATGCCGCCGGCACGCTGGCCGTCCGCCACGGCCTGCAGGCGCCGGTTCCCGAGCGCGACCCGCGCCCATTGCTGACCATGAGCGACATGGGCCATGACATGGGCCATGCCGGAAACGGTATGGCGGGTCACGACATGAAGGGCATGGAAGGTGGCTGCGGCGCGAGCATGGGCCACGGCGCGCACGGCGCTGATTCCAAGGCGCCGCGCCACCCGGCCAGCGAAAAAGGCAATCCGCTGGTCGACATGCAGAGCATGGCCACCGACCCAAAGCTCGATGATCCCGGCATCGGCCTGCGCGACAACGGTCGTCACGTGCTGACCTATGGTGCGATGCGCAGCCTGTTCGACGATCCCGATGGCCGCGATCCCGGCCGCGAGGTCGAGCTGCACCTGACCGGCCACATGGAGAAATTCAGCTGGTCCTTCGACGGCATTCCGTTCGCCAGCGCCGAACCGCTGCGCCTGAACTACGGTGAACGCATGCGCATCGTGCTGGTCAACGACACGATGATGCAGCACCCGATCCATCTGCACGGCGTGTGGAGCGATCTGGAAAACGCCGAAGGCGAGTTCCACCTGCGCAAGCACACCATCGACATGCCCCCCGGCACCCGCCGCACCTATCGCGTGCGCGCCGACGCGCTCGGCCGCTGGGCCTACCACTGCCATCTGCTGTACCACATGGAAGCGGGCATGATGCGCGAAGTGAGGATCGAAGAATGAGCCGCGCTCCTTTCATCGCCACATCGGCCTTGAGTACCGCCCTGCTGCTGGCATTGTCGGCACCGGCCTGGGCGCAATCGCATGCCGGCCATGCCGCGACGCCGACCGCAACCACGGCCGACACACCACCGGCAGATGGCGGCAACGTCGATCACAGCCAGATGGATCATTCGAAGATGGACCAAGGCAGCACTGATCACAGCCAGATGGATCATTCGAAGATGGACCACGGCAGCGCTGATCACAGCCAGATGGACCATTCGGCGATGGACCACGGCACGACCGATCACGGCCAGATGGATCATTCGAAGATGGACCATGCCGCGATGGGTCATGGCGTGCCGAAGGCGCCTGCGCCCACCGAACCGCTCGAACCGATTCCGGCGGTGACGGCCGCGGACCGCCTCGCCGCGTTCCCGCCGATCGACCACGGCGCGATGGAGCATGCACCGGAGATCCACAGCATGCTGCTGGTCAACCGCCTCGAACGCTGGGACGGCCAGCACGGTACCGGCCAGGCGTGGGAGGCCAGCGGCTGGGTCGGTGGCAACATCAACCGGCTATGGCTGCGCAGCGAAGGCGAGCGCGGTGACGGCCGCACCGAGTCGGCCAATCTCGAGGTGATGTACGGCCGCAGCGTCTCGCCGTGGTGGGACGTGCTGGTCGGCGTGAAGCAGGATTTCCGCCCGGCGGATTCGCGCACGTGGGCGGCGTTCGGCATCCAGGGCCTGGCGCCGTACAAGTTCGAGACCTCGGCCACGGCCTACATCGGCGAAGGCGGACAGTTTGCTGCGACGGTGGAAGTGGAGTACGAGCTGCTGCTGACCAACCGCCTGATCCTGCAGCCGCTGGTGGAGGCCACGTTCTCGGCCAAGGACGAGCCGGCGTACGGCAACGGTTCGGGACTCAACACGGTCGAGGCCGGGCTGCGCCTGCGCTACGAGTTCAGCCGCCGCTTCGCGCCTTACATCGGCATCAGCCACGAGCGGCTGTTCGGCGATACCGCTGATTACCACGAGACGGCCGGTGAGCGCGCGCGCGATACCCGCTGGGTGGCGGGCGTGCGCGTCTGGTTCTGATCCAGCGGCCGTGACAGGTTCCGGGTACCAAGGTGCCCGGAACCCCTGCCGCCTGCGCCGATGCCGTAAGCTGCCGGCCCCACCTGCCTTCCCTGCGCCATGACGTTGATCCTCCGCCGTGCCACCGTTGCCGATGCCGGCGCGCTGTCGGCGATCGCCATCGCCACTTACACCGAGACCTTTGGCGATTCGTATCCGCCGCAGGATCTGCGCGATTTTCTGGACACCCACTACGCGGTCGAGCCACAACGCCGCGAGCTCGCCGACCCACGCAATGCGGCGTGGCTGCTGGAAGACGGCGCACGTGTGGTGGGCTATCTCGCAGCAGGGCCGAACAGCCTGCCGCATGCCGATGCCGCCGAGGGCGATATCGAACTCAAACGTCTCTACCTGCTCGCCAGCCACCAGGGCGGTGGTCACGGCGCGCGCCTGATGGACGCGTTCCTGGCGTGGCTCGATCAACCGCAGCGGGGCACGCTGTGGGTCGGCGTATGGTCGGAAAATCTAGGTGCGCAGCGCTTCTATGCGCGCTATGGCTGCAGCAAGGTCGGCGAATACGATTTTCCGGTCGGCGACAGTGTCGACCGGGAATTCATCCTGCGCCGCGCCTGAGCACGGCACAGGCGCCTGTCAGAAGTCGAACAGGTCCGACAGGAAGCTTTCTTTTTTCTTCTTGCGGTAGCCGTGCTGGTCGCCGTACTGCTGCTGGCCCAGATGGCGGGTGTCACGGTGCTGCACGGCGGCCGGCGGCGGCGGAGCAGCCGCGCGTACCGGCGCCGGTGCTGCGGCACCGGCCGAGCGCTCGATGATCTTGTCCAGCTCGCCACGGTCCAGCCACACGCCACGGCATTGCGGGCAGTAATCGATCTCGATGCCCTGGCGCTCGGACATCTGCAGCGCTTGGGTCTTGCATACGGGGCATTGCATGGGCAGTTATCCAAGGGGCAAAGCCGCACTCTAGCCGGTCCCACCTGACCGTGGTGCAACGCGGCCATGACCGATGGCCCCCCGACCAATGCCCCATGCTGCCCGGCCTGTCCTCGCCAACAATCCACGCATCCCTGGATATGGAGCGTCCCATGCCGTCCTTCCGCCTGCCCACCTGGCTGGCCGCCTGCGTGGTCGTGCTGACCCTGGCCATCTCGATCAACCTGCGCGACATAGCCGCGTGGCTGGGCGCACCGATCCCGAAACTGCCGATTCCCTATGGCGGCGCCATCCTCGACAACGGCCTGGGCGTGCTGCTGGTGCTGCTCGTGGCCGCGCTGCTGGTGCGGCCGGGGCAGCGCCTGAGTGCGCTGCTCGGGTTGCGCTGGAATGGCTGGCAGGGGCCGGCCCTGGCGCTGCTGGCGACGCTGCCGTGCTGGCTGGGTCTGTGGTGGCTGGGGGGATTCAATCCGACCCAGGATGTGCTCGCCCTGCTGATGCTCGGCGTGCTGTTTCCACTCGCCGAAGAGATCATCTTCCGCGGTTTCGGTTTCATCTTCGCGCACCGCCAGCAGCGTTGGCCGTGGCTGGCGGCTGCGCTGGTCCAGGCCGTGATCTTCGGCGCCATCCACTGGTGGTCGTTCGGCGGTGGCGGCGGCATGGCCCTGCAGGTGTTCGCCATCACCGGCATCGGTGGGCTGGTGTTCGCCTGGCTCAATACTCTGGACGATTACACCCTATGGAGCGGGCTGGCCCTGCATGTCTCGCTCAACCTGGCCTGGAACGTGTTCGTGATCACCGAGGCCACGGCCGTCGGTTGGCCGGCTACCGTGCTGCGCCTGTCAGCAGCAGGACTGGCGGTGGCGCTGGTCTGGGCCTGGCACCGCCGCAGGCCCCGGTCCCTCACATCGGCATGAGCCACTCGAAGGCAGGCCACGCGGGGGGTTTACCCGGCATTTCGGTGCCGTCCACGGCCTCCTCACCGGCGGCCCGCGATACTTGCGCGCCCCTGTCCGGGGGTAAGCAGGAACCACGCTCCATGTTGTTGTCCAAGCACCATCCCGAACCCCGCGTGCTGTTGATCGAAGACACCGAAGACACCCGCGAACTGAGCCGCATGGCACTGGAAAGCCAGGCCTGCGAAGTGGTTGCGGTCAGTTCGGCGGAAGCCGCGCTGGGGCTGCTCCAGGCCGGCGAGCGCTTCGATCTGGTGTTCACCGATGTCTGCCTGGGCGCGGTCAGCGGCATCGAGGCCGCCCATCGGGTCAAGCAGGAACGGCCCGGGCTGCCGGTGCTGGTCACCTCGGGCCTGGAGCCTTCCGTCGTGGTGCCGCAGCTCGGCCCTGGCATGCATTTCCTGCCCAAGCCGTACAGCATGAGCGAACTGCTCGACGCGATCCGGGCCTGTTTCCAGCAACCGCTGGCCGCCTGCGCCTGAGGCGGCTGATCGGTTTGAACGGCGGGTGATCTTCATCCGGATTTCATGCCCGCGTGCCCATCGTCGGCGTCAGTGAAACGCGCTTCTTTTCCCTGCCGGAATCGACGTCATGCTTTTTCGTACGCTGCTGGCCACGCCCCTGCTGTTGCTGCTTCCGTTCGAGAACGCGCGTGCGGATGATTTCGTCACCTGCGAGAGCCGCGACAATCGCTATCAATCCTGCACCCTGCCCCGCGCCGGCTACGTCACCCTGGACCGCAAGCTGTCCGGTGCGGACTGCCGGCAAGGCCGCACCTGGGACTACGACCGCCGCGAGGTCTGGGTGGATGATGGCTGCCGGGCCTCGTTCCGGGTCCACGGCGGCAGCGACCGTGATGATCGCCACGATGATGACAACCACGACGCCAAGGTCGCCGCCGGCGTGCTGATCGGCGCGGCCATCCTCGGCGCGCTGGCGCACAACGCCAACAAGGATGACGCGCGCTACGACGACGACACCTACCAGGGCGCCCGGCATACCTCCTACGTACCCGGCTGGATGATCGGAGAATTCGAGGGCTACAACCCGACCTTCAATGCCGACATCCGCATGCGCATCGACAGCGATGGCCGGATGAGCGCGCAGACCCGCGGCCAGACGTTGAATGGCTGGATCAACGGCGGCCAGCTCAACGTCGGCAGCAGCGTGTTCGATATCAGCCAGAGCCGCGACGGGTTCGTCACCACCGAGGTCGGCGACCGGCAGAACGAGGTGCGCTACCGCCGCGTGCGCTGAGCCACGCGGCGGTGGCCGGCATCACCGGGCGATCTGGCACTGCAGCGTGGTGCCGTAGAAGTCCAGGGTGGTCTGGTCGTCGTGGATACGCAGGTCGACGCCCTCCCGGCCCCAGCGGCCGCCATTGTTCTCGTCCTTGCTCACGGGCATCGGGAAGACGATCGCCTGATCGTTGCCCCAGCTGACCACGGCCGCGGTCGGGTCGATGTCGTTGTAGAACACCGCCGTCACCGGCTTGCTGTTGTCGTCGCAGCGGTACTCGACCTTCGCCGGCACCTGGATGCCGCCGCCGTTGATGGTCAGCTCGACCAGACGGGTCTGATAGGACTCGACCAGGCAGCGCTTGGGATCCACCGCGCGCGAACAGGCATCGCGCCCTTTGATCCAGCCACGCTGTTCGGCCGCGATGTCCAGCTCGTCCGGGCTGGTCTGCACACGCTTGTAGAGCGCGGCCAGCTGACGGTCCAGCGCGGCCAGCCGTGGGTCGACGCACACCAGTTTCTCGGCCTCGGACTGTGCCTTGGCGCAATCGAACGACGGGGACTGGGTCGCGGCAGCGGCAGGGTCGGCAGGCTTGGCCGCGGTGGGGGCCTCGGCGGTGGCCGACGGGCCCGCCTGATCGGCGGATTCAGGCTTGGAGCACGCCGCGAGCGCAAGCGCCCCCAGGCTCAGCAGGACGACACGTTTCATGGCACCTCCAACAGCAATCAGCTCAAAGACGGCCTATTGTGCGCGATCGCGTGCGTAGCGGGTGTATGCGGCGCATCCTCCAGCCGACACGGTCCGCCGGGCGCAAGGATCGGCCCGTGGCGTCCTTCCCTGCGATGCTCATGGCGCTTCTCCGCCTCGACGTGCAGGTGTGCGCAGGGCACCGCTGCCACTACCTGCGAGGCGTCCCCTTGACTAAGATCGAGGGTGGACAGTCACGCGGAAGCCGGATGTGCCGGCCCGACTCAGGGAGGATGTGATGGCAACCATGCGATGGATGGCAGGCCTGTTGGCGGCGGTGGGCACGCTCTCGGCCAGTGGCGTGAGCGCGGCCGCGGCAGTGGATCGGGATGCCTGGCGGGCAGATTACGCGGTGCTCAAAGCAGCATTGCAGAGCGACTACGCACACCTGGCCTGGATGGCCTCGCCCGAGAGCGGCGTCGATCTGCCGACCCTTGATGCCCGGGCACAGCGCGACCTCGCCGAGGCACGCAATGACGCCCAGGCCACCCAGGCGCTGCGCAGTTTTCTGGCCGGCCTCCATGATGGCCATCTTGCGTTGCTCGACCGGCTGGATGCAGGCGGCACGTCCCAGCCACCACGGGCTGTCGATCCGCGCACGCTGGGCCCAGGTGCCGGTTGCGCCGCGCTCGGGGTCGCCGATGAAGGCCGGCAGGATTTCAGCCTTCCGCTGGAAACACTGCCCGGCTACACCCCCTTGGACGGCCAGGCAGACCCTGCGCTGCTCGCCGGCATCCTCGCGTTGCCCGAGGGACGCAAGGTGGGCGTGCTTCGGCTGCACGAGTTCGATGCGCTGCGCTATCCCGGTCTATGCCATGCGCTGTGGCCACAGCTGCGCCATGCCGATTCCATCGGCGACATGCGCAGCGTGCTGGTGAACGGCTGGGTGGCCATGATCGCCGGCAGCCTGCGCCGGTTCCAGCACGATGGCGTCGATGCCGTGCTGGTCGATGTCGGCGACAACCCGGGCGGGGATGACAGTGGCGACACGCTTGCGCGGTTGTTCACCCCGCGGCCGGTCACGTCGGCCACGCTGCTGGTCAGTCAGTCCGCCGCAGGCAGGCCCTATCTCGACGAACAGTACGAGCGACTCGACGATGCCCTGCGCCGCCATCATCCGGCCGCCACCGCCCGCCGCCTGCTGACGGCGGAGCGCGCCAGCTTCGATGCTTCGCGGCGTGCACTGAGCCTTCCAGCCTGTGACCTGTCCTGGGTGTGGCAGACCCAGCAGCCATGGAACGGCGGCCAGTGCCGCCGCCTGGTCGCGGCAGGCACCTCCGGTGGCCCGCTGCCAAGCCAGGCGGTGGATACGCTGGACGATTTCCTGATCGCCCACCGTCTCGACTGGGCACAGGACCTGCGCGCCCACTGGGGTGCGTGGGACGGGCCGGTCTACGTCATCACCAATGGCAAGACCGTGTCCTCGGCGGAGATGTTTGCCGCGCGCATGCAGGACAACCGCATCGCGCGCATCGTCGGCACCGGTAGTGGTGGCTACGGCTGCGGTTTCATGAGCGGCGCCCCATCGCGCGAGCTGCCCCACTCACACCTGCGCATGCGTATTCCGGACTGTGTCCGGTTGCGCGCCGACGGCACCGATGAAGTGGCGGGCATCGCGCCCGATCTACCGATCACGCCCCGCGCTGGCGAAGGGGCACGCGCACGCGCGCAACGACTGCTGGAGACCGTTGCCGAGGACATCACGCGGCACTGAGCCGCTCATCACTGCAGTGCCTCCTGCGCGTCGCGGAAAACGCGCAGGAGATGGCGGAAATCCTGCGCGCTAGAGACGCGCGCCCTGCGTGGCACCATGCTCGGTGATTTCGTCGTACTGTTTGTCGCGCGCGGCGTATTCCTCGAGAACCGCTTTCCCGATGCGGTTGAGTTCCTCACCGAGCTGCGGGCAGCGCATCCCGCCGCCGACGGCGGCGAATCGTCGCTGGATGTCCTCGGCAGCCTGATCGGCATGCGCTGCATGGCCGTCTTCATGTACCCGCAGCGCCTGGCTGTAGCGCGCCCATTCCTGTTGCAGCGAGGCGGGCGCCGTGTCCGCGCCGGTCCAGCGCGGCAGCACCATGGTGGCCCTCACCTCCATGCGCACCTTGCCGAGTCTGCAACCTGCACCTCGTGGGGCATAGTCGAAGTTCCACCCCACGTACCAGTCCACGTGGCCGTGATGGCGCACGCCGTCCTTGCCGACGGGCCCGTGCGCGTTCAGTGACGTGCGCAGTTCCTGCAGGGTGTCGCCCTGCACGTCGTAGTAGGTGATCGTCAGATCCTGCGCGGCGCCCGCATCCAGGGCAATCAGCGCAAGGACCAGTGCAGTGCCACGCAGCAGCGCGTGGGGACGGAAGGTAGACCGGGGATGTGGGAGCTGGTTGTTCACGACGCGTTCCATGCAGAAGGACGGGGCTTGATGCGATCCGGGCCGAACCGGAGGCATGAAAAAGGCGACCTCGCGGTCGCCTTGATCATGGATGCAATGGTGGGCCGTGATGGATTCGAACCATCGACCAAAAGATTAAAAGTCTTCTGCTCTACCAACTGAGCTAACGGCCCATTGCATCCCCGACATGACGCCGGGGGTGCGCATTCTAACGCATCTTCGCGCTCATGCGTACCCGTCCGGCATCACACGTAGTGGGTGGGATCCGGTACGCCGGCATCCGTGAAACCCTGCGCACGCAGGCGGCAGGCGTCGCAGTGCCCGCAGGCGCGGCCCTGGTCGTCGGCGTTGTAGCAGGACACGGTCAGGCCGAAGTCCACGCCGAGGCGAACGCCTTCACGCACGATGTCGGCCTTGCTCAGGAACTGCAGCGGCGCGTGGACCTGGATGCCCGCCCCTTCCACACCCGCCTTGGTCGCCAGGTTGGCCAGCGCCTGGAAGGCCTGGATGAACTCAGGGCGGCAATCGGGGTAGCCGGAGTAATCCACGGCGTTGACGCCACAGAAGATGTCGTTGGCGCCCAGCACTTCGGCCCAGCCCAGCGCGACGGACAGCATGATGGTGTTGCGGGCCGGCACGTAGGTGACCGGGATGCCCTCACCGCCCGCTTCGGGGACGTCGATATCATCGGTCAGCGCCGAGCCGCCGATGCTGCGCAGGTCGACGTTGACGGTTTTGTGGGCCACCGCGCCCAGCGCGCTGGCGACCGCCGCGGCGGCATCGAGTTCGGAGGTGTGGCGCTGCCCGTAGCGCACGCTCAGGGCGTGGACGGCGAAACCCTGCTCGCGGGCGATGGCGACGACGGCGGCGGAGTCCATGCCGCCGGACAGGAGGACGACTGCTTTCTTCATGGGGGTGTTTCCGGTGGTTTGCGGGGAACCAGCACGCTGTCCCGCGCCGGGTACATCAGGAAATGCCAAGGCGGCTTACCGGCCCGGCTCGTCATTCCACAGAAGCTTGTGCAGCTGCATCTGGAAGCGCACCGGCAGGCGGTCGGCGACGATCCAGTCGGCCAGCTCGCGCGGGCTGACCTCGCTCTTGCTCGGCGAGAACAACACCATGCTGCGCTCGTTGAGGCGATGCTCTCGGACCATGCCACGGGCCCATTCGTAATCTTCGCGGCTGCACAGGACGAACTTGATCTGGTCGCGCTTGGTCAGCAGCGGCAGGTTTTCCAGGCGGTTGCGGGCCATTTCGCCGGAGCCGGGGGTCTTCAGATCGACCACCCGCGATACGCGCGGATCGACGGCGCTGACATCCAGCGCACCGGAGGTTTCCAGCGAGACGTCCAGGCCGGCATCGCAGAGCTTCTCCAGCAGCACCAGGCAGCGCTTCTGCGCCAGCGGCTCGCCACCGGTCACGCAGACGTGGTGCACGCCCTGGGCCAGCACCTCTTCCACGATCGCGTCGATGTCCCACCAGGTGCCGCCATGGAAGGCGTAGGCGGTATCGCAGTACGTGCAGCGCAGCGGGCAGCCGGTCAGGCGCACGAACACGGTCGGCCAGCCGGCGGTATCGGCTTCGCCCTGCAGGGACAGGAAGATCTCGGTGATCTTCAGTCGCGGCAGCGGGGACTGCACGATCTCACTGGGGAGTGCGGCGGCAGCGGACAGGGTCGTGGTCATGGCGGTGATTCTTGGGGGACGGCTTCGGAAACGACAACAGCCGGGCATGGCCCGGCACGGAAGACCGGGCAACGCCCGGTTGGCGATCAATCATTATACCGGGCCCGGCCGCCTCAGCGGCCCGGGGCGGGTTCAGCGGATCTGCTGACCCAGCCGGATCGACTGCAGACGGTCCTGCGCGGTGCGCGCGGCGTCGGAGCCGGGGTACGTGGACACGACCTGTTCCAGGGTCGCCTGGGCCTGGTCGACCTTGCCTTCGCCATACTGCGACAGGCCGATCTTGAGCAGGCCACCGGACGCCTTGTCATGGGTCGGGTAGCGCGAGATGAGGTCGCGGAACTGCGCCTCAGCCAGCGGGAAATTGCGGGTGGCGTAATAGCTTTCGCCCAACCAGTACAGCGCGTTGGGGGTATAGACACCGTTGGGGTACAGCTCAAGGAAGCTCATGAACAGCTGCGCCGAGTCGTCGTACTTGCCGGCCTTGAGCGAATCGAAGGCGACATTGTAGGCCGTACGCTCGTCGCCACTGGCAGCCAGGCTGCCGGCATCGCCGTGCACGGAGGGCGGCCGCTCGGAAGCGGCCGTTGCCGGTTTCGGGGGTGCAGCGGGGGCAGTCGCGGCTGCGGCCGGGGCGGCGGGAAGCACGGGGGCTCCACCTTCCAGGCGGTTCAGGCGGCTGTCCAGGTCCAGGTACTGGTCCTTGCCGGTCTGCTTGAGCTGCTCATTGTCGTGCTGCAGCTGCTCGACCTGCGACTGCAGGGCCTGCAACTGGGTACGCAGCTGGTTCAGCTGGTTGAGCATGTCCATGTTGGACTGGTTGTTGTTCGCCTGCTGCTCAAGCGCGCCGACGCGGTCGGCCAGACTCTGGCGCTGCGCATTGGCCGGTGCGGCAGCCACGAGGGCTGCCGCAACGATCATCGATAGAAATCGAAAGCGCATCTATTACTGAGCCGTGTACACGATCTCGACGCGACGGTTCTGCGACCAGCAGGACTCGCCCGACTCGGTGCAGACCGGACGCTCTTCACCGTAGGACACGACGGTCAGCTGCGAAGCCGAACCACCGTTGGCCTGCAGTGCCGAGGACACGCCGTTGCCACGACGCTCGCCCAGGGCCTGGTTGTACGCGCGCGAACCGCGCTCGTCGGTGTGGCCCTGCAGGGTCATGCGCGAGGACGGACGGTCACGCAGGTACTTGGCGTGGCAAGCCATGATGGCCTGGAATTCCGGCTTCACGTCTTCCTTGTCCAGGTCGAAGTACACCACGCGCTGGCGCAGGCAGGAGTCGGTATCCAGATCGCCCGGGCCGTACAGGCCGGAGGTGGACGGGCCGGTCGGAGCGGTGGTGCTGCCGGTATCGACCGGGGCAACAGGCGCTTCCTTGACCTTCTTGGAACAACCGGCCAGGGCGGCCACGGACAACAGGGAGACAAGCAGAACGCGGGTGGTCTTGTTCATGGCGATACCTTTGAGGCTCCTAAAGCCGGATGAGGGATGAATACGGCGAAATCTTAACACTCTGTTAGCGCTTTGTACGGTATGGCGACCAAGAAGGCTCACGAACATCACCGTCGGCCAGAACCAGCCGCTGGCGCACGCGCGCATCGGCCGAAACGGCATACAACACTCCACGACCACCCTCGCGGGCGGCGTACAACACCATGCTCGCGTTGGGCGCAAAGCTCGGCGATTCATCCAGCGACCCTGGCGACAGCGTGTTCCAGCGGGCCGAGCCCGTGCTGCTGTCCATCATCGCGATCTTGTAGGTGTTGCCACTGCCCTGGGCGACCACCAGCTTCTTGCCGTCGTAGGACAGGCTCGGGGTGGCGTTGTAGTTGCCCTGGAAGGTCACGCGCGAAGCGCTGCCGCCGCTGGAGGCCACCTGGTAGATCTGCGGGCGGCCACCACGGTCGGAGGTGAAGTAGACGCTGCTGCCGTCCGGGCTCCAGGTCGGCTCGGTATCGATGGCGAAGTGGTTGGTCAGCTGGGTCAGCTGCTTGCTGCCCAGGTCCATCACGTAGATCTCCGGGTTGCCGCTGCGCGACAGCGACAGGGCCAGGCGACGGCCGTCCGGGGAGAACGAGGGGGCGCTGTTGATGCCGCGGAAGCTGGTGACCAGCTCACGGGCGCCACTGGAGATGTTCTGGATGTAGATCGCCGAGTTGCCGCGTTCGAAGCTGACGTAGGCCAGCTTGTTGCCGTCCGGGCTCCAGCTGGGCGAGAGCAGCGGCTCGGCCGAGCGCACGATGGTCTGCGGGTTGAAGCCGTCCGAATCGGCCACCATCAGCGCATAGCGCATGGCATCGCCCTTGCCGCTGGCGGTGACATAGGCGATGCGGGTCCAGAAGGCGCCGCGGACACCGGTGATCTTTTCGTAGATGGCATCGGCCATCTGGTGGGCGACATCGCGCATGGCGTTGCCACGGGCGGTCATCGCCAGGCCGAGCAGGCGCTCACCCTTGGGCACGTCGTAGAGCTCGTACTCCACGCGGTAGGCACCGGCACCGGCGTCCATGACCCGGCCGACGACGATGTAGTTCTGCTTCAGCGCGCGCCAGGTGGCGAACTGGATCTCGCTGCCACGGGTCGGTTTTTCGACGATCTGGGCTTCCGGCAGGTTGCGGAACTGGCCGGAACGGTCCAGATCGGCGCGTACCACGGCGGCCACGTCGGTCTGCGGGGCACCGGCCGAACCCTGGTAGGGCATCGGGACGACGGTGATCGGCGTGGCGGAGGCATTGCCGCCAATGATGTCGATATCCAGCCCCTTCTGCTGCGCCATGGCAGCAAAGGGCAACAACAGGGCCGCAACAACGGCAAGCCAGCGAGGCATTTTTTTCATGGAGCGCTCAATAGGGGGGAAACCAGAACGAGGGATAACAGGACCGCGGTGAACAGTTTCGCAATCATGAACCAAGGCAGTGTGAATTCCGAGTCACCGAGCGCACAAATCTCACGGCCCGTTAACCAACCGGCCGGATTCGGCGCGCTCCGCCCCCCAACTTGGCCATGAGCCCCTGTGCAGCGTGCCGGCGGAACTTCACCGGACCGCCCGGGATCAATCCTGGGCGGTGAAGGTGAAGTTGATCGTGCGCGCGAACACCGATTCGAAACCGCGGTACGGCAACGGCTGGGCATTCAATACGGCGGCCTCGATCGAGCGGCGGCCGGCTTCGTCGAACGGGCAGCTGCCGCTGACCTTGGCCTGGATGACCTGCCCGCCCGGAATCTGGGTGATCGAGACCTGGCAGCGCTGGCCCAATGGCACCGAATCCGGACGCGTCCACTGCGCGGAGACCTTCTGCTGGATCGCGGCGGCGTACTTGGCGCTCAGATCGTCGCTGGTCCCGCCCGCACCGGCCGCCGGCTTGGCGGCACCGGTGGCACCGGCGGTGGAGGCCGAAGCATTGGCGGCACGCGCGGCGGTGACCTGGCGCAGCTTCTGCTCGGCCAGCTTGGCTTCGTTCTCGGCCTGGGCGCGCTTGCGGCGGATCTCGGCCAGCTTCTTGTCGCGCTCGGCCTCGGCCTTGGCGTCGTTGGCCTTCTGTTCCTGCTCGGCCAGCTTCTTCTTCAGCTCGGCCTCTTCCTGCTGCTTGGCCAGGCGCAGCTTCTGCTCGGCCTGTTCCTGGCGCTTGCGCTCGGTCAGATCGATCTGTTCCTGGCGGCGCTTGGCTTCCTGCTCCTGTCTGGCCTTTTCAGCCGAGATCGCCAGCGCGTTGACCGCTTCCTGGTCGACCGTGTCCGGCTGGGCGATGCGCTCCTGCGCCTGCGACTGCTGCGGCGTCGGCGCGTCCTGCGGGCGCGGCTCGGGCAACGGCTGCGGCGGCGGCACGGTGTCTTCGGGAATGGGCTCGGGCTCGGCGACCGGTTCGGGCAGGTCCGGCAGCGTCTCGGAGGCGCGCAGGGCCTGGCGCGCGGCCGAGGCTTCGGAGGCGGACAGCTGCAGGCTGGCCTCGATGGCCGGATCGCCGGCGGCCGCTTCGGTGGTGCGTTGCGGCGACCACAACCAGGCGGCAATGAAGATCAGGGCCAGCAGCAGGTGCACGCCGAGCGCCAGCGCAATCGGCAGACCCCACTTCTCTTCAGGCTGACGCTGCGGTGGCAGGGCTTCAGCGTGCATCGGTCGCCAGGCCCACCTTTTCCACGTTGGCGCTCTTGATCACGTCCATGGCCGCGACCACCTTCTCATAGGCCACGGCCTTGTCGGCGGCAACGATCACGCGCAGGTTCTTGTCCTGCGAGGAAAGCGCGGACAGCTGGGCCTGCAGGCGGGCGGCATCCATCGGTTCCGGATCCTTGGCCTCGGGCAGCTTCAGGCTGAGCTGGCCATCCAGGCGGACGGAGACGATCACCGGATCCTGCTTGCTCTCCAGCGCCTTGGCCTGGGAGGTCGGCAGATCCACTTCAAAGCTCAGCGTGAGCAGCGGCGCGGTCACCATGAAGATGATGAGCAGCACCAGCATGACGTCGATGTAGGGCACGACGTTGATTTCGGATTTGAGCTTTCGGCGCTTGCGGCGGCCAATGGCTGCGGTCATGGCAGGACTCCTGTGCTGGGCGCTTACTCGTCGCCCGCGGTCTGACGCTGCAGGATCGAGCTGAACTCTTCTGCGAAGGTTTCAAAGCGCACCGACATGCGCTCCACGCGGGTGGTGAAGCGGTTGTAGGCCCACACCGCCGGGATCGCCACGAACAGGCCGATGGCGGTGGCGAACAGGGCTTCGGAGATACCCGGGGCGACCGAGGCGATACCGGCCTGCTCGCCGCTGTTGATCATGTCGTGCATGGTCACCATGATGCCGAACACGGTGCCGACCAGACCCACGTACGGGGCGGTCGAGCCGATGTTGGCCAGCAGCTCCAGGCTGCGCTCCATCTGGTCCACTTCGCGGGTATAGGTGGTGCGCATGGCGCGCTGGGCACCTTCCAGCTGGGCGCGGCCATCCAGGCGGCGCTTGTCGCGCAGGCGGGTGAACTCGCGGAAGCCCGATTCGAAGATCGCTTCCAGGCCACCGACCTGGCGGTTGCGGTCGGTCGCCGAGCTGTACAGCTTGCCCAGGTCCGCACCAGACCAGAAGCGGCTTTCGAACTCATCGGCAGCGCGGTTGGCGGCGTTGAACACGCGCGCCTTGCGGAAGATGATCACCCAGCTGATGAACGAGCCGGCCAGCAGCAGCAGCACGATGATCTTCACCGGGATGCTGGCCTTGACCATCAAGTCCAGGTAGTTGATGCCACCGCCGTGCGCGGCTTGGGCGACAGTCTGCGCCGCGGCGCTGGTGACTTCCTGCGGCAGCGCTTCGGTCACCGTGGCCTGCAGGGCCAGGAGCATTGCGATCATCCGTTGTTCCTCAGTATGCGGATTCTGGAAATTCGAGGTGTTTCAGCGCGGCATGCAGTGCATCGTCCATGCCACGCGGTTTGAAGGTGGCTGCATCGAGCGCGGCGATCTTCACCTGCGCGGTCAGCAGTGTTTCCTCGCCCCGGCACACGGCCTGGGCGAACACCATGCTGGCACGCTTGCACTGCACCAGCGTGGCGGTGACCGCCAGCGCATCGTCCAGCCGCGCCGGCTTGAGGAAATCCATGGTCATGCTGCGCACCGCGAACACCAGGCCGTGGTCGCAGCGCATGCGCTCCTGACCATACCCCAATGCGCGCATCCATTCGGTCCGCGCCCGTTCCATGAAGGCCACGTAGCGGGCGTGGTACACGACCCCGCCAGCGTCGGTATCTTCCCAGTAAATGCGTGTCGGCCAACTGAATCGGGGCTCAACCCGGGGATCAACCGACATCCGGGACCTCCGCGAACAGGTCGGCCGGCGGATTCTTCGGCTTCAGGCCCATGTGCCGGTAAGCCTTGTGCGTGCACATGCGGCCCCGGGCGGTGCGGATCAGGAAGCCCTGCTGGATCAGATAGGGTTCGACCACGTCTTCCAGCGTGCCACGCTCTTCGGAGAGCGCGGCGGCCAGCGATTCGATCCCGACCGGACCGCCGTCGAAGTAATCGACCATGGTCCGCAGCAGGCGCCGATCGAGCTCGTCGAAGCCTTCCGGGTCGACCTTGAGCATCTGCATGGCGGCCTGGGCGACGGCCTGGTCAATGTGGCCGGCCGCCTTCACCTGCGCGAAGTCGCGTACCCGGCGCAGCAGCCGGTTGGCGATACGCGGCGTGCCGCGCGAGCGCCGGGCGATCTCGGCCGCCCCTTCGGCGGTGCAGTCGATGTTGAGGATGCTGGCCGAGCGCCGGACGATCTTCGTCAGCTCTTCGGGCGTATAGAACTCCAGCCGATGCACGATGCCGAAGCGGTCGCGCAGCGGCGCGGTCAGCAGGCCGGCACGAGTGGTCGCACCGATCAGCGTGAACGGCGGCAGATCGATCTTGATCGAGCGGGCCGCAGGGCCTTCGCCGATCATGATGTCGATCTGGAAATCTTCCATCGCCGGGTACAGCACTTCTTCGACGACCGGCGAGAGGCGGTGGATTTCATCGATGAACAGCACATCGTGCGGCTGCAGGTTGGTCAGCAGCGCGGCCAGGTCACCGGCCTTCTCGATCACCGGCCCGGAGGTGACGCGCAGCGCGACCCCCAGCTCGTTGGCGATCACGTGGCTCAAGGTGGTCTTGCCCAGGCCCGGCGGCCCGAAGATCAGCACGTGGTCGAGCGCGTCGCCACGCGCCTTGGTCGCTTCGATGTAGATCGACAGCTGCTCGCGCACCGGCGCCTGGCCCAGGTAATCGGCCATGCGCTTGGGGCGGATGCTGGCGTCGGTGCCCTCGTCTTCGCGGGTGGCACCGGCACCGATGATGCGGTCGTCTGTCATGCGGCAATTATGCGGCAAAAGGAGCGCGATCCGCGCTCCAGGTAGTGCCGGCCGCTGGCCGGCTCCGCACGATGCAGGGGTCATGGGGAGCCGGCCAGCGGCCGGCACTACCGGTTACGCATCGGAGGGGCACACCGAAGGTGCGGAGTTTTAAGTGGAAGGCGCCCGGGTCCCAAGGTCTGCGCAGCAAACCTTGGGCCGCAGGCGGCGATCCGACGCAGTCAGATCTCCACCTGTGCGCCCAGCTCCACCAGCCGATTCCCCGGAATCCGGAAGAACCCGGTCGCCGGCGCCGCGTTGCGGTGCATCAGCGCGAACAGCTTGTCGCGCCAGATTGGCATGCCGCGGTTGGCGGTGGCCACGATGGTCTCGCGGCTGGCGAAGAAGGTGGTGTCCATCGGGTCGAAGTAGATCCCGCCGTGGTCGCACGAGCGCATCAGCGCCAGCGGCACGTCCGGGGTCTCCATGAAGCCGAAGCGCACGTAGATCCGGTAGAACTCATCGCCCACCGACTCGATCTTCAAGCGCTGGCCCGAGGGCGCGTACGGCACCGGCAGCGTCACCACATGCAGGAACACGTTGCGCTCGTGCAGCACCTTGTTGTGCTTGAGGTTGTGCATCAGCGCATGCGGCGCCACCGAGGGGTCGGCGGTCAGGAACACGGCGGTGCCCGGCACCCGCACCGGCGGGGCCAGCATCAGGCCCGGCAGGAAGGTGTCGATGCGGATGCCGTCCTTGCGGATCTCGTCGCGCAGCAGCTCGCGCCCACGCCGCCAGGTGCGCATCATGGTGAACAGCACGATGCCCAGCACCACCGGGAACCACGCGCCCTGCAGCAGCTTGGCGCCGTTGGCGATCACGAAGCCCAGGTCGATGACGAAGAACACCACGCACAGCGGGATGATCCAGTTGCGGGCCTTGGGCCACAGCGCACGGGCGACCAGCGCCAGCAGCAGGGTATCGATCAGCATGGTCGCCGAGACCGAGATGCCGTAGGCCACCGCCAGGTTGGAGGAGCTGCGGAAGGCCAGCACCAGCCCGATCACCATCACCGCGATGCCCCAGTTGATGCCCGGAATGTAGATCTGCCCGATGGTGTCGTGCGAGGTATGGGTGATGCGCATGCGCGGGATGTAACCCAGCTGCATGGCCTGGCGCGAGACCGAGAACGCACCGGTGATGACCGACTGCGAGGCGATCACCGCGGCCATCGTGGCGAGGATGATCATCGGGTACAGCGCCCAGTCCGGCACCGCTTCGAAGAACGGGTTCTTGACCGCCTCGGGGTTGTTGAGCACCAGCGCGCCCTGCCCCAGGTAGTTCAGCACCAGGCACGGCAGCACGAAGAAGTACCAGGCATGGCGGATCGGCTTGGCGCCGAAATGGCCCATATCCGCATACAGCGCCTCGCCACCGGTAACGGCCAGCACCACCGCGCCGAGGATGAAGATGCCGTGCCAGCCGTGCTCCATGAAGAAGCGCAGCGCCCACATCGGGTTGAAGGCCTTGAGCACTTCCGGCGCATCGACGATGTTCCAGATGCCGATCGCGGCCAGCGAAATGAACCAGATCGAGGTGATCGGGCCGAACAGCTTGCCGATCTTGGCCGTGCCGAAGCGCTGTACCGCGAATACGGCCAGCAGCACCACCACCGTGATCGGCACGATGAACGCATGCAGCCCGGGGGCTGCGACCTCCAGGCCCTCGACCGCGCCGAGCACCGAGATCGCCGGGGTGATCACGCCGTCGCCGAAGAACAGCGAGGCGCCGAAGATGCCCAGGATGCCCACCACGTAGGCCGAGCGCGAGCCGTTCCGCAGCGTGCGCTGGGTCAGTGCCATCAGCGCCATGATGCCGCCCTCGCCGTCGTTGTCGGCGCGCATGATGATGGTGACGTACTTGAGCGTCACCACGATGTTCAGCGCCCAGAACGCCAGGGACAGCACGCCCAGCACGGTGTCATGGTCGCTGTTGAGACCGTAGTGCGGGGAAAACGCCTCTTTCAGCGTGTACAGCGGGCTGGTGCCGATATCGCCGAACACCACGCCGATGGCGCCGATCATCAGCGCCATGCCGCCGGCCGCCGGCGCGTGGCCGTGCGGCGCCTGGCCGTCGCTGTGCTGGGGGGAAGTGGTGGACATGAGGCTCCGGGCGGACGCGGTCGGTGGTGTCGGTATCAGGCAATGGCAGGCGCGCGGCTCAGCGCAGCGCGGCCTGCAGGGCCTTGCGGATGACGGTGGCGACATCGTCGCCGTCGACGTTGGCATCGCGCGCCATGCGCGCGGCCTCGGCCGGCTTGTAGCCCAGCTGCTGCAGCGCCACGGTCGCCTCAGAGACCGGATCGGTGGCCGGTGCCGCGCCGGCGATGGGTGCCCCGCCGCCGCCGAAGTTGGCCGCGCGGTCGCGCAGCTCCAGCACCATGCGCTCGGCGGTCTTCTTGCCGATGCCCGGGATGCGGGTCAGCGCGGTGATGTCACCGGCCTGCAGCATGCGCGCGAACTCGTCCACGCTGACGCCGGAGAGCACCGCCAGCGCGATCTTGGCGCCGATCCCGCTGACCTTCTGCACATCACGGAACAGGCGGCGCTCACCCTCGCGCAGGAAACCGTACAGCGAGACGCTGTCTTCCTTCTGCGCGTAATGGGTGAACAGCGTGACCTCGCGGCCCAGCTCGGGCAGGTCGTAGAAGGTGCTCATCGGCGCCTCCAGTTCGTAACCGACGCCATTGACGTCGACCATGAGCCACGGCGGCGCCTTGTAGGCCACGATCCCGCGCAGACGACCAATCATGCAGTTTTCCTCATTTCCGGCTCCAGGCCTGGCGCGCATTGACGCCCAGGCGCAGCGCCGTGGCCCGGACATGGGCGTGGGTGATCGCCACGGCCAACGCGTCGGCGGCGTCGGCCTGCAGCTTGGTTTTCAGGTTGAGCATGAGCCCGACCATGTGTTGGACCTGTTGTTTTTCCGCGCCACCGCGGCCCACCACGGCCAGCTTGATCTCGGTGGCCGCGTATTCGCTGACCGGCAGGTCGCGCATCACCACGGCCGAGATGGCCGCGCCGCGGGCCTGGCCCAGCTTCAGGGCCGAATCCGGGTTGCGTGCCATGAACACCTTTTCGATGGCCACTTCGTCGGGGCGGTACTCCTCGACCAGGGCGGTCAGGCCCACCACCAGCAGCTTCATCCGCTGCGGGAAGTCGTCCGCGCCCAGCAGCACCAGTGGCAGGTGGTGGACATGGACCACCCTGCCGGCGGCGTCCACATCAATGATGCCCACCCCGGTGCGCTGCGAACCGGGGTCGATGCCGAGGATGCGTGTCATGCGGCACGCACACGGCCGCCCGCGGCCCGGAAGGGACACATGCGGCGGGGATAACAGGGAACGGCTGGAGTCATCATGGTCCGCATTGTCCGCTCACCGGTCGCGCAAAGCGACCGGTGAAGGGCCCGCTCAGGCGTAGGCGTCCGCGCCGAGATCGGCGTTGGAGAACACGTCCTGCACGTCGTCCAGGTCTTCGAGCATGTCCAGCAGCTTCTTGACCTGCAGGGCGGTGTCGCCCTCGACCTTGATGTCGTTGTCGGCACGGAAGGTGATTTCGGCATGGTCCGGCTTGAAACCGGCTGCTTCCATCGCGTCCTTGACGGCGTGATAGCTGTCGGCCGCGGTGAGCACATCGATCGCCCCATCTTCCGGGTAGACCACGATGTCGTCCGCACCGGCCTCGATCGCCGCTTCGGTGACGGCTTCTTCGTCCGCACCGGCGGCGAAGTGCAGCACGCCCAGGCGCTTGAACATGAAGGCCACCGAGCCTTCGGTGCCCATGTTGCCGCCGCACTTGCTGAACGCATGGCGGACATCGGCCACGGTGCGCACGCGGTTGTCGGTCAGGCAGTCCACGATCACGGCCACGCCACCGGGGGCATAGCCCTCGTAGCGGATCTCTTCGTACTCCACGCCTTCCAGCTCACCGGTCGCCTTCTTGATGGCGCGCTCGATCACGTCCTTGGACATGTTCGAGGACAGGCCCTTGTCCATGGCAACGCGCAGGCGCGGGTTGTTGTTGGGGTCGCCTCCACCGCCGCGCGCGGCAACGCCGATCTCGCGGATGATCTTGGTGAAAATCTTGCCGCGCTTCGCGTCAGACGCGTTTTTGCGGTTCTCGATGGAGGGGCCTCTACCCATGGGGTGACTCTCGTGCTTCTGTCAGGAACAGGGCGCGAATTCTACCTGATCCGCCGCCCCGCCCGTGTCACCACCCCACCCGCTCAGGCGGCGTGGGCCGCATCATCGCGCCGGAACCGGCCATCGCGCAGGAAAGCGGCGGTCTGCCGCGCGGCATCGGGCGAGAACACCAGCCCGCTATGGCTGGCCGGGATCACACAGTGGTCGGCGAGCCCAGGCAGCTGGGTCTCATCCAGCGCCACGGTGCCATCGGAGGCCTCGCCACAGGCGCCCAGCAGGCTGCCCAGCCCATGCGGGACCGAGCCAGCGATCAGCCCGACCTGGGCCCTGCCCTCCCAGGCCGGCAGCCCATCGAGCAGCAGTTCCGAGCTGCGCCCCAGCGCCAGCGACCAGCCGTGATCGCTCAGGGAGCGGGCGGTCACGCTGCCGCGCAGTGGCGAGCCCAGGCAGACCACGCGCGACACTGGCAGCTCCGGGGCGCGCCGCAGGGCCTCAAGGGCGACCAGTCCGCCCAGGCTGTGGCCGACCAGCGAGACCGGACCACTGTCCTTGAGCCGCTCCAGCAGCTGCGGCACTGCCACCTCGGGGCCACCGAACACGCTCGAATACCCGAAGGTATCCACGGTGAAGCCACGGGCGCGCAGGCGCCAGGCCAACGGGCCGACCCAGGCGCGTGCGTTCCAGATGCCATGCAGCAGTAAAACGGGGGGATTCATGATGTCAGCCTCGCCCATTGGGCGGGGCGCCTGCAGAAGGAAACAGCGTCATTAGACAAATGGGCCAGCCAACGGCAGGTGAAGCCGCTGCGGCCATGACGATGTCGTGCTCAGCCCGCCGTGGGCGGGCGGCGCAGGATGAACTCCAGGTCGCGCACGCTGCCGACCGGGAACTCGTAGGTGCCGACCTTGCTGAAGCCATAGCGGGCATAGAACCGCTGCGCGCCAAAGTTCTCCGACCAGACGCCCAGCCACAGCGTGCGCGGGCCTTCCCGTTCCAGCCAGGCCAGCGCGGTTTCGAACAGGCGGCTGCCCCAGCCGCAGCTCTGCTGGTCCTTGATCAGGTACAGCCGCTTGAGTTCGCCATCGCCGGGCTGCACCTCGGCATGCGGCAGGCCACAGGGGCCGGCGGCGGCATGGCCCACCGCGACGCCATCGAGCTCCAGCAGCCAGACCGCGTAATCGGGGTGCTCAAGGATGATGCGCTGGCGCTGCGCCGGGTACGCCTCATCCAGGAAGGCCTGCAGGTCTTCGGGCGGGTACAGGGAGCCGAAGGTTTCCACGAACGTGCGCGTGGCCAGGACCGACAGGGTCTGGGCGTCGTCCGGGGTGGCGCGGCGGATGGCATAGCGGCCTGGAGTCACGGCGGGAGCATCGGCATCGGCAAGAACCGCCAATTTACCTGAACGTGGCGGCGATGGCGCCCCACGACCCGCGAACCTGTCGATCCTGGCGGGCAGGATCCGCAGCAGGTACCGACCACCGGTCGGTACCTGCCACGTGTCGACGCCGACCGGGGGCCGGCGCGTCCCGGCTTATTCCTTGGCGGCGCGCGGGCGGACCTGCACGTGCACTTCGGCCAGCTGCTCGTCCGGGATCGGCGACGGGGCGCCGGTCATCAGGCACTGCGCGCCGGTGGTCTTCGGGAACGGGATGACGTCGCGGATCGACTCGGTACCGGCCATCAGCGCGGCGATACGGTCGATGCCGAAGGCGATGCCACCGTGCGGCGGCGCGCCGAAACGCAGCGCATCGAGCAGGAAGCCGAACTTGCCCTCGGCCTCTTCGGCACCGATGCCCAGCAGTTCGAACACCGCACTCTGCATGTCCGAGCGGTGGATACGGATCGAGCCACCGCCGATCTCGTTGCCGTTGAGCACCATGTCATAGCCACGCGACACGGCGGTCTTCGCATTCGCGCGCAGGTCGGCGATGTCGTCCACCGCCGGGGCGGTGAAGGGGTGATGCAGGGCGACGTAGCGCTGGGCTTCGTCGTCGTACTCGAACATCGGGAAATCGGTGACCCACAGCGGTGCCCAGCCGGCGGCGACCAGGTTGAAGTCCTTGCCGGCCTTCAGGCGCAGGGCGCCCATGAAGTCGGAGACCTTGTTGTAGCCACCGGCGCCGAAGAACACGATGTCACCGTTGCCGGCGCCGACGTGTGCGACCAGCGCGGCGAAGGCTTCTTCGCTGAAGAACTTGGCGATCGGCGAGCTGACTTCGCCGCTCTCGCTGATCTTGATGTAGGCCAGGCCCTTGGCGCCGTACTTGGCGGCATGCGCGGCGTATTCGTCGATCTGCTTGCGCGACAGGCTGGCACCGCCCGGGATGCGCAGCGCAGCCACGCGGCCGTCGGCATCGTTGGCGGCCGCGGTGAACACCGGGAACTCGCTGGTCTTGACCAGTTCGGCCACGTCCACCAGCTCCAGCGCGATGCGCAGGTCCGGCTTGTCCGAGCCATAGCGACGCATCGCCTCGGCCCAGGTCATGCGCGGGAAGCTGGCGGCCAGCTCCACGTCCACCACCTCCTTGAAGATGGCGCGGATCATGGTTTCCACGAAGTCCTGCACGTCGCGCTCGCGCACGAAGGCGAACTCCATGTCCAGCTGGGTGAATTCCAGCTGGCGATCGGCACGCAGGGCTTCATCGCGGAAGCAGCGCGCGATCTGGTAGTAGCGGTCGAAGCCGGCCACCATCAGGATCTGCTTGAACAGCTGCGGGCTCTGCGGCAGGGCGTAGAACTCGCCCGGGTGCATGCGCGCCGGCACCAGGAAGTCGCGGGCGCCTTCCGGGGTGGCCTTGGTCAGGATCGGGGTTTCAATGTCCTGGAAACCGGTGGCGTCCAGGTGGCGGCGCAGGGCCTGCACCAGCTTGATGCGGGTGCGCTGCATGCGCTGCATTTCCGGGCGGCGCAGGTCCAGGTAACGGTACTTCAGGCGGGTTTCCTCGCCCGGGTTCTCGTGCGCGTGGAACGGCAGCGGCTCGGCCTTGTTGAGGACGGTGATCGACGTGGCGATCACTTCCACGCTGCCGGTGCGGAGCTTGTCGTTGGCCGCATGCCGCGCACGCACCACGCCTTCGACCTGCAGCACGTCCTCGTAGCCCAGGCTGGCGGCCACGGCGAACACGGCTGCGTTGTCGACTTCCACCGTCACCTGCACGATGCCTTCATGATCGCGCAGATCGATGAAGACCACGCCGCCCTGGTTGCGAGCAACGTCGGTCCAGCCGGCGAGGGTAACGGTTTGGCCAATCAGGGTCTCGTCGACCAGGCCACAGAAGTGGGTACGCATGGGGGTAAAGCTCCGCAGGAGAGTGCCGGCGCCAAGCTGCGCCGGAAAGCCCGTTATTCTGCGGCCGCCAGCCCGGCGGGGCAAATCCGGGCGCCGCGGCCCGGCATCACACGCTCTGAACCGGGGGCATTCCTATAGTCCGCGCACCAACGACCGCACGGGGATGTAGCCATGCAACGCCGTCTGAGCACCGCCTGCCTCACCCTTGCCCTGGCCTGTATGGCCCCGGCCCTGCACGCCCAGATCAGCACCCGGGCCTATGCCCCGGAGAATCTGTCGCAGTTGTCCTCCTCCGACCGCAGCCGGGTCATCACCCAGGAATACGCCGACCAGTCCAATGGCCGCCGGATCCCGGATGACCAGCTGCGCTTCTACCTGGCCCAGGTCAACTCGGGCTGGAGCTTCTCACGCATCAAGCAGGACATCGCCACCTCGCTGCGCGGCAACGGCAACGGCGGCGGCTGGAATGGCGGCGGCAACGGATCCGGCAACAACGGCACGATCCGCTGCGAAAGCCAGGACAACCGCGAGCGGGTCTGCAACACCGGCTGGCGCAGCGCCCGGCTGTCCCGGCAGATTTCCGGCACGACCTGTACCGAGGGCCGCAACTGGGGCTCGCGCAATGGCACCGTCTGGGTCAGCGGCGGCTGCCGGGCCGAATTCGTCGAGGGACGCGGCAATGGCGGCAACTGGGGCGGCGGTAGCGGCACCGGGGCGACCATCCGCTGCGAGAGCCAGGACAACCGCGAGCGGACCTGCAACACCGGTTGGCGCAACGCGACCCTGGTCCGTCAGATCTCCGGCACGGCCTGTGTCGAAGGCCAGACCTGGGGCGTGCGCAATGGCGCGGTGTGGGTCAACCGCGGCTGCCGCGGCGAGTTCGCCGAGGCGCGTGGCAACAGCGGCGGCAACTGGGGCGGCGGTGGCAACAGCAACTACAGCGTGACCTGCAGCAGCAACGACAAACGCCAGCAGACCTGCGCGTGGGATGACCGCCAGGGGCGCCCGGCACTGGTCCAGCAGCTGTCCGGCACGGCCTGCGTGGAGGGCCGCAGCTGGGGCTACAGCAATGGCAGCCTGTGGGTCAGCGGCGGCTGCCGCGCCCGCTTCGGGGCGCGCTGAGCGGCCCAGCCCTGCACCCGGTGCCGACCGTGGGTCGGCACCCTTGCGTTGCCGGCCACCTGCGGCCGGCGCCGGGAGGCCGGGGTTACGGTGCCGGCGTCTCACTACCCCACGGCGCCGGCGGCAACGCCACCGGCTTGGTCAGGTCGAACACCACCTGGAAGTGGCGCCCGCCCGGCCGGGTGAGCTCGTAGACGAAGCGCTGGTCGGGGTCCACTTCCATCGCCCAGGTGTTCTGCACGGAGGCCAGCATGTCGGCCTTGCGGAACATCGCCACCGAATCCGAATCCACCGGGAACGACTGGCGCTGCGCGGTCCCCGGCGGCTTGCTGTCGCCGCCGTACATCGTGACCGCATCCGGGCTGCCATCCTCGTGGCGGTGATCATGCTTCAGGCGCAGGCCGTTCTCGGTGCGGCTCAGCACCCAGGTGCGCGAGTGGTCGTCGCCGACATGGAACGGGATCCGCAGCTCGTGTGCCGGATCCTCGCAGCCACGCACATGCATCACCAGGCGCTTGCCCTCGAAGGGATCGGGCGCATCGGTGCGCGGTTCGTTGACCGCGATGCGGCCTTCGAACGCCTTGCCGCAGTGCGCGGCTACGGCGGACATGAAGGCATCGGACGGTGCCATCGACACCTCGTGCCCGACGGTGTCATTGGTGCCGCTGCAGGCGGTGATCGCCAGCGCAGCGACCAAAGGAAGAAGTTTGACTGCGTTCATGCCCCCACCCTAACGGGCGCGAGCGGGCAGCGCAAACCGCGCGCTTGATGCGACAGACAGGGTTGCCAACGCATCCGCGCCGCTGCAACCAGCGCTTCATTGCCCCTGTGTTATGGTCGGTCACGTGATTCGTTCGCCTTCTTCCCCACGAAGGACGCACGCGTGTTGCGGCTGACCGCCCTGCTCACCGGTGTGGCGCTGTTGCTGACCGGCAGCGGCCTGCTCGGGACATTGCTGGCGGTGCGCGGTGGTGAAGCCGGCTTCGGTGCCGGCACGTTGGGGTTGGTGATGTCCGGCTATTTCGCCGGGTTTTTCATCGGCACCTTCTTCGCCCCCTCGCTGATCGGCCGCATCGGCCATATCCGTGCGTTTGCCTTCTTTGCCGCCCTCGCCGCCATCGCGGTGCTGCTGCACCCGCTGTGGATCAATCCGGTGGGCTGGGGCGTACTGCGCATCCTCACCGGCATCGCGCTGGTTGGCCTGTACACGGTGATCGAGAGCTGGCTCAACGCCGAACCCGACCCCCGGCTGCGCAGCCGCGCCTTCTCGCTCTACATGGTGGTCAATCTCTCGGCACTGGCCCTGGGCCAGGTACTGCTGATGCTCGGCGACGCCGGCGCGACCTCGATGTTCATGCTCACCGCCATCCTGGTCTGCGCGGCGGTGTTGCCGGTCACCGCCACGCGGCTGCGCCCGCCGGAGATTCCCTCGGTGCCGCGCCTGAAACTGGCGCGCCTGTACACGATGGCGCCGGTGGCGACCGTTGCCGCCGGCCTGTCCGGGCTGGCGATGGGCGCGTTCTGGGGCCTGCTGCCGGTGTACGCCGGCGAGGTCGGCCTGGATGGCAATGGCGTGGCCCTGTTCATGCTGACCGCCATCGCCGGTGGCGCGTTGCTGCAGTGGCCGCTGGGCCATATCAGCGACGGGCATGACCGCCGCACCGGGCTGGTCGCCCTCAGCCTGGCTGCGGCCGGCATCGCCGTCGTGGCGTCGCTGCCGATGATCCAGCTGCAGACCCATCTGCTGTTCGGCCTGTTCTTCTTCTACGGCGGGCTGGCCTTCGCCCTGTATCCCTTCGCCGTGGCGCACATGCTCGATTACCTGCCACGCGAAGACCTGCTGTCCGGGTGCTCCAGCCTGCTGCTGGTGCATGGCGTGGGCGCTGCGCTTGGCCCGGCACTGGCCGGTGCGGCCATGCAACGGTTTGGCGCGCCTGCGCTGCCGTTGTACTTCGCGGTGGTGCTGATGCTGCTGGCGTTGTTCACCACCGCGCGCCTGCTCAGTTTCCAGCGCCTGCGCACGCATCCGGTCGGGTTCCGGCTGATGCTGCGCACCACGCCCTCGGCCCTTGAGCTCATGCCCGAGACCGACACCGCACCGCCGGATCCCGATAACCCCCTCCCCTCTGACTCCGATAAGGAAGTGCATTGACTGTTTCGACACCGACCTCCCTCACTCCAACCCGTACACCGCCGGCGCCGCCGGCACCGCAACTGATCCTTGCCACCGATCTGGATGGCACCTTCCTCGCCGGCGATGCCGCCGCGCGCCATCGGCTCTACCGGCTGGTCGACCAGCACCCCGGCATCCGCCTGATCTTCATCACCGGCCGCGGCCTGGAAGCGGTGATGCCCCTGCTCTCCGATCCGGCTATTCCGCGCCCGGACTACGTGGTCTGCGATGTCGGCGCCACCGTCGTCGATGGCCACACCCTGCAGCCGCTGCAGCCCCTGCAATCGATGATCGACGCGCACTGGCCGGGTGAGCAGGTGGTCGCCGCGGCGATGCGTCCGTTCACCGCGCTGCAGCGCCAGGACGTGCCGCAGGAACGCCGCTGCTCTTACTTCTGTGATCCGGACACGCTGGCGCCACTGCGCTCGCAGATCCAGGCGGCCGCACAGGCGCTGGGCTGCGATGTGCTGTATTCGGCCGACCGCTATCTGGACATCCTGCCGCCGGATACCGACAAGGGCCGCACCCTGGCCGCGCTTGCGCGCCTGCTGGAACTGCCGCGCGACCGCATCCTGGTCGCCGGTGACACCCTCAACGACCTGTCGATGTACACCTCCGGTTTCCGCGGGGTGTGCGTCGGCGATTCCGAGCCGGCACTGACCGCCGCCACCGCCGACCTGGACCACACCTTCCACGCGCAGGCACCGGGGTGTGGCGGCATTCTCGAAGCGATCGAACATTTCCACCTGCTTGCCGATGACGATCCCTTCCTGCGCCCCCCGGCGCAGGCACGCGCCGACGGGGCGGACCTGGTGATGGTCTACCACCGCCTGCCCTTCGATGAAGTCATGGAAGACGGCGTGCTGGTGCAGCGCCCCCCGCGTTCGCCGAACGGCATCATTCCCTCCCTGCTGAGCTTCTTCGAAGGCGGCCAGAAAGGCTCCTGGGTGGCCTGGGGCATCGATGAGCCCAAGCGCGGCCCGTTCCAGACCCACCTGCCGGTGGATGCCGAGCGCTACCCGACCCTGACCGCCGCGCGCGTGCCGCTGAGCAAGCAGGAAGTGGACATCTTCTACAAGCGCTTTTCCAAGGAAGCGTTCTGGCCGATGCTGCATGTGTTCTGGGAGCGCGCCAAGTTCCGCGAGGAAGATTGGCAGGTGTTCCTGAAGGTCAACCGCAAGTTCGCCGAGGCCACTGCCGCCGAAGCCGCGCATGGCGCGACGGTGTGGATCCACGACTACAACCTGTGGATGGTGCCGGCCACGCTGCGCGAGCTGCGCCCGGACCTGAAGATCGCCTTCTTCCACCACACCTACTTCCCCTCGGCTGATGTGTTCAACGTGGTGCCGTGGCGCCGCGAGATCATCGGCAGCCTGCTCAGCTGCGATTACATCGGCTTCCACATTCCGCGCCAGGTGGAGAACTTCGTGGACGTGGTCCGCGGTGCGATGCCGGCCGAGCGCCTGGCGTGGGAAAGCTGCGCCCCGCGCTTCCTCACCTACGGGTGCGCGGTTGGCCTGGACACGATGACCACGCGCCTGCGTGTGGGCGATCGCGAAGTCGCTCTGGGTGCACATCCGGTGGGCACCGACCTGCGCCGCATCCACAACGTGCTCGCACGCAGTGACGTGCGCAACGACATCTTCAAGCTGCGCCGCGAGATCGGCGCGCGCAAGCTGGTGCTCTCGGTGGAGCGCCTGGATTACACCAAGGGAACGCTGGCCAAACTGGAGGCGTTCGAGCGCCTGCTGGAACAGCATCCGGATCGCCAGGGCAAGGTCACCCTGCTGATGATCTGCGTGCCGGCCGCACGCGAGATGACCATCTACCGCACGCTGCAGAACCAGATCGAGCAGGCGGTGGGGCGGATCAACGGGCGCTTCTCGCGGCTGGACTGGACGCCGGTGCGCTTCTTCGCCCAGGCGCTGCCGTTCGAAGAAGTGGTGGCCCATTACGCCGCCGCGCAGGTGATGTGGATCACCCCGCTGCGTGATGGCTTGAACCTGGTGTCCAAGGAGTTCGTGGCCACGCAGGGGATCGAGGGCAGCAACGGCGTGCTGGTGCTCAGCGAATTCGCCGGGGCGGCGGCCGAGCTGAAGGGCGCGGTGCTGACCAATCCGCATGACCCGGCCGACCTCACCGCTGGCCTGCTGCAGGCGTTGTCGATGCCCGACGAGGAAGCCACCGGACGCATGCGCCAGCTGTTCGGCAGCGTGGAGTACTACGACGTGGATCGCTGGGGCCGGGAGTTCCTGGAGGCCGTGCGCACCAGCCAATCCGAAGGCTGACGCGGGAACGGTAGTGCCGGCCGCTGGCCGGCGGCTCCAGGTAGTGCCGGCCGCTGGCCGGCTCCAAGCGGTGCCGGCTGCGGGCGATGCCGGTTTCATGGGTTGCCGGCCAGCGGCCGGCACTACGGCGTGCGCACCGACCAACGGTCGGTGCCTCCCGGGCGGTATCGCCTACCCGGCCTGCTGCATGATGCCTTCGGCGATCACGGCCACCTGCCGCAGCACATCGTTGCGGCCGGCATCGTCCACCGTCGCGCCCTGCAGGTAGCTGGTCAGCACCCACGGCGCACCGCCGGCGAGCGGCCACAGGATGGCGATGTCGTTGGTGGTGTCCTCCCCGTTGCTGCCGGTCTTGTCGCCGACCCGCCACGCCTTGGACAAACCGGCACGCAGCCGCGCATCGCCGGTTTCGTTGTCGATCAGCCAATCCGCCAGCTGCTGCCGCGAGGCAGGCTTCAGCACATCCCCGAGCACGAAGCGCTGCAGGCTCGCCGCCATCGCGGCCGGGCTGGTGGTATCGCGCGGGTCGCCGGGAGTGAAGCGGTTCATCTCCGGCTCGAGCCGATCATTGCGGGTCACCGCATCGCCATTGGCACGCAGGAACGCGGTCACCCCGGCCGGTCCCCCGACCACCCCCAGCAGCAGGTTCGCGGCAGGGTTGTCGCTGGTGATCATCGTTGCCCGGCACAGGTCGCGCACGGTGACATCCTTGCCGATGTGTCGCGTCGTCACCGGCGCATGCGAGAGCATGTCCTGCTGGCGCACGGGGATGCGCCGGTCCAGCGGGAGCGTGCCCTGGTCGGCCAGATGCAGGACCGCCGCAGACAATACGAACTTGAACGTACTGCACATCGGGAAACGTTCGTCCTGGCGGTTGCCGGTACGCCAGCCGGTGGCGGTGTTGAGCAGGGTCACGCCCAGGCGACCACCGCTTGCTGCTTCCAACGCTGCGAAGTCTTTCGCCGCGACGGCAGGTTGCGGCGAGGGCAGCGGCGTCTTGGCGAAGGCGGTGGCGGCCAATGCAGACGCGGCGGCCGCGCCGGTCCATTGCAGGAACTGTCGTCGAGCGATCATGGGGTTCTCCTTGGCGAAGGCCCGAGTATTGGCAGGTTGCGCGCCGGCCACCAGCGAGGATTTTCATCGGGAGCCATCAGCTCACCTAATACCATCAACGGAAGCACGCCTCCCAACCCCACGAAATCTGGTGTATCCGTGGTGATTGGCGTGCTGGCACCGCCCCGCGGTGCGATGATGCATCACCCCTGCTCACGGCTCGCCCATGCTCCGCCCCCAGCTGCCGCTCAATGCCCTGCGCGCCTTCGAGGCCGCTGCCCGGCACCAGAACTTCACCCGCGCCGCGCTGGAGCTGTGCGTCAGCCAGGCTGCGCTGAGCCATCAGATCCGGGCACTGGAGGATCGGCTGGGGGTGTCGCTTTTCACCCGCTTGCCGCGTGGCGTTGCACTGACCGACGAAGGCGCGCGCCTGTATCCGGTGCTCAACGAGGCCTTCGACCGTATCGCGGTGAGCCTGGACCGGTTCGTCGGCGGGCATTTCCGCGAGGTGCTGAGCGTGGGGGTGGTCGGCACCTTCGCCACCGGCTGGCTGCTGCCGCGCCTGGGGGATTTCAATGCGCGCCATCCGGATATCGAGCTGCGCCTGCAGACCCACAACAACCGCATCGACCTGGCCGGTGAAGGGCTGGACCTGGCGATCCGGTTCGGTGATGGCGATTGGCAGGGGCAGGTCAGCGAACCCGTACTGGATGCACCGTTCGCGCCACTGTGCGCGCCGGCGCTGGCACGTACGCTGCGGCAGCCGCGCGATCTGGCCAGCGTGCCGCTGTTGCGCTCCTACCGCAGCGATGAGTGGCCACGCTGGTTGCAGGCCGCAGGCGTACCGGAACTGGACGCCCGCGGCCCCGTGTTTGATTCGTCACTGACGCTGGCCAGTGCCGCCGCCGCAGGCGCCGGCGTGGCGCTGTTGCCGTTGAAGATGTTCGAGCAGGATCTGGCCCACGGCCGCCTGATCCAGCCCTTCGCGCAGACGCTGGAGCTGGGGCGGTACTGGCTGACGCGGCTTCGCTCGCGCGCCGAGAGTGATGCGGCGCGGCGGTTCCGGGAATGGCTGGACGCCCGGTAGATCCACGCCATGCGCGGATAGCCGAACGTCGGAACGCACCTCATCCACGCATGGCGTGGATCTACACGGGATGCGGCACGACCAGCGTGCCGCATCGCCCGCCCCGATCAGGCGTCCAGCAATTCCATCCACGTCTGCTCGGCCTTGCTGAGCAGGGTGGCAGTGGCTTCACGATCACGGCCGAGCACGGCCATGCGGGTCGCATCGGCGTAGTTGGACGGATCGGCCAGCTGGCGGTCCAGGTCGGCCAACAGCGCCTCCAGTTCGCCGACCTTGGCTTCAGCGGCGGCCAGCTTGTGCGGGTTGGCCGGCTTGCGCGCGGGCAGCGGCGGGGTCGGCGGTGCCGGCTCCGGGGCGGCCGCGGCGAGCTTGTGCTTGGTGCCCTGCGCGGCGGGACGCGAACGCAGCCAGGCCGCGTACGCATCCAGGTCGCCGTCAAACGGCTCGACCACGCCATCGGCGACGCGCCAGAAGGTATCGCAGACCAGGCCGATCAGATGGCGGTCATGCGAGACCATCACGATTGCGCCTTCGAAGTCGGCCAGCGCTTCAGCCAGCGCTTCGCGCATTTCCAGGTCCAGATGGTTGGTCGGTTCGTCGAGCAGCAGCACGTTGGGCTGCTGGTAGGCGATCAGCGCCAACGCCAGGCGCGCGCGTTCGCCACCGGAGAATCCATCCACCGGTTCGAAGGCGCGGTCACCGGCGAAGTTCCACTTGCCGAGGAAATCGCGGAAGGACTGGTTCGGCGCGTCCGGGGCGAGGTCGCGGAAGTGCTCCATCGGCGACTGCCCTTCGTGCAGCGATTCCACCGTGTGCTGGGCGAAGTAACCGATGCGCAGGTCCGGATGCGCGGCACGCTCACCACTGATCGGGTCCAGTTCACCCACCAGGGTCTTCACCAGCGTGGTCTTGCCGGCGCCGTTCGGGCCGAGCAGACCGATGCGCTGGCCGGCCTCCAGGCCGAAGCCCACGTTGTGCAGGATCACCGAATCGGCGCCGTAACCGGCCTCGACATGGTTCAGGCGGATCAGCGAGAACGGCAGCTTGGCCGGCGGGGCGAATTCGATGCGGAATTCGCGCTCGGCGCGCACGGCCTCGGTGCCGGCCAGCTTGGCCAGGCGCTTCATGCGGCTCTGCGCCTGGGCGGCCTTGCTGGCCTGCGCCTTGAAGCGGTCGATGAAGCTCTGCAGATGCGCGCGCTCGGCCTGTTCCTTCTCGTGGGCGAGCTGCTGCTGGCGCAGCTGTTCGGCGCGCTGGCGCTCGAAATCGGTGTAACCGCCAACGTACAGCTTGGCGCCGCCACCGTGCAGGTGCAGGGTGTGGGTGGCCACGTTGTCCAGGAACTCGCGGTCATGCGAGATCAGCAGCAGGGTACCCGGGTACTTGAGCAGCCACTGCTCCAGCCAGAACACCGCGTCCAGATCCAGATGGTTGGTCGGCTCGTCCAGCAGCAGCAGGTCGCTGGGCATCATCAGCGCGCGTGCCAGGTTCAGGCGCACGCGCCAGCCGCCGGAGAACGAGGAGACCGCACGCGAGTGCGTCTCGGCCGGGAAGCCCAGGCCATGCAGCAGCTTGCCGGCGCGCGCTTCGGCGTCATAGGCGCCGATCTCGGCCATGCGCTGGTGGGCGGTGGCAACGGCTTCCCAGTCTTCACGTGCCGCGGCCGCAGCCTCTTCACGCATGACGGCGGCCACCTCGGTGTCGCCTTCCAGCACGAACTGCAGCGCCGGGTCGGGCAGCGACGGGGTTTCCTGGGCCACGCTGGCGATGCGGATCTTGCCGGGCAGATCGACGTCGCCCTTGTCCGCCTCCAGCTCACCCTTCACGGCGGCGAACAGGCTGGACTTGCCGGCCCCGTTGCGGCCGACCACGCCCACGCGGTACCCCGCGTGCAGGGTCAGGTCGACATTGGACAACAGCAGCCGCTCGCCACGGCGCAAGGCGAAGTTACGAAGGGAAATCATCTTGGGGGTCCATATAACGGAATGGAATGTGCTCGTGAGCACCTTTCCTGCGACGTAATTCTAGCGTTAACGAATACTTGACGGGCCCCGGGATGCGCGGCAGGCCTCGTTTCTCTCTCCCACGACCCTGCCCGCGCTTCCCCGGGACCCTCCTGTCGAATCCCCCGCCTCACGTAAATGGTTGCTGCTGCAACGTTTTTTGCGAAAACGGCAAACATTTGACAAGCGATGAATATCCCGTTAATCCCTCTATTGCGCACCGCAACAACCGCCTTCGCAGACCCGATCCTCGATGTCGTGATGTCGCTTTGGTGCAGCACCGCCACTACCGGAGCCACATCCTGATGAACCGCAAGACCAGTACGCTCGCCGCCGCCGTAGCTGTCGCGCTCGGTATGTCCAGCTTCGCCGCTACGGCCCAGGATGCGCCCGCCCGCACGGCGGCCAACACCCTGGACACCATCATCGTCACCGGCACCCGCGTGGCCGACCGCACCGTGGCCGAGTCGCAGTCGCCGATCGACATCATCACCCCCGAGGCGCTGCAGTCCACCGGCACCACCGAACTGGCCACGGCCCTGGCCCGCGCCCTGCCCTCGCTGAACTTCCCGCGCCCGGCCCTGACCGACGGCACCAGCGGCATCCGCCCGGCGCAGCTGCGCGGCCTCTCCCCGGACCAGGTGCTGGTGCTGGTCAACGGCAAGCGCCGCCACACCTCGGCCCAGATCAACGTCAACGGCAGCATCGGCCGCGGCTCCTCGGCGGTGGACATCAACGCGATTCCGATCGCCTCGATCGAACGCGTGGAAGTGCTGCGCGACGGCGCCTCGGCGCAGTATGGCTCGGACGCCATCGCCGGCGTGATCAACATCGTGCTCAAAGGCTCGTCCTCCGGCGGCAGCCTGGCGCTGGACGCCGGCCAGTACTCGGCCGGTGACGGCAACAAGTACCAGCTCTCCGGCGATACCGGCATCGGCTTCGCCGACGGCCGTGGCAGCGTGCACGTGGCCGGCCAGATCATCCAGCAGGACGAAAGCAACCGTGCCGGTCCCTACCAGGGCACCACGCCGAACACGAGCAACTTCCCCAGCATCGGCCAGACCACCTTCGTGGTCGGCGATCCGCAGGTGGATGCGACCGCCGCCTCGGCCAACGCCAGCTTCCAGTTCAGCGACCACGTCGCGGCCTACGCCACGGCGATGGCCAGCAACCGTGACATCACCTCGTTCGCGTTCTACCGCTCGCGCAACCACCTCAGCCAGGGCGCGCTGCTGGCGCAGACCTACCCGGACGGCTTCGTGCCGGAGATCAACCAGTACTCCAAGGACCGCTCGCTGGTCGCTGGCGTCAAGGGCGATACGGACAGCGGCTGGAACTGGGATGTCAGCTACAACTACGGCGCCAACAAGATCGATTTCCACACCCGCAACAGCATCAACTACGCACTCGGCGTAAACAGCCCGCGCTCGTTCTACGACGGCGCGCTGGAGTACACCCAGAACATCGTCAATGCCGATGTGACCAAGACACTGGACTGGGGCCTGGCCTACCCGGTCACGCTGTCCTTCGGCGGTGAGTACCGCAAGGAGAAGTGGGAGCAATCGGCCGGTGAACTGAATTCCTACACCGGCAGCGGTGCGCAGGGCTTCGGCGGCTTCACCCCGCTCAACGCCGTGGACGCCGACCGCGACAACTACGCCGTCTACGCTGGCCTGGAAGCCGACCTCAGCGACAAGTTCTCCGCCGGTGTCACCGGCCGCTACGAGGACTACTCGGACTTCGGCGACAAGTTCTCCGGCAAGCTCTCCGCACGCTACGCCTTCACCGACAAGGTCGCCCTGCGCGCCACGGCGTCCAGCGGCTTCCGCGCGCCGTCGCTGGCCCAGCAGAGCTACCAGGCGGTGACCAGCACGATCGTCAACGGCGTGTTCGTCGAACGCGGCACCTTCCCGACCACCAGCCCGGCCGCGCAGGCGCTGGGCGCCAGCCCGCTGAAGGCCGAGAGCTCGACCTCCTACAGCCTGGGCCTGGTGCTGCAGCCGGTGGACCGGCTGTACCTGACCGTGGATGCGTACCAGATCGACATCGATGACCGCATCGTGCTGTCCACCAACATCACCACCAATGACGCCGCCAATGCGCTGCTGTCCAACCTGGGGCTGCCGGGTGTCACGGCGTTCTCCTACTTCACCAACGGCGTGGACACCCGCACCCGCGGCGTGGATGCGGTCTCCAGCTACACCATCCCCTTCGCCGCCAGTTCGCTGGAACTGACCGCGGCCTACAGCTACAACGAGACCGAGGTGAAGAAGTTCATCGCCTCGCCGGCGGTGTTCGGCGCGCTGGGCATCACCCAGTCGCTGATCGGCCGCGATGAGATCGGCCGCATCGAAGACAGCTACCCGCGCGACAAGACCATCCTCAGCGGCACGTGGCGTTCGGATCGCTGGGACCTCAACCTGGCCGCCACGCGCTACGGCTCGTTCACCGTGCGCAACTCGGCCACCGCCCTGCGTGACCAGACCTACGACGCCTCGTGGGTTCTCGATGCCTCGGCCAGCTACAAGCCCAGCGAGAACTGGACCCTGACCCTGGGTGCGGACAACATCCTGGACGAGTACCCCGACCGCACCGTGGACCTGCAGAACTCCACCTGGGGCATGCTGCCTTACAGCAACTACTCGCCGTACGGGTTCAATGGTGCCTACGTGTACGGCCGCGTGACCTACAAGTGGTAACAGGGTAGTGCCGGCCGCTGGCCGGCAGCCCATGAACCCCAGGCATCGCGTAGTTGCCGGCCGCCGGCCGGCAACACCGGTTTTCCCATGCCCCGGTCACCCGGGGCATGTGCGTTTGGGCCGCCGAAATGCCGGGATCTGCGCATTCATCGCAGCGCGCCTTCGCTGTCCCGGACAGCACATGACCTGACCACGGGGACATAGCAGCATTGCGAGCAAGGATGTTTGCCCGGACCGGCTGCATCGGTGAAAATCGGGGCACCCCCCATCTTTGCGAGCCCCGATGCACCATGACACCGACCTGATCAACATCGTTGCCGTTGGCCTTGGGCTCGCCTTCATCTTCGGCGCGCTGGCCAACAAGCTGCGTTTGTCTCCCCTGGTCGGTTATCTGATTGCAGGCATCTGCGTAGGCCCGTTCACCCCCGGCTTCGTTGCCGACCAGGCCCTGGCCAACCAGCTGGCCGAGATCGGTGTGATGCTGCTGATGTTCGGGGTCGGCCTGCATTTCTCGCTGAAAGATCTGATGGAGGTCAAAGCGATCGCCATCCCGGGTGCGATCGGCCAGATCCTGGTCGCCACGCTGCTCGGCTGGGGCCTGGCCGCGTTGATGGGCTGGCCGGTGATCTACGGCGTGGTGTTCGGTTTCTCGCTGGCCACCGCCAGTACCGTGGTGCTGCTGCGCGCGATGGAAGAACGGCGCCTGCTGGAAACCACGCGCGGCAAGATCGCGATCGGCTGGCTGATCGTGGAAGACCTGGCCTGCGTCCTGGCGCTTGTGATGATGCCGGTGCTGGCCGGCGTGTTCGGCCCCGATGCGGCCAATGAAACCCATACCGTCGGCAGCGTGCTGGCCAGCATCGGCTGGACCTTCGTGCAGCTGGGCCTGTTCGTGGCGGTGATGCTGGTGGTCGGGCGCCGGGTGATCCCATGGATCCTGGAACGCATCGCCGGTACCGGCTCGCGCGAGCTGTTCACCCTGGCCGTGCTGGCGATCGCGCTGGGCGTGGCATTCGGCTCGGCGATGCTGTTCGGCGTCTCCTTCGCGCTGGGCGCGTTCTTCGCCGGCATGCTGCTCAACGAATCGGAGCTGAGCCACAAGGCCGCCAACGATTCCCTGCCGCTGCGCGATGCGTTCGCGGTGCTGTTCTTCGTTTCGGTCGGCATGCTGTTCAACCCGGCCATCCTGATCGAGCACCCGTGGCAGGTGCTGGCCACCGCTGCGATCATCATGTTCGGCAAGTCTGCCGCCGCGTTCGTGATCGTGCGTGCCTTCGGCCACCCGACCGGTACCGCGCTGACCATCTCGGCCAGCCTGGCGCAGATCGGCGAATTCGCCTTCATCATCGCCGGCCTCGGCGTGACCCTGAAGATCCTGCCGCCGACCGGCCAGGCCCTGGTACTGGCCGGTGCGCTGATCTCGATCATGCTCAACCCGCTGGTGTTCGGCCTGCTCGACCGCTGGCTGCTGAAGAACCAGGAAACCACCCCCACTGCGGTGGAGACCGAGCTGCCGCCCGGCCCCTCGCTGGACCTGCACGACCATGCCATCGTGATCGGCTACGGCCGCGTCGGCAGCGCGCTGGCGCAGGTCCTGCGCGACCGTGGCGTGCCGGTGATGATCATCGACGACAACAAGGAGCACGTCGCCGAGGCGCATGCGGCCGGCCTGCCGGGCATCCGTGGCAGCGCGGCCTCCGATCGCGTGCTGGCCGAAGCACACCCCGAGCGCGCCAAGATCGCCGTGCTGGCGATTCCGCAGCCGCTGGAAGCCGGTGAGACCCTGGCCAAGTTGCGCGCGCTCAATCCGGGCCTGACCCTGCTGGCGCGCGCACACAGCGATGCCGAGGTGAAGCACCTGCTCGCCCACGGCGCCGATGGCACGGTCATGGCCGAGCGCGAGCTGGCCTACTCGCTGGCCGAGATGGTGATGTCCACCCCGCCGTACCGCACGATGGGGCAGCAGCACAGCATTCCGGTGGTCTGACCGCCGCTACCCCACCGGCACGCAGATATCGGCGCGCAGGATGGCGTCGGGCACCTGTTCGGGGTCATCCAGGTAGTGGTAGTACAGCTCTGCATCGCGCAGCGTGTGACCACTGTCGGGCAGCCAGTCGCGTAGCAGGGCATCAGTGGCCGCTTCCAGGCCCGCGTAACTGCCCACATGGCGCAGCACGGCATACGTGCCACCGCCCAGCGTCAGCGCACGCAGCGGGGTGGGTAGCGCCTGCGGCGTGCGCCCGAAGCCCATTGCGCAATCGAATACGCATTCCTGCGCCGGCGCATCGCGGTGGTCCGTCCGTGCGATGCCGATCAGCTGCTGCAGCTGTTCGACCCAGCCCTGCTCGGCGGCCCAGGTGAAGATCTCGCCGAACGCCTGATCCAGATCATCGAAGGCCCCTTGCGTGCGCAGCGCCACCACATCGAAGGGTTCCAGTGTGGTCACCGTGACCTGCAACGGCACCGTCCCGCCGGCGTGATCGCCCGCCGGCAGTGCCAGCCGCTGTTGCCAGTGGCTGCGCAGCCCGGCATTCTCGCGCAGGCTGCTCGGCGTGGCATCCAGCGCCTGGCGACAGGCACGGGCCAGCGCCTGTGGGCTTTCATAACCGACGTTCAAGGCCACCTCGGTCACCCGGCTGTCCGCCTTGCCGAGCAGCTGCAGCGCCTGCAGCAAGCGCAGGCGCGCCACGGTGCGCCCGGGCGTTTCGCCGGTCAGCGCGCGGTACAGGCGATGGAAATGGAACGGTGACTGGTGCGCGATCGCGGCCAGCGCTTCCAGATCCGGCAAGGGATCGCCAGCACGCAGGCAGGCCTGCAGATGGGCGATGACGCGATCGATACCGTGGCGCTGGCGGACCTGGGCAATGCGGCGCATGGCGGGCTCCCTCTCTAGGTGACGCTCAGCGTGCGTCTTGCCGCGCCCCTGCGCGTGGCCGATCTTGCGGAGTTGGGCGATCGTCAGCCGATCCTAACCCTGCCGGTAGCCACGCCATGCCTGGCTGCGGCGCCGGAAGAAGTAGCAGCCACGCATGGCGTGGCTCTACCCCATGGCGGAGAATCCCATGGCCGCATGGAAAAACCCCACGGCGGCCGGCCCGCACCGGCCGCCGTGGGTCCTGCCCCTACGCCTTGGCCAACGCCTGCTCCAGATCGGCGAGCAGGTCGTCGATGTGTTCGATGCCCACCGACAGCCGCACCGTGTCTTCGCTGACGCCCGCCTTCTCCAGCTCGGCCGCATCCAGCTGCCGGTGGGTGGTCGAGGCCGGATGCGTGGCCAGTGACTTGGCATCGCCCAGGTTCACCAGGCGAGTGAACAGCTGCAGCGCATCCAGGAAGCGCGCGCCTGCGGCGCGGCCACCGGGCAGGCCGAAGGTCAGCACGCCGGAACCGTGGCCGCGCAGGTACTTCTGCACCAACGCGTGCTCGGGATGGTCGGGCAGCGCGGCGTAGTTGACCCACGCCACCTTGGGATGGCGCTGAAGGTGTTCGGCCACCGCCAGCGTGTTGGCGTTGATCCGGTCCAGGCGCAGCGCCAAGGTCTCGATGCCCTGCAGGATCAGGAAGGAATTGAACGGTGAGATGGCCGCGCCGGTATTGCGCAGCGGGACCACCCGCGCGCGGCCGATGTAGGCCGCCGGCCCTAGGGCGTCGGTGTAGACCACGCCGTGGTAGCTCACGTCCGGCTCGTTCAAGCGGCGGAAGCGCTGCTTGTGCTCCGCCCAGGGAAAGCGCCCGGAATCCACGATCGCCCCGCCCAGGCTGGTCCCATGACCACCGAGATACTTGGTCAGCGAATGCACGACGATGTCCGCGCCGAAGTCGAACGAGCGCTGCAGGTACGGCGTGGCGACCGTGTTGTCCACGATCAGCGGCACGCCATGCGCATGCGCGATCTTTGCTACCGCCTCGATGTCGGTGATGTTGCCGCGCGGGTTGCCAATGGATTCGACGAACACCGCCTTGGTGCGCTCATCGATCAGCGCGCCGAACGCCTGCGGATCGCGGTAGTCCGCAAAGCGCGTTTCGATCCCGAACTGCGGCAGCGTGTGCGCGAACAGGTTGTAGGTGCCGCCGTACAGGGCACTGGCCGAGACGATGTTGTCGCCCGCCTCGGCGATGGTCTGGATCGCGTAGGTGATCGCGGCCTGGCCCGAGGCTAGTGCCAGTGCACCGATCCCGCCCTCCAGCGCGGCGATGCGCTGCTCGAGCACGTCCGTGGTCGGGTTCATGATGCGGGTGTAGATGTTGCCCGGCACCTTCAGGTCGAACAGGTCCGCGCCGTGCTGGGTGTCATCGAAGGCGTAGGCCACGGTCTGGTAGATCGGCACTGCCACCGCGCGCGTGGTGGGGTCGGGCCGGTAACCGCCATGCACCGCGATGGTCTCCGCGCGCCACTGTGATTCGGGACTGCCGTGTTCGGACATAGCGCATCGCCTCCAGGTGAATGCCGACGATACCGAACAAAAAACCCCCGCCGAGGCGGGGGTTCATGCCAAACATGCATGGTGTGAGGCTCAACGGTTATCAGGCCTCCGGTGCGCGCGGGGCTTAGCCCTTCACGAACACCAGCTTGCCCTCGGCCGCATCGACCCGGATCACATCGCCGTTGAGGAACTCGCCGGACAGGATCTTCTGCGCCAGCGGGTTCTCCAGCTGCGACTGGATCGCACGCTTGAGCGGACGCGCACCATAGACCGGATCGAAGCCGACGTTGCCCAGCAGCTGGAAGGCCTCGTCGCTGACCTCGATGCGCAGGCCGCGTTCGGCCAGGCGCTTTTCCAGGCCCTGCATCTGGATGCGGGCGATCTGCTTGATCTGCACCTTGTCCAGCGGGTGGAACACCACGATGTCGTCCAGGCGGTTGATGAATTCCGGGCGGAAGTGCGCCTGCACCACGCCCATCACCGCGGCCTTCATCTGCGTGTAGGCCTCCGGGCTGTCATCGCTGCTCATGTCCTGGATCTGGTGCGAGCCCAGGTTGGAGGTCATCACGATGACGGTATTGCGGAAGTCCACCGTGCGGCCCTGGCCATCGGTCAGGCGGCCATCGTCCAGCACCTGCAGCAGGATGTTGAACACGTCCGGATGCGCCTTCTCCACCTCATCGAGCAGGATCAGCGAATACGGGCGACGACGCACCGCCTCGGTCAGGTAGCCACCTTCTTCGTAGCCCACGTAGCCCGGGGGCGCACCGATCAGGCGCGCGACGCTGTGCTTCTCCATGAACTCGCTCATGTCGATGCGGATCATCGCGTCGGCGCTGTCGAACAGGAACTCGGCCAACGACTTGCACAGCTCGGTCTTGCCCACGCCGGTCGGCCCCAGGAACAGGAACGAGCCGCTGGGACGGTCCGGATCGGACAGGCCCGCACGCGAACGCCGCACCGCATCGGAGACCACCTTGATCGCCTCTTCCTGGCCGACCACGCGGTTGTGCAGCACCTCTTCCATGCGCAGCAGCTTGTCGCGCTCGCCTTCGAGCATGCGGTTGACCGGGATGCCGGTCCAACGCGAGACCACTTCGGCGATCTCCTCGGCGGTCACCCGGTCCTGGACCAGCTTGAACTCACTGGTTTCCACTTCCTGCGCGGCGGCCAGCTGCTTTTCCAGCTGCGGCAGCTGCCCATACTGGATCTCGCTCATACGGCCGAAATCCTGGCGGCGCTGCGCCGATTCCAGTTCCAGCTTGGCCTGTTCGATCTGTTCCTTGATCCGGGTGGCACCCTGCAGCGTCGCCTTCTCCGACTTCCAGATTTCATTGAGATCGGAGAACTCGCGCTCCAGCGCATCGATGTCGGTTTCCAGATCGGCCAGGCGCTGGCGCGAGGCGTCGTCCTTTTCTTTCTTGAGCATTTCGCGCTGGATCTTGAGCTGGATCACGCGGCGCTCCAACCGATCCAGTTCCTCCGGCTTGGAGTCGATCTCCATCCGGATGCGCGAGGCGGCCTCGTCCATCAGGTCGATGGCCTTGTCCGGCAACTGCCGGTCGGCGATGTAACGGTGCGACAGCGTGGCCGCGGCGACGATCGCCGGGTCGGTGATTTCCACGCCATGGTGCACGGCGTACTTTTCCTTCAGCCCGCGCAGGATCGCGATAGTGTCTTCCACGCTCGGCTCGCCCACCAGCACCTTCTGGAAGCGGCGCTCCAGCGCAGCATCCTTCTCGATGTACTTGCGGTATTCGTCCAGCGTGGTCGCACCGACGCAGTGCAGCTCACCGCGCGCCAGCGCTGGCTTGAGCATGTTGCCGGCGTCCATCGCGCCGTCGGCCTTGCCGGCGCCGACCATCGTGTGCAGTTCGTCGATGAACAGGATCACCTGCCCTTCGCTCTTGGCCAGGTCGTTGAGCACGCCCTTCAGGCGCTCTTCGAACTCGCCGCGGAACTTGGCACCGGCGATCAGCGCGCCCATGTCCAGCGACAGCACGCGCTTGCCGCGCAGGCCCTCGGGCACTTCGTCGTTGATGATGCGCTGGGCCAGGCCCTCCACGATGGCGGTCTTGCCCACGCCGGGCTCACCGATCAGCACCGGGTTGTTCTTGGTGCGGCGCTGCAGGACCTGGATGGTGCGACGGATCTCCTCATCGCGGCCGATCACCGGATCCAGCTTGCCGCTCTCTGCGCGCGCGGTCAGGTCGATGGTGTATTTCTCCAGCGCCTGGCGCTGGTCTTCCGCATTTTCCGACTGCACGGTCTCGCCGCCGCGCACCTTGTCGATGGCGGTTTCGATCTTCTTCCTGTCGGCACCGGCGGCGCGCAGCGCCATGCCCAGGGTGCCGCCATCGTCGACCGCGGCCAGCACGAACCACTCACTGGCGATGAAGGCATCGCCGTGCTGCTGGGCCAGCTTGTCGGTGTTGTTGAGCAGCCGGTTCAGATCGTTGCCGATCGACAGGTTGCCTTCCTGCCCGGAGACCTTGGGCAGGGCCTCCAGGGTTTCATTCAAACGTTCGCGCAGTACCGGCACGTTGACGCCGGCCTGGGCCAGCAGCGGGCGCGTGCTGCCACCCTGCTGGTCCAGCAGCGCGCTGAACACATGTACCGGTTCGATGATGTTGTGGTCGCGGCCCACGGCCAACGACTGCGCGTCGGCCAGCGCCTGCTGGAAACGCGAGGTGAGCTTGTCCATCCGCATGTTCTTGTCCTCGATGTAAACGGGGCTGGCCGTGCCAGCACTGTCCCTGAGATGCGGTTACGGGGGCGTGTTTCAAGGGTGGATGAGATGCCGATTCAGGCTTCGTCAGGCCCCTGGCGGGCGGTCCAGCAGGGGCGGTTCGGGCGGCAATGGCACCAGGCAGCCGATGCCGGCCGGCAGGTCCAGCGCCACGTCGTAGCCGCCGGTGACGCCGTAGCCGACCCGCCAGGACGAGGGAAACAGATCCGGCGGCTGGAAGGCGATATCCACCGGAATGTTCGCCAACGTATCGGCCACCTGCAATGGCGTGCTGGCCGGCGCGTACTCGATGTCCTCCGCGCCGCGCGTGGTGATGACATTCTTGCGCTGGATTGCGGCGCCCGGCACCGACGAACGCGGCGCACCCCGCATCTGGAATGCCCCATTGAAGCCGGTGTCGACCAGCATGAGCGTGTTTTCGCGACCGCGGATCGGGTAGCGGGCCTGCTGGAACGGCCCCCACAACGAGGAGGTGAACACCATCCGCCGTGTGCAGGCGGCTGGAGTCTGCGTCCCGAGCAGCGTCAGCGTGTCGCGGGAAAGGCGGATCCGTCCCAGCGCGCGCAGCACATCGAGGCCGATCAGGTTGAGCTCGCGCGTGGCTTCGCTGTTGAACGAGACGTCGCGCACCCGCTGCCCGCCCAGCTCGATATCGATCGGTGCAGCCAGCCCCGCCTGCTGGATGTCGCCGTCGATGATGCGTGAGACCACGAAGTTTTCGGTCACCGTCAGGCCCAGCGATTCGGCCAGCGCGCGCGTGATGTGCGAACGCGGGGCGCCGGTATCGACGATGAAGGCAGCCTCCTGGCTGACGGGATGGCCGTCGCGCGTGCCGTGCAGGGTAAGCGTGACCGAGGGCAGCTCGTTGCTGAACTGGATCGGCACCGCCACCTCCTGCTCGCGCTCGGCAACGGGCGGCGCACTGCGCGGCCAGGTGGTGAACGCCGCGAATGCCGGGCGGGTGACATCGGGCACCTCGTCGCCGGGCTTGAGCATCGGCACGATGGTGCGCTGGTAGTCCTCGCGCACGCGCAGCATCAGGCTCGCCCATCCAGCGATATCGCCCTCGATCAGCGCGTTGCCGGCCAAGGTGGATTCGCACAGGAAGGCCAGCCCCTGCAGCGCAGGCGGCGCATCGCGGGTTTCGTCCAGGCACTGGCGTGCAGCCCGATTGGAGGCGGCCAGCTCACCACGGACGCGGTGATAGCCTGCCGCACCCAGGTGCCGGCGTGCACCGGATACCCCGCTCATCTCGCGCAGCGTCGTCAGTTCCGCACGCAGCACTGCATCGCTGTAGCCGAAGCCATCGTGCAGGGCCACCGGGTCGGCCGCTACGGCAGCCGGCAACATCGCCACGCACACGCCCATCGCCCACATCCGCATCGCCTGCTCCCATCGACATCCCCGCCCGACCCTAGCACGGGAACCACGCTGCGCTCACGCCTGCTTTCGGCTGCGCGGGCCATGCTGGCCACCGGTTCCGCACGGAGTGGCTGCATGCATTACGAACTGTATTACTGGACCGGCATCCAGGGCCGCGGCGAGTTCGTGCGGCTGGCGCTGGAGGATGCGGGCGCGGGCTACACGGATATGGCGCGGGTCCACGGCGATGCCGTGATGCAGCCGTATCTGGACGGCAAGGTCGAGGGCCTGCAGCCGTTTGCCCCCCCATTCCTGCGCACCGGCCGGCAGGTGATCGCCCAGGTGGGCGCGATCCTGGATCATCTGGGACCGGAGCTCGGCCTGGTGCCCGATGCCAGTTCACGGCGGCAGCAGGCCCTGCAGTTGCAGCTGACCATCGCCGATCTGGTGGCCGAGGTGCATGACACCCACCACCCGATCGCAGCGTCGAAGTACTACGACGACCAGAAACACGAAGCCAGAGCGCGCGCGACGTCGATGCGCGGCGAGCGCATGCCCAAGTTCCTCGGTTACTTCGAGAACGTGCTCAAGCACAACGGTGGGCGTCATCCGCTGCGCGAGCACTCCTATGTGGATCTGTCGCTGTTCCAGCTGCTGAGCGGGCTGGAGTACATGTTCCCGCGCCGCATGCAGGCCCTTTGGCCGACGCTGCCGCAGCTGCGCGCCCTGAAGGACCGGGTGGAAACCCGGCCCAACATCGCCGCCTATCTCGCCTCGGAACGGCGCCTGGCGTTCAACACCAACGGCATTTTCCGGCATTACCCGGAGCTGGATGGCGAGCAATGATGCCGCGCCGGCCGCCGCGAGGCGTGCAGCGGTAGCTCACGACCGCTGGTCGTGAGCAGGTAGTGCCGGCCGCTGGCCGGCTCCCCAGCAGACCTGCCCCATTCGGTAGCTCACGACCGTTGGTCGTGAGCAGGTAGTGCCGGCCGCTGGCCGGCTCCCCAGCAGACCTGCCCCATTCGGTAGCTCACGACCGTTGGTCGTGAGCACAATGAAACGCAGCCGGCCAGCGGCCGGCACTACGAGAGCGCTACGCGCGTTCCGAAGGCTGCTTCTGCAGCGACAACAGCGCCAGCAACCCGGCCAGCGCCACGTACGCGCCGGTGAACTGCCAGCTGATGATCTTCGGCAGGCCCTCCAGCTGCCACGGCAGATAGATGCCACCGCGCGGGTCCACCGAGTGGATCAGGCCGAACAGGGTCAGCACCGCAGCCACCAGCAGGAACCCGGAGGCGCGCAGCAGCTTCCCATCGATCATCGCCACCACCGCCGCGATCCACAGCATCGAGGTGATGATGAAGCCGTTGCCCAGGGTGAAGATCACCGCCAGCTCCGGCAGGCCATGCCCGTCCAGCGTAGTGGTCATCGCCGCGAGCTGTTCCGGGGCGATCCAGCCCGGGGCCTTGATCGCCAGCAGGTAGGCCACCGAAGGCAGGAAGCCGAGCACCATCGCGCCCGCGTGCTCGCGCGGCGTGGCCTGGAAGGCCTGGGTGGTGATGTCGATCGCCACGTACACGATGATCGGCGCCAGCACGGCCAGCGGCAGCCACTGCACCAGCCCGGAAATCACCCCCAGCATGCCGCCGATGCCGACGAACAGACCGGTCAGCAGCGTGTAACCGCTGCGCGCGCCCATGTGCTTGTAGGCCGGCTGGCCGATGTACGGCGTGGTCTGCGCGACGCCGCCGCAGAACCCGGCCACCAGCGTGGCGACGGCCTCCACCAGCAGGATGTCGCGGGTGCGGTAATCATCACCGGCCGCACGCGCGCTTTCGGAAACGTTGATGCCACCGACCACCATCAGCAGGCCGAACGGCAGCAGCAGCGGCAGGTAGGTGATCGCGGTCGGCAGGCCGTCGATGAACCCCAGTGTCGGCCAGGGCAGCACCACCTGCGGCGGTACCCACTCAGGCACCTTGAAGCCCGGCGCACCCAGGCCGGCCAGGCCGAGTCCGTAGTACAGGATCGTGCCGAAGACGAAGGCGACCAGCACGCCGGGCGCGCGGATCGGCAGTTTGCGCTTGGCGATCAGCACGTACAGCAGCAGGCCCAGGGTGACGAAGCCGACGACCGGCGAGCGCAGCGTTTCCAGCAGCGGCAGGAAGCCCATCAGCACGATCGCGATGCCGGCGATCGAGCCGAGCAGCGAGGCGCGCGGCAGCGCGCGGGTCACCGCCTCGCCGAAGAACGACAGGATCACCTTGAGCACGCCCATGATCACCAGCGAGGCCATGCCCAGCTGCCAGGTGGCGATGGCCGCATCGTGCGGGGCCAGGCCCTGGCCCTTGAAGGCGAGGAAGGCCGGGCCGAGCACCAGCAGCGCCATGCCGATGCTGGTCGGCGCGTCCAGGCCGAGCGGCATCGCGGTGACATCATCGCGACCGGTGCGCGCGGCCAGGCGGCGCGCCATCCAGGTGTAGAGCACGTTGCCGACCAGCACGCCGAAGGCGGTGCCCGGGAACATGCGGCCGAACACCACATCCGCGGGGAACTGGAAGATGCCGACCAGGGCCATCGCGATGAAGCCGAGGATGGACAGGTTGTCGACCACCAGGCCGAAGAAACCGTTGAGATCGCCGGCGACGAACCAGCGGGGGCGTCCGGTGGGGACGGGAGCGGAGGCGGACATGCGCGGGGGGCGGCCATGGGGAGGGGGTAGCCGATGGTAGGGCCTCGCCGCCCCCAGTAACAGGCACATCAATGGAACGCCGGGATGTATGGGTCATCGCATACCCGATTGCGCTCGCGTAGTGCCGGCCGCTGGCCGGCTCCCGATACCGTCGGATGAATCCTGGGGAGCCGGCCAGCGGCCGGCACTACCGGAGCGTGGGGATCAGGGCTTGTTGAGGAAGTTGTTCGCCAGCAGGTCCCGTACATCCCCGACCCGCCCGCTCAGCAGCGCCTTGGCCGCGTACAGGGCAGTACCGGCCACCTGCTTGGCTTCCACCTGCGGCGGCATCACCAGCTCGGTCGGGCTGGTGTGCACGTCCAGCAGCGCCGGGCCCGGGTGCGCCAGGAAATCCTTCACCGCCTGCTCCAGGTCCTCCGAGCGGGTCACGGTGCGGCCGTAGAACCCGATCACCTCGGCCAGGCGGCCGAAGTCAGGGTTCTTCAGGTCGGTGTAGTTGTCCAGCAGGCCTTCGACCTTCTGCTCCAGCTCGACGAAATTCAGCGAACTGTTGTTGTAGACCACCACCTTGATCGGCAGGTTTTCCTGCACGGCGGTGAGCAGGTCGCCCAGCAGCATCGCCAGGCCACCATCACCGGACAGCGAAATCACCTGGCGGCCCGGGTAGGCCTTCTGCAGGCCCAGCGCCTGCGGCATCGCGTTGGCCATCGTGCCGTGCAGCAGGCTGGTCAGCGTGCGGCGGCGCCCATTGACGCGGATATGGCGCAGGATCCACACCATCGGCGAGCCGCCATCTGCGGTAAAGAGCGCGTCGTCGGCAGCGTGGCGGTCGATCAGCGCGGTGAGATGCTGCGGGTGGATCAGCTCGCCTTCGCCCGGTTGCTCTTCCTTGGCCCGCGTGGCCAGCGCCTTCTCGCGGTGCTCCATGCACTCATCCAGGAAGCTGCGGTCCTCGCGTTCGGGCAGAAGCGGCAGCAATGCCTCCAGGGTCGGGCCGATATCCCCCACCACGCCCAGATTCACCGGATGCCGGCGGCCCAGATGGCTGCCATCGCGGTCCACCTGGATCAGCGTGGCCTTGTCCGGGTAGTACTGGCCCCAAGCGAAGTCCGCGCCGAGCAGCAGCAGCGTGTCGCAGGCCATCAGCGTGTGATACCCGGACTCGATGCCGAAGATGCCGGTCATGCCCATGTTGTACGGGTTGTCGTACTCCACGAAGTCCTTCGCGCGCGAGGTATGCGCGATCGGTGCCTTGAGCCGGGCACCCAGCGCGACCAGGGCATCATGCGCATGTTCGCAGCCCGCACCTGCGTAGATGCCGATGCGCTTGCCCTCGCCGATCAGCGCGGCGATGCGCTGCAGTTCATCGTCCGACGGGCGCAGCACCGGCTGGGTGTA